>CAMWBA010000101.1 GCA_947172355.1 uncultured Bacillota bacterium
GGGCCGGTGGGGCCCTGAGCGCCGGTCGCACCGGTCGCACCAGTCGCACCGGTAGCGCCAGCAGGGCCGGTGGGGCCCTGAGCGCCGGTCGCACCGGTCGCACCAGTCGCACCGGTAGCGCCAGCAGGGCCGGCAGGACCCGGAATCCCCTGGGGGCCGGTCGGGCCAACCGCACCGTCAGGGCCGGGATAGCCCTGAGGCCCAGTCGGTCCGGTTGGGCCGACAGACGGCGGATAGGGCGGGAAGGGACCTGGCCCCGGGCAAGGCGGGACCGGTGGCAGCGTGGGTGTGGAGTAGCCGCAGCCACTGTTGCACCCACATCCGGTATCACAGCCACAGCCGCTGTCGCACCCGCAGCCGGTACTGCATCCACAGCTGGTAATACAGCTATTTCCGCAGCCTGTACTGCACCCGGTGCTGCACCCACAGCCGCTACTGCATCCGGTGAGATGGGCTACTACACCGTCCCGGCTGCTCTGCTCCCAATCAGAAGCATAGTATCGTCTCATAATGCGCTCCTTTAACGTTCCATAAGTGTTCCATGTGGCATTGCCACATCCCATACTATGCCTGCCGCACCTATGCGTGCGAGCCCTTTACAGAAAATTCGTTTTCCGATATAATGACAAACAGAAAGGAGGCGCATTCAGCCTTGAGTAAAATTGAAATTCCGACCCTTCTATTCTGGGAAAACGGCAACAGCTGGTATGGCAGCTGCGGCAGCGCCCGATTTTTTATTCGGCCAGAGTCCCCCGAAGGACAAGAAAAACAGCTCTCGATCCAATTCTGGCAAGGGCCCATGTCGATGGAGCTGAGCGAAATTCTGGCCACAGCCGCCTTTCCCATCTGTGAAGAAGGTCTGGTTCAAGCTGTGGCCTGGCTGGAAAAGATGGCGCAAACACTGAGCGTCTGATGCTTCGCCCATCTGCTGCGGAGATCCGCCCACTCCTACATCCAAAGACAAAAACCCCCAGAGCATCCGGATGGCTTTTTGATCTGCCCCTGTCGAGGTAACCCAGGAAAATAAACAAAATAGTTTTATTGGCCACCGTTTCCAGCTCAGCTGCTGCGCAGTTTTGGGTTTTTCACGGTGTGTGCTGGTTTCACCTATTTTCTGATCGTTTGATGGATCATCGGGCAGTTCCCCGGTTTTTAAAAAAATTCCCATCATGCAAAATAATTTTTGGAAAATAGTTCCGTAGTAATATTTTACGCAAAAATAGCACTTTTGTCTATTCATAATTTCCTGATAAGCGAGTAAAATATCACCAAAGGAGATGAAAGCGGTGATATCATGCCAAAAAGAAATGAAACGCAAGCGGAACAAATCGGAAAGCGCATTCACAAAAAACGAAAAGAACTGGGAATGACGCAGGATGATCTAGCTGATCGTTCTGGGTTATCCCAATCCTTTTTGACATGCGTGGAGCGCGGAGAAAAGGGGTTAGGATATGACAGCATTATTAAAATCTGTGATGCTCTTGGAACCAGCGCGGATTATCTGCTGACAGGCATTTTACCGCAGAAAGAATCCGGTTATATTTTTCGACTATTTGAGCCTTTTAATGAACGTCAACGGGAGGAAGCTATAGAAATTGTGAAGCACCTCCTGATTATGAGCGGGCACACTCCGCCGAATCCGTAAAAAGCTGTCCAGCGAGCAGGAAAAGGAAACGAAAGAGGTGTTATATCATGGATACTTGGAATGGGACAGATCAGGAGGCAAAAGAGATTTTTCATGATTTCTTCCAGCAGGAGTGTGCATTTGCTTATCTGAATCCGAAGATAGCAGGGAACCATGGAATGGACCGGGCAGAAGATGTAGTACAGGAAATGTTCTCTCTGGCATGGAAACGCAGAAAGAAAGTCTTGTCCAGTGAAAAACCGGTTGGCTGGCTATACATAGCGCTTCACTATAAGGCCAAGGAATATTTGAAAGAGGAAAACAAATGGGCGAAACGCCTACACCGGTACAAAGAGTTCAGCAATCCTCCCGCCGACTCAAACTTCGATATGAATTTTGAATTGGAGGGGGTCGTCTCCAAGGAAGATTTTGACCTGTTATACAAGATATATGTCATGGGGTATTCTTATCGGGAGTTATGCGAAGAACTGGGACTCACAAAACAGGCGCTGGCAGCAAGAGTACATAGGATTAAGGAAAAGATACGAAAAAAGCTGGGAGAATAAAAAATTCAAACAAGCCCTAAGCATTCCAGATGGAAGGATCCTTCCGGCGTGGTCTTTCAAGCCCTGAACTTGTGCTGACAAGCTCAGCGCAAAATGAGCCCCGCGAGAAGCCTTGCAGGAATCGTCCATTTCAGCCAAATCCTATCGTCCAATGCTGTGATGTTAGAAACTTGTATGGCGAAAGCCTGCCATAAACAGCACAGACCTGCAAATACTCTTGGACGATCCCAAAGTCGTTTGCTGCAACTTAATATTATTGCGTATTAAAATTTGCCAAGACAAACCAAGGAGGTACCGTTATGGACTTTTATCAACGAGCGCTGGAGCTGTCTGGGGAGACGGTTGCCCACCGCCGCTGGCTGCACAGCAATCCAGAGGCTGGCCTGCATATGCCCAAAGGGTGCGCCTATGTTATATGGAGTAGCTGAAACACTATGGCCTGTCCCTGCCGCGCTGGTGTCAAACATGTTACCATCTGTCTTGGAAAGGAGACATACAATATGAAGAAAAAATGGACGGCCCTTGCGCTGAGCGGCTTTCTGCTCTGTTCCATGGGCACCCCCGCCTTAGCGGCGGGAAATCAGCCGGCCTCCCGTGCTGCAGAACACACAGAACTTGAGCGTATACAGCCCCTTCCCGAAAGCCAGCTGTATTACGGAGAGGTCAAAGAGATACTGACCGGAGAAAATGGGGATATCACCGGTCTGTATATGGACTCCGCACGGTCGGGCGAGTATGTGATGAACCTATCCGATGAGACTTTCTGGATTGACAGCGGCCGGAGAGCCGCCAGCAGTCCCTCCGGCATAACGGTGGGGGAACGGCTCTATGTGTTCCACAGTGCCGCATCCACCCGGTCCCTGCCGCCGCAGTCTTCCGCTTTTGCGGTGGTGCACAATGTTCCCCAGGATATCGGCTGTGCCATGTATCACAAGGCAGAGGCGGCGGAGGAGCAGGACGGAATGCTTCGGATTACCACGGACAACGGAGGGCTGTTTTTGTACGCCGGTCAGGAGACTGCTCTGTCCACCTATACAGGAAGCCGGATAGACGGACTGGACGGGATAAAAACCGGGACCTATTTTATGGCCTGGTATGATGCGGTAGCGCTGTCCTATCCCGGACAGGCTTACGCCCAGCACATCATGGTATTGGACCGGGAGTCTGCCGCTGAACCGCTGAGCCGTTCCGCTTTGGTCGGTCTGCTCCATGATGCGCAGGGAAACCCTGTGGTCAACTATGCAATGAATTATACCGATGTGGACCAATCTGCCCCCTATGGGGAGGCACTTCGATGGGCCAGCAGCGAGCACATTATCAGCGGTTATGGTGATGGCAGAGTTGGCCCCGGTGATGCGGTAACTCGGGAACAGATGGCAGTGATGATTTGGCGCTGGGCCGGCAGCCCGATGCTGATGGACTATCCCGGCCTGAGCAATTACAGCGACGTGGAAGAAATCTCCCGGTTTGCCCAGCCGGCGCTGGCTTGGGCGCACCAAAGGGGACTGTTCCCCACCAGCGGTCGTTTGGGGCCCAAAGACACTGTCTTTCAGGCGGAAGCAGAGGCCATACTCACAGCGTTACAGGAACAAACGCCGAAGGCGACGTAACAGGACAAGCGTGTCCCCATAACTTTCGTTTGAACGCGGCTAGACCGCCCTGACCGGTTGCGTTTTCTGCCAGAAGGGATTACAATAGAGGCCATAGGTATTTTAGGAGGTGGGACCGTGGTACAGTCCATTCAATCCCTGGGGCTCCATGGAGTTGCCGGCTATCTGGTGTCCGCTGAGTGCGATCTGTCCGGCGGACTGCCGGCGTTCACCGTGGTGGGCCTGCCCGACGCCGCCGTAAACGAGGCCCGGGAGCGGGTACGGGCCGCAATTAAAAACTGCGGATTTACCTTTCCGGTCAGCCGGATCACGGTCAACCTGGCCCCTGCTCATTTGAAGAAAATCGGTACACTGTACGACCTGCCCATTTTGGTGGGGATTTTGGCGGCAGGAGAACAGCTGAAGCTGCCCAAGGAGAACTGCGCGTTTCTGGGGGAGCTGTCCCTGTCCGGACAGCTGCGTCCATGTGCCGGGATGCTCTCGATGGCCCTGGCCGCAAAGCGGGCAGGCATTCAAGCGCTGTATGTTCCCGAGGATAATGCCGCCGAAGCCACCTTGGCAGAGGGTCCTGCCGTCTACCCGGTCCGGACTGTGGAACAGCTGGTCCGCCACCTTTCCGGAGAGGAGCCCATCCCGCCTGCCCCGCCTTGGGTACCGGGACCGGCGGCTTTTTACTGTCCCGACCTGTCAGAAGTTAAGGGACAGGAGCCGGTGAAGCGTGCCTTGGAGATTGCCGCCGCCGGGGGGCACAGCGTCCTGATGTCCGGCCCGCCGGGAACCGGAAAGTCCATGCTGGCGCAACGCCTGCCTGGAATCTTGCCTGACATGACCCGGCAGGAGGCGCTGGAGTCCACCGAAATTCACTCGATTATGGGGCAGACCAGTGCCCAGAGGCCCCTTGTCACACTGCGGCCCTTCCGCTCCCCGCACCATACAATCTCCGCTACTGGTATGGCGGGCGGCGGTTCCAACCCCCGTCCTGGTGAGATTTCTCTGGCCCACAATGGTGTGCTTTTTCTGGACGAGCTTCCCGAATTTCCCAAGGAGGTATTGGAGGTGCTGCGCCAGCCCCTGGAGGACGGCCAGGTTCAGATCTCCCGGGCGGCGGGTACTGTGGTCTACCCCAGCCGGTTTATGTTGGTGTGTGCCATGAACCCCTGTAAGTGCGGCTGGTATGGCCATCCCTCCGGCCGGTGTCGGTGTACTGAGGGGGAGGTGAAAAAATATCTCTCCCGGTTGTCCGGCCCTCTGCTGGACCGGCTTGACCTGTTCGTGGAGGTGGCTCCTCTGGAATTTGACGAGTTGGCCCAGCGGGAGCGGGCGGAGTCCTCCGCCCAGGTGAAAGCGCGGGTGGATTTGGCCCGGATGCTTCAGACCCAGCGGAAGAAAGATACCAGAGTCCCCTGCAACGCCCAGTTGACCCGAGAGGGATTGGACCGCTTCTGCGCCCTGGACGAAGGCTGCCAGCGGCTGATGAAGGGGGCATTTCAGCGCATGGGACTGACTGCGCGCAGTTATGACCGCATCCTTCGAGTGGCCCGCACCATCGCCGATTTGGACGGCGGCGGTGAGATTCAGCCCACCCATCTGGCGGAGGCTTTGCAGTACAGACCGCCGGAATACTTAAGGCGATAAAACGCCGCCCACCCCATTTATTCATAGAGTTATTCTCCTGTGCGGAAGGGAGAAGGGAGTCGGACCGCACACCGATGAAGCGTCTGGTACATAAGATAGGATAGCGCCATTGGAAAGGAGGATACTGGAACTTTTGTTCCTGTTCACATTATTATGAATCCAAGCGGATTTCACTACTATCTTACGTCAGCGGCGCGCTCCAGCAGCGGCGCAGAACCGGTGATCCCTCTGCCCACACCTGGAGAGGGCGGGCCGGTTTACCCAGGGGACGATATGATCTCAGAACCGATTGTCCCGCTGCCGCCTTTGGGGGAGGGTGGACCGGTTTACCCAGGGGACGATATGATTTCTGAACCGATTGTCCCGCTGCCGCCCTTAGGGGAAGGCGGACCGGTCTATCCCGGCGACAACAGCTGGTTCTATCCCGACAGCGGGCAGCAGTCCGGCACTTCCCGCGTCCGGTTCCTCAATGCGGCGTACAACTACCCCTCGTTTCGCGTGCTGGTGGGAAACAGCCGGTTTGCCAACCGGCTGAACTATGCTGCCGTCACCGGATACGGCAGGGTGCGTACCAGCTATCAGACGGTCACAGTTACCGGCACGAACGGACAGATTTACATTCGGAAATCTATGCCATTTCAAAGGGGCAGCTATACCACCATCGCAATCATCCGGACGGCCAGCGGACTGGATCTTCTCCAGATTCCGGACAAATGCTGTCCGCCAGCCAACGGATACTCCAGCTTCCGAATTGGAAATCTGGCCTATAACAGCGGACCGCTGGACGTTGTGATGAGCGATGGCCGGGTCATTTACAGCGACCTGCGGTATAAAGAGGTGGCCGCCTTTCGGCGTATTGTACCCGGAACCTATCAATTTTTCTATGCGGACACCAATCTTGCGCCCATGCCTTCACAGATGGACATCGAGGCGATGGACTCCGCATGGCTGGGCGTCTATCCGCCCCATGAGACCTTCGGCTCCCTCTTTTTAAATGTCTCCAGCGGCGAAATATACACGATCTACCTGCTCCAAAATGGAACCGGCCGGAACAACATCCAGAATCTGATTCTGGCGGACCAATAGCCGGCCGGTTTTGAGTTTGCGCATCCCGCCGAACAGGTAAAACGGTATCCTGTGCTGCTGTGGAACTCCCGATAAAAAGATATAGGAATTAGCACAGTTCCGGTCATTCCGCCAGGAATGGCCGGAGACTTTTTGTTTATAATAAATTCATAAAGTAACTATTGACAATTTCCGGGGGGAGTGGTACAGTATCTTTAGCACTCAGGGAATATGAGTGCTAAACTCTTGAACGAAAAGGCGGTGAGTGCAATTGGCGCTGTCAGACAGAAAAAAACGCATCCTTCGGGCCATCGTCGAGACCTACATCGCCACCGCTGAACCGGTTGGTTCCAAGGCTGTGGCCCAGCTGGCCGGGCTGGATGTGTCCACCGCCACCATCCGCAACGAGATGGCCGACCTTACCGAGCTGGGTTATTTGGAGCAGCCCCACACCTCCGCCGGCCGGATTCCATCCGCAGCCGGCTACCGGCTCTATGTCAACGAACTGATGGACCGCCAGCAGCTCACCATCCAGGAGACCCAGCGCATCAACGATGCACTGAACCTGAAAATGGAGGAGCTGGACCGGGTGATTGACCGGGCAGGCAAGGTACTCTCCCAGCTCAGCGACTACCCTGTGTTTACCATGGCGGCTGCCAAGGAGCGCATCACCGTCAAGCGGTTTGATTTGCTGATGGTGGAGGACAACGCCTTTATCGCCGTGGTTATGACGGACAGCAGCGTGGTGAAAAACAAGCTGATTCACATTCCCAACGGACTGTCTGACCCGCAGCTTCAAATGCTGTCCGCCGTCCTCAACAGCTCCTTTGTAGGGCTGTCCCGGGAGGAGATGGAGGAGGCCCTGGACAAGTTGGAGACCCGCACTGCACCGGGGGCCTTTGAACTGATCTCACTGGTGGTAGGCTTCGCCACGGAGGTGCTGGCGGAACAGGGACAGCAAAAATTCCGCACCGCCGGCATCACCCATCTGCTGGAGCATCCCGAGTACCGCAGCTTGGACAAAGCCAAGCCCCTGATGGCCTACCTCAGTGAAGAGAGTGACGAGCCCCATCTGCCCGCCACCTTGGATACCGGCAAAAATATGAACATTCTCATTGGGCCGGAGAACGTAAACGACGCATTAAAGGACACCAGCGTGGTGATGGCCAGCTATGACATTGGAGACAATATGCGGGGCGTGATTGGGGTGGTTGGCCCCACCCGGATGGACTATGCCAAAGTCACCGCCCGCCTGTCCTACTTTGCCGACAGCCTTACCCGCATGTTCGGCAAGGAACTGCCCGCCCCGGAGGAACCCGAAGAATGACATCAAATGACGAGGAGCATGAGTCGTGAGCAAGAAAAAGGAAAAAAAGGATATACAAGAGGCGCTCAAGGACGAGATCCTGAAAGAACTGGACGAGGAGACGGAAGTCTCCGCAGAGGAGGCAAAAGTCTCCGCAGAGGAGGCTGAGTCCCCGGAGCCGGAAGCGGAGTCTGGGGAGCCCGAGGCGCCTGTCCAAGAGGCTCTGATCCCCAAGGAGCAGTTCCTCCGCCTGGCCGCAGAGTATGACAACTACCGCAAACGTACAGCGAAGGAGAAGGAAAATCTTTGGACCGATGCCAAAGCGGACACCGTGCAGGCATTTCTCCCCGTCTATGACAACCTGGAGCGAGCCCTAAAGCAAGACACCGCCGATGAGGCGTATAAGAAGGGCGTGGAGATGACAATGAACCAGTTGAAGGAGGTCTTTGCCAAACTGGGTGTCACCGAGATTGACGCGCTGGGTCAGCCCTTTGACCCCAACCTTCACAACGCGGTTATGCATATTGAGGATGAAAATTTGGGCGAGAATGTGGTGGCCCAGGTTTTCCAGGCCGGGTTCAGGCTGGGGGAAAAGGTCATCCGGTTCGCCATGGTTCAAGTGGCCAATTAGAGCGCGGAGCTGCCGCAACAGGCGCACTACGATCGAAACCGTTTTTGAGAGAAGGAGGCCAGACCAACATGTGTCCCACCTGTAAAAAGTCAGAGAAACTTTTCACCCTTCTGGTTAGCGCCGGACTGTTGCTCTGGCTGTCCGCTCTGTTCTGTGTGGGAGCCGTGCTCCTGCATTAAACCAGTCACACCAATCGTTTGTGTGTTTTAATCGTCCGTTCCCGCCTGGAGGACGGGAAATCCGAAACTTGTTAACACCAATCTTTCATATATTTAGGAGGAAAACATCATGGGAAAAATCATTGGCATCGATTTAGGTACTACGAACAGCTGCGTGGCGGTCATGGAGGGCGGAGACGCCGTAGTCATCGCCAACGCCGAGGGCAACCGCACCACCCCCTCCGTTGTGGCCTTCTCCAAGGACGGCGAGCGCATGGTGGGTCAGGTGGCCAAACGCCAGGCCATCACCAACCCCGACCGGACCATCAGTTCCATCAAGCGTGAGATGGGTTCCGATTACCGGGTAGAGGTGGACGGCAAGAAGTACACCCCGCAAGAGATCAGCGCCATGATTCTCCAGAAGCTAAAAGCCGATGCAGAGGGCTATCTGGGCCAGACCGTCACCGAGGCGGTGATCACTGTCCCCGCCTATTTCACCGACGCCCAGCGCCAGGCCACCAAGGATGCCGGCAAGATCGCCGGTCTGGAGGTCAAGCGCATCATCAACGAACCCACCGCCGCGGCCTTGGCCTACGGCGTGGACAAGGAAGAGGCCCAAAAGATCATGGTCTACGACCTGGGCGGCGGCACCTTCGACGTGTCTATTTTGGACATTGACGACGGTGTGATTGAGGTTCTGGCCACCGCCGGCAACAACCGTCTGGGCGGCGACGACTTTGACAAGTGCATTATGGACTGGATGGTGGCCGAGTTTAAGAAGGCCGAGGATGTGGATCTGTCCGGCGACAAGGTGGCCATGCAGCGTCTGAAAGAAGCCGCCGAGAAGGCCAAGATTGAGCTGTCCGGCGTCACCTCTTCCGCCATCAACCTGCCCTATATCACCGCTGACGCCACCGGCCCCAAGCACCTGGACCTGACCCTCAGCCGTGCCAAGTTCAACGAGCTGACCCACCATCTAGTGGAGGCCACCATGGGTCCGGTCCGTCAGGCTATGGGCGATGCCAAGCTCTCTGCGGGCGATCTGCACAAGGTCCTTCTTGTGGGCGGTTCCAGCCGGATTCCCGCCGTTCAAGACGCGGTGAAGAACATCACTGGCCGCGAGGGCTTTAAGGGCATCAACCCCGACGAGTGCGTGGCTATGGGCGCGGCCCTCCAGGGCGGCGTGTTCACCGGCGATGTGAAGGACCTGCTTCTGCTGGACGTTACCCCGCTGTCTCTGGGGATTGAGACCGCCGGCGGCGTAATGACCAAGATCATCGACCGCAATACCACCATCCCCGCCCACGGCAGCCAGGTGTTTACCACCTACTCCGACAACCAGACCTCGGTGGAGGTCAAGGTACTCCAGGGTGAACGGGAGATGGCCCAGTACAACAAGCAGTTGGGTGTATTCATGCTGGACGGCATCCTGCCCGCCCGCCGGGGCGACCCCAAGATTGAGGTGACCTTCGACATTGATGCCAACGGCATTGTCAACGTGTCCGCCAAGGACCAGGGCACCGGCCGGGAGCAGCA
>CAMWBA010000102.1 GCA_947172355.1 uncultured Bacillota bacterium
GGACCGGCACGACACCATCGGCATCGACTGCGTGGCCATGTGCGTCAACGACGTGATCTGCTGCGGGGCCAAGCCCCTGTTCTTCCTGGACTACATCGCCATCGGCAAAAATGAGCCGGAGAAGGTGGCTTCCATCGTCGCCGGCGTAGCCGAGGGCTGCGTCCAGGCGGGCTGCGCCCTCATCGGCGGGGAGACCGCCGAGCACCCCGGCGTCATGGCCCCCGAGGACTACGACCTGGCCGGCTTCACTGTGGGGGTCGTAGACAAGGAAAAAATCATCGACAGCACAAAAATCCAGAAGGGCGACACCCTCATCGGTCTGGCCTCCTCCGGGGTTCACTCCAATGGTTTCTCCCTGGTGCGCAAGGTCTTTGACATCGAGCACGCCGACCTCACCACCCCTATGGATGAGCTGCAGGGCAAATCCCTGGGCGATGCCCTGCTGGCCCCCACCAAGATTTATGTCAAGTCCGTTCTCGCCCTGCTTGACGGCGGCGTGGACCTACACGGCGCAAGCCACATCACCGGCGGCGGCTTCTATGAGAACATCCCCCGTATGCTTCCCGAGGGCCTGTCCGCCGCTCTGTGGGAGTCCAAGCTGCCCCGCCTGCCCCTCTTTGAGCTGATTCAACAGAAGGGAGACATTCCGGAGCGGGACATGTACAACACCTTTAATATGGGCATCGGCATGGTGCTGGCCGTCCCCGCTGAGCAGGAGCAGAAAGCCCTGGATATCCTCCGCGCCGCTGGGGAGGACGCAAACATAATCGGCATTGTGGCCAAGGGCAGCTACGGCGTTGCCATCAATGCGCCGCCTATGGAGATCATCGAATGAAAAACATCGCTGTTTTAGTGTCCGGGGGCGGGACCAATTTGCAGGCCCTCATCGACGCTCAGGCCCGGGGGGAGATCAACGGCGGGCAGATCGGCATGGTGATCTCCTCCAGCCCGGAGGCCTACGCCCTGGAACGGGCCAAACAGGCCAATATTCCGGGCTATGTCCTGCCCAGAAAGGACTGGAGATCCAACCAGCTTTATACCAAGGCTCTGGTCGATCTCCTCCAGGAGATGGGCGCAGATGTGGTGGTGCTGGCCGGGTTTATGGTTATCCTCACCGATGAGATCGTCCAGGCCTACCCCAACAAAATCCTCAACATCCACCCCGCCCTGATTCCCTCCTTCTGCGGCAAGGGGGCCTACGGCCTCCACGTCCACGAGCAGGCCCTGGCCTACGGCGTGAAGGTCACCGGGGCCACCGTCCACCTGGTCACCGCTGAGCCGGACGGCGGGCCTATCGTGCTACAAAAGGCCATCGACGTCCTGCCTGACGACACCCCGGAGAGCCTCCAGCGCCGGGTGATGGAGGAGTGCGAGTGGAAACTCCTCCCCAAAGCGGTTGACCTGCTGTGCCGGGACGAGCTGAAGTTGGAGGGGCGCACTGTAAAAATCATAGGAGGACGCGTTATCGTATGATCGATCTGAACGCCCCTGTCTGGAGGGCCATCAACCAGTACGCGCAGAAGAGTCTCCAGCAGCTGGAGGCGGGCGAGGGGGATTTCCGGGAAAACGTGGACCGCCTCGCCGACAATACAAGCCACCAGCTCAGCTGGTACGACGCCACTGCCTACGTCCTGCCCCACGTGGCTCGGCTGTGTGAGAAGCTGAGCGTGGAGGAAAAGCTCTACCTCATCGCCCAGATGGGCCCCGCCGTGGCCGCCGAGTCCCAGGTGTCCCTCTCCCCGGACACTGAGGAGTTTCGGGAGTTCCACGAGGGGCTGGCTCCCCTGGCTCAGGAGGCCAGGGAGCTGGTGGAGCACCACATGGAGGAGATCAAGGCACTGCCCAAGGACCTGCCCCTGGTCTTTGCTGTGGCGGCCCTGGCCCTGCTGTGGGACAGGAAGCACGCCTGGTACCTCTACCTCTGGGCCCCCTGGGACGAGCTGCCCGCCATGTGCCCGGACTGTGACTGGTACGAGGAGTGTATGGACTTCTCCCTGGAGGAGGAGCCGGAGTTCGTGGCGCCGGGCGATTTGGATGAGGAGGGGACCTGGCTCCAGAAGCTGCTCACCGCCATCGGCGACCGGGAGCTCCTGCCCCGGCTGCCCTATCTCTACGGGACCTGTACCTGCCCGGAGTGTGGGGCCAGCGGCCCCCTCTGGGCTTGGATGGACCGCGCATATGAGGAGGGTTAATGTATGGAAAATTTATTTCAGATTTTGAAGGAAAACCCCTACCCCGGCCGGGGCATTCTGATGGGCCGCACGCCCAACAACAAGGCGGTTGCCGCCTACTTCATCATGGGCCGCAGCGAGAACAGCCGCAACCGGATCTTTGAGTATACCGAGGACGGTATCCGCACCAAGGCCTTTGACGAGAGCAAGATGACCGACCCCTCTCTGATCATCTACCACCCCGTCCGGCTGCTGCCCAACGGCCTGCTGGCGGTGACCAACGGCGACCAGACCGACACCATCCGGGACCATATCGCCCAGGGCCACTGCTACCGTCACGCCCTGAACACCCGAACCTTCGAGCCCGACGGCCCCAACTGGACCCCCCGCATCTCCGGGGTGATGAAACCCGATGGGTCCTACAACCTGTCCATCCTCAAGAGCATGGACGGCGACCCCGCCTGCTGCTGCCGGTACTTCTTCGAGTACGACAACCCTGTCCCCGGCGTGGGCCACTTCATCCACACCTACCAGAGCGACGGCGACCCCCTGCCCTCCTTCCAGGGCGAGCCCCGGCGGGTGGAGATCAGTGCGCTGACCGAGGCCCGCGAGCTGGCCGAGCCCCTGTGGGACAGCCTGGACGCAGACAACAAGGTGTCTCTCTATGTCCGGCTCATCGACCTGGCAGGCGGCGGACCGGACAGCTATATCATCAACAAACACAGCTGAAAGAAGGGTATCGCAATGGGTCTTTTTGACCGCTTCAAGAAATCGGAACCGGCCCCCGAGCCCAAGCCGTCTGCCCCCGCCGCTCCGGAGGCAGAACTGATTGACTTTCACCCCTACGACACCGGGCTGGCTGAGTCCGTCCGGGCGCTGGAGGCGGATCTTCGGAAGCTGAACACCAACAGCCGCCGGCCCTGTGACCGAGACGCGTTTATCGCCCTGCTGGCGGGCATCGCCGCCCTGCGCAAGACCCCCGGCATCCCCGGTCCCGGCGAGTCCGGCCCCAACTACTTCGTCACCCTGCCCGAGTGCGCCGCGCCCGAAGATGCAGCCGCCTGCCGGGCCCATCTGAAAGAGGTTTTCGGCATCACGGACAAGGAGTCCATGGTGGAGTTCTGTAACAAGGAGCTGCGCTGTCACAGCCAGTATCTGGACTTCGAGGGCTTCTGGGAGGGCCGTCCGCCCTTCGATTTGAAGCAGCTCAACGGACACGGCCTGGAATTTTTCCAGGTGGCCCGAGACTTCTCCGCCCAGTTCTATCCCATCGTGGGCCACAAGGGCTATCTGGCCTGGGACATCAGCGAGTGCGTGGGCCACCTGCGGGCGGGCTGCGCCTGCGGGCTGCTTACCCGGGAGGAATTTGACGAGATGGCGGAGCACTGGATTGTCCAGGCCCAGATCTTTGAGGACTGGACCGACTTTGCCGTCAGTCTGGTGTGCGGCGAGCTGTACTGGGACTTCCGGGGCGGCTCCAAGCTGCCCGAGCTGAACAAGGGACTGGAGCTGTGGACCAAGCTGGTAAGCATGCTTTTGAACGACGGGGCCGCCTGGGCCAGCGGCCTGTGGTATGTCCCGCCCCGGGAGAAGGAGTATAAGCTGTGGGCTCCGGAGTTCAAGCAGTACCTCCCCGATTGGGAGGGGCCCAACGGCTGTCTCGCCACCGACCACATCACCGTCCTGGGCAAGAAGGTGGGTTGGTGCTACCGGGAACAGCCCAGCGAGGGCTATCCGGACAGCGGCTGGCGGTTCTTCTCCGGCGAGGAGGATGAGGCATACACCAGTGACCCCAAAAACACCGGGGTCTACGACTTGAATTGTATCTGCAACTACGACCCGGACATTCTCCCCCTGCTCTGCGCCCCTGTCGGCACCGCCTATATGCGGGGCCCGGACGGGAAATTTTACGCGGAGCAGTTCACTCCGTCGGAGGATTGATGTTATGTCAACTTCAAAAGAATTGGCGCAGGCCTACTTTGACGGCCTGAAAGCGGCCTATTATAACTATGACGGCCAGGAGGTCTGGGACGAATTCGCCTCCGTTATCCACGGGGCGGACCAGCGGGACCTGGACCGGCTCACCTCCCTCTATCCCGACGTTCCCGAAAGCCTGATTCAGCTGCTCAAGCTGGCGGACGGCACCTACTACCGGGAGTATCCCAGGGACAAGGTACTCTTCTACTTCCTGGGCTCCGACTATGAGGGCTACCCCTACTACCTGCTGTCCGCCCGGCAGATGGTGGAGACCCGCCACGAGGCCAAGGAGTTTTTCGACTACTTCGTCACCCGGGAGTATGACGACATCCCGGTGGACGAGGGCATCTGTGACGACCTGGACAAGCTGGACTGGCTCCACTTCTCCAACTGCTGCAACAACGGCGGCACCTCCCAGCTGTTCATCGACTTCTCCCCCTCCGCCAAGGGCAAAAAGGGGCAGGTCCTGCGTTTCCTCCACGACCCGGACGAGATGGTCATCGTGGCGGACAGCTTCGACGAATACCTGCAAATGCTCATAGATAATGAGTTCGACTTCATCAACGAGGATACCATGGAAGAATAAGAAGAAAAACAAAGTTTTTCCCGAAAGTTTCTTTTCGGTTCCTTTTCTTTTCAAAGAAAAGGAACGAGAAAACCCGAAAGGAGCGCAACATGACCGAACTGGAACTGAAATATGGCTGCAACCCCAACCAGAAGCCGGCCCGCATCTTCATGGAGCAGGGCGAGCTGCCCCTGGAGGTGCTCAACGGCAGGCCGGGGTACATCAACTTTATGGACGCCCTCAACTCCTGGCAGCTGGTAAAGGCGCTGAAGCAGGCCACCGGCCTGCCCGCAGCGGCCTCCTTTAAGCACGTCTCCCCCGCCGGGGCGGCGCTTGGGCTGCCCCTGTCTGACGTGGAACGGCAGATGTACTTTGCTCCGAAGGGAGAGCTCTCCCCCATCGCCTGCGCCTACATCCGGGCCCGAGGGGCGGACCGGCTGTGCTCCTTTGGGGACTGGGCGGCCCTGTCCGACCCCTGCGACGCCGACACCGCCCGCTTCCTGGCCGGTGAGGTGTCCGACGGCGTAATTGCCCCGGACTATACCCCGGAGGCCCTGGAGATTCTGAAAGCCAAGCGCAAGGGCGGCTATAACGTGGTCAAGATCGACCCGGAGTATGCCCCCGCCCCCATCGAGCGGCGGAACATCTTCGGCATCACCTTCGAGCAGGGGTACAACGACCTGACCATTGATGAGAAGATGCTGGAGAATGTCGTCACCCAAAACAAGGCCCTGCCTCAAGAGGCCAAAAACGACATGCTCCTAGCCCTTATCACCTTGAAGTATACCCAGTCCAACTCGGTGTGCTATGTGAAGGACGGCATGACCATTGGCGTGGGAGCCGGCCAGCAGAGCCGCATCCACTGCACCCGTCTGGCCGGGAACAAGGCGGACATCTGGTGGCTGCGCCAGCACCCCAAGGTGCTCGCCCTCCCATTTCCGGAGAACGTCCGCCGCCCTGACCGGGACAACGCTATTGATGCCTTCATCGCCGACGTCCTCACCCAAAAGGAGAAAGCGGAGTGGATCGCCAAACTGGAGGGCGTCACTCTGGGTTCCGACGCCTTCTTCCCCTTCGGCGACAATGTGGAGCGGGCCCGGCAGTCGGGCGTGCAGTACATCGCCCAGCCCGGTGGCTCCATTCGGGATGACCAGGTGATCGAGACGGCGGACAAATACGGTATCGTCATGGCCTTTACCGGAATGCGGCTGTTCCACCACTGAAGACACCGCCATGACTTCTTTGGATGATTTTGTCATTCAAGACGGGATTCTGACCGCTTATAAGGGCTATGGCGGCATCGTCACCGTCCCGGACGGGGTGACGAAAATCGGAAGGTATGCTTTCGCTCAGGCGGGGCCGGAACGCGTCCTTCTCCCCGAGAGCGTCACCGAGATCGGCTATCAGGCCTTTGCCCAGTGCACCAGCCTCCTCCGCATCGACCTGCCTGCCGGACTGAACAAGCTGTCCATCAAAGCCTTCTGGCAGTGCACCGCCCTAAAAAGCATCGTCATTCCAGAAGGCGTTACCACCTTGAACCAGCAGCTTTTTTCCGGCTGCTCCAGGCTGTCCCAGATCACCATTCCGGACAGCGTGACCAAAATCGAGTCCAACGCCTTTGCCCAATGTGAACAGCTCTTTGAAGTCCGTCTCCCGGCGGGGCTCACACACCTGGCCCGGGCCGCCTTTGAGGACTGCGCCGATCTGAGCGAAATCACCATCCCGGAGGGGATCACAGAGCTCAGTCATGGACTTTTTTCCGGCTGTCACAGTCTGTCCAGCGTCACGCTCCCCAAGGGCTTGAAAAAAATCGGTGAGGCCGCCTTCCTCAATTGCTCTAATTTGACGGAACTGTCCATTCCCGAGGGGCTGGAGGAGATTGGCCGGATTGCCTTTGCCAACTGCGTCCGCCTGGCCCGCGTCACTCTTCCGGACGGTCTGAAAAAGCTGGGGCTGGGGGCTTTCGGCCACTGTAAGCGCCTGCGGGAAATCACCGTTCCGGAGAGCGTGACCGAGTGGGAACACGAGATTTTCAACGAATGCTCCGCTTTGGAACAGGTCCGGCTGCCCTCTCACCTGACGCAGCTGCCCTGGCACCTGTTTCTGCGGTGTGAACATCTGGCCGATCTCCAGGCCGATGGCGTTCCTCTGTCCGAGCTGCCCGACAGCCTCTGCAAACGGGCGGCGGCTGTCAACTTTGCCCGCCGGACGGTGGAGGGCGAGGTTTTCCCGGAGGACAGGCGGGAGGAGTTTACCAAATACATCCGCAGCCAGCGAAAAAGGCTGGCTCCGCTGGCCGCACAAAGTCCAGAGCTGCGCCAGTTCATGACGGCAGAACACATCGAAGGTTCAAAATGAGGAGTGTACCATGGGAATTTTTGACCGTTTTAAGAAAAAAGAAGAAACTACCCCCGCTCCGCCGGCGGAGCGCAGGCCCTTCGGGCCGGGAGTGGCGGAAATTGCAACGCTCATCTCCACCGGAGACGAGGCGGTTTCAGCGGATATCTCCGCCTGCACAAGCGACCCGGCAGCGTGGTTCCAGGCCCACGAGGATCGGTATATGGAACGGGGAGTGACCTCCGCAGACGACCTGGAACTGGTTCAGTGGCTGGGGCTGGTGGATATCCTGGAAGAACATGGCTGGGTCTGCGAACGGGACTGGAAGGACGAGCTGGAGGATTTTTCCTATTTCGTTCAAAATCTCCACGGCTTTCAGCAGCTGGGGCTGGAGCTGGACCCGGATTGGCTGGACGAGGACGAGGATATCCCCACCTGGTGCGGCATCCTGACGGAAAAGTGGTCCGCGCAAGGGGTGCGTATGGCCGCAATCGACATCGACAGCGACAGCTATGTGCTCTTCCCCGTCTCATCCGCTCGGTTTGCCGGCCTGCAAAAGCTGGCCGAAGGCATTGGCCAACACATTGATTATGTTGAACGAGAGTAAAAGGAGGATCCGCTTATGAAAGTTCTGGTAGTAGGCGGCGGAGGGCGTGAGCACGCCATCTGCTGGAAGCTGGCCCAGTCGCCCAAGGTGACCGAGCTGTACTGCGCCCCGGGCAACGGGGGCATCGCCCAGGTCGCCAATTGCGTACCCATCAAGGCCACCGATGTGGAGGGGATGGTGAAGTGGGCGAAGGAGAACGCCATGGACTTTGTAATGGTAGCCCCGGACGACCCTCTGGCTCTGGGCATGGTGGACGCGCTGGAGGCGGCGGGCATTCCCGCCTTCGGCCCCCGGGCCAACGCCGCTATCATCGAAGCCAGCAAAGCCTTTTCCAAAGAGCTGATGAAACAATACCACATCCCCACCGCCAAGTATGAGACCTTCACCGATTTGGACAAGGCCCTCTCTTACATCCGGGCGCAGGGCGCACCTATCGTGGTCAAGGCGGACGGTCTGGCCTTGGGCAAGGGGGTGGTGGTGGCCTCCACAGTCGCGGAGGCGGAGACCGCTGTCCGGGAGATGATGGAGGACAAAAAGTTCGGCAAATCCGGTTCCACGGTGGTGATTGAGGAGTGCATGGTGGGTCCCGAGGTGACGGTGCTGGCCTTCTGCGACGGGGAACATCTGGTCCCTATGCTGTCCAGCCAGGACCACAAACGGGCCTATGACGGCAACCAGGGCCCCAACACCGGCGGCATGGGCGCCTTCTGCCCCTCCCCCAAATACACCCCGGAGATTGCAGAGCGGTGTATGAAGGAAATTTTCCTGCCCACTGTGGCGGCGCTGAACGCGGAGGGCCGGCCCTTCAAAGGGGTCATCTATTTCGGACTGATGCTGACCAAGGACGGCCCCAAGGTTGTGGAGTACAACGCCCGGTTCGGCGACCCAGAGACCCAGCCCATTCTATCCATGCTGGACACCGACTTGATGGATATTTTCCTGGCCTGTGTGGACGGCACCCTGGACAAGCTCGCGGTCAAGTGGAAGCCAGGCGCGGCCTGCTGTCTGGTGCTGGCTTCCGGCGGCTATCCGGTCAGCTACCAGAGCGGCTACCCCATCGCCGGACTGGAGGAGGCCGAAGCCCTGGGGGCCACCGTCTTCCACGCCGGAACCAAGCAGAGCGAGACCGGCACGGTCCTCACCGCCGGCGGGCGAGTCCTTGGGGTTACCGCCGTGGGGGATACTCTGGGGCAGGCCATCGAACGGGCCTACGCCGCCGCAAAGCCCATTTCCTTCCAGGATATGCACTTCCGAACCGATATCGGAAAAGTTTAAATAAGAAAACCGCTGCTGTCCTTTGAGACAGCGGCGGTAAATTTTTTCAAAAACCTCTTGACTTTTTGTGGTATCAATATATAATTGTTGTGGGACCAAGAAAGGCGGTGAACTGATTGGTCGCACGCAGAGGCCGTCCTGTATCTGAGAATCCCAAGGATTTCATACTCCGTGTCCGGCTGGACAAAGAGACGCTGGAGCAGTTGGACGAGTGCTGTGAAGCACAGCAGCTTTCCAGGTCTGAGATCGTCCGAAATGGGATCAAGGAACAGCATGGTTGGATCAAAAAATAGAGTGCTGGCCAGCCCTACAAAGCACACCAACACTCTAAATCCCACACCCGAAGGTTTGGTAAATCTGATTATGCCACAGCTCCGGGTGAAAATCAAGGAGGAAATCATGAGTTTACAAGAAAACTTGGACCATTTGTCCACTGCTGCCTGTGACATCTCCCAGGGCATCAACGCATTGGAGGTAATGGCGCTGGGGCTGTTCTATGCAAGGGACCCCCATGCAGAGGGTTTCAACGCACTGTACAACTATCTCTTTGACGCAAACCTAGAACTGCGCAAACACTTGGACGCCTGTTGGAAAGCAATCTAGTCAAAACCCCCGCTGCTTTTGGCAGCGGGGGTTTTGTTCGGAGGATTACTCCTCACCAAACATCTTCTGGAGACGGGTCAGCTTGTCAAAGCGGGCCTTGGCAGTCTCCTCAGAGAGCGCAAACAGCTCCTTGGCGCGGTCGGGGAAGGACCGGGTCAGGGCAGAGTAGCGTGCCTCGTTCATCAGGAACTCCTGGTAGCCGCCGGCGGGCGCCTTGCTGTCCAGGGTGAAGGGGTTCTTGCCCTCCTTCTTCAAGTCGGGGTTGAACCGGAACAGGTTCCAGTAGCCGCACTCTACGGCTTTCTTCATCTCTACCTGGCAGTTGGCCATACCACCCTTGATGGAATGCATCTCACAGGGGGCGTAGCCGATGATGAGGGAGGGGCCGTGATAGGCCTCGGCCTCGGCGATGGCCTTCAGGGTCTGGTTGGGGTTGGCGCCCATGGACACCTGAGCCACATAGACATAGCCGTAGGTCATGGCAATCTCGGTGAGAGACTTCTTGGGCATCACCTTGCCGGCGGCGGCAAACTGCGCCACCTGGCCGATGTTGGAGGCCTTGGAGGCCTGACCGCCGGTGTTGG
>CAMWBA010000103.1 GCA_947172355.1 uncultured Bacillota bacterium
AAACAATACAAATTTGGGGTACATTTCATTTTACAAAATACAAATTTTGTGTTTTCGAGAAAAAAGTAATAATTTTTCCGGGATAATCTAAAAAATGAGCTGTTTTTTGAGTGGTTCTGCCGGAGAGCATGACAAAGCCCCTCTCGAAAAACTCCGTCAATCTGCATAAAATATTTTGAATTTCCTCCTTGATTTTAACAAAATGCGGATTTGACTTGAGCTTGACAGGCGGTGTACCCGGTAATAATCCCTGTGAGGTCACGGTGACGGATGAGCTATGCGGCCTGTCCCTCGAAACAATGCAGACAAATTATTTTCTATTGTACATATTCTGCCGGTGTGCTATACTGTAATGGAACTTGATGCCATCGTGAGGAGGACCGCCCTATGGCTCCCAAATACCAGTCCATCGCCGACGCCCTGCGGCTGGAGATTGAAAACGGGTTATACAGTGGAAAACAGCTGCTTCCCACCGAACAGCTGCTTTGCCAGCGGTTCCAAATCAGCCGGCAGACGGTTCGCCGGGCGCTGTCGATGCTGGAAGACGAAGGACTGATTACCCGCCGCCAAGGCAGCGGTTCCCGCCTGCGGGAGCACGCCGCGCCAGAGATCCTTTTGAACTGCGCTGTTGCGGTGGTCACCACCTATATCAGTGACTATATCTTCCCCAATATTCTCCAGGGAATGGAGCGTGTGTTAGCCGCCAACGGAAGCGCCCCTCTCCTGTTTGCCACCCAAAATCAGATATCCACCGAGCGAAAAATTCTCCAGACCCTGCTGACCATGAAGGAGCTGGACGGCGTACTGGTGGAGGGGAGCAAAACCGCCCTGCCCAACCCCAATCTGGACCTGTATCAAAAGCTGATTGACCAGGGGGTGCGGCTGGTCTTTATCAACGGCACCTACCCGGAGCTGGCCGGCACGCCCTCGGTATTGGCGGACAACTTTGGCGGCGGCAAGCTGCTGGTGGAGTATCTGGGTGGAAAGGGACACCAGAATATTGCCGGGATTTTTAAAAATGACGACATGCAGGGCACCCTGCGCTATGCCGGATATGCACAGACTTTGCGAAATTTGGGTCTTCCTCTGGAAGATGGACAAATTTACTGGTATAATACAGAGACCAGAAGGGCCTTTTATTCCGAGTCCTTTTTGGATTCCGTGCTGGAGAGCCTTGCGGGCTGTACAGCGATTGTGTGCTATAATGATGAGGTGGCCATCCGGGTGGTTTCCCACCTGCAAAAGCGGGGGGTGCGGGTCCCGGAGGAGATGGCGGTGGTCAGCTTTGACAACAGCCAATACAGCGAATTGGCCCCGGTGCGCATTACCTCCCTCTCCCATGGCACGCAGAATCTGGGGGAGCTGGCTGCCAAGCTGATGCTGCGCCTGCTCCAAGGTGAGGAGTGTCAGACTGTGGTGGTCCCTTGGCACCTGAAGGAGAAGGAGAGCAGCTGAGAGGCGGTAACCTGCTCCGTTTTTAAGACGGGGATGGAACAAGAGACAGAGAAAGCGGGGGATGAATATGGCGAAAACGTTAAAAAAGAAAAAGGCGCAGGAGGAAGCGGCACCGCAGCCGGACAAGCCGGCGCAGGAGGCGAGTCCCAGCCAGGACAAGGAGCCGGGGAAAAAACCAGAGCTGCCCCAGGAGAAGCATCTGCTGCTCAACATTTTGACCATCCTTTTGGTGGCGGTGGGGATTGGAGAGCTGGCCGCTCTGGGGCTATGCGGATTCCATTTGTATCGGGGCATGGAGGTGAAGCGGCAGTATGAGGCCCAGCTGGACGGGACGGAGTCCAGACCGGCCCAGATTGCGTCGACGGTCAGCTACGGCGGACCGGGACTGAAAATCGAAAACGGCGTAGTGGTCTGGCAGCGGGAGGACGAACTCCCAGCAGGAGGTGCTTCCGGCACAGACCAGCTGTCGGGGAACGGGCAGAGCGGAAATATTGTCTATGCGGGCCCCTCTGTGCCGATGGTGCACTACCGCCTGGCGGAAGACGCCCGGCAGGAGCGCCTGCTGGCGGGGCAGCCCACTGAATCCTAAAAACAGCCGTACGGCGGCGGACCGAAACCGGTACCGCCGCTGTACGGCTTTGTCTTTGGCAAGACCAAAAATATAATCTGCAAAACAGGGAGGCAGAGACTATGAATCTGACCGTTACGGTCAACCACAAACAGCTGTTGGACGTTCTTTTAAATGTAGGCTTGATTCGCCCGGTATTTATTTGGGGTGCGCCGGGCATCGGAAAATCCGCCATCGTCCAAGACTTTGCCCACAGCCTGGGGCTGGCGTGCGTCTCTCTTCTAGGCAGCCAGCTGGCCCCGGAGGACATTATTGGCGTCCCCCAGATCAAAGACGGCTTCAGCCAGTTCTGTCCGCCCCGGACCATCGCACGGGCCGAGCCCTATGTCCTCTTTCTGGACGAGCTGAACGCCTGCACCTCCGAAGTACAGAAAGCTTTTTACTCCCTGATCCATGAGCGGCGGATTGGGGAGTACCATTTGCCTGAGGGGTCCATTGTGGTGGGGGCGGGCAACCGGGCCCAGGACAATGCCATCACACGGCCCATGTCCTCCGCCCTGATCAATCGAATGTTTCATGTGGAGCTCACGGCCAGCCCCCGGCTGTGGCTGGAGTGGGCGGCACAGAACGGCATCCATCCCTATATCTATGATTACATCTCCAACCGCCCGGATCACCTGTGGGCCAAGCCTCCGAAGAGCGAGGAGCCGTTTTCCACCCCGCGGTCCTGGCACATGCTCAGCGACGCCATCCAGAGCTATGGCCCGGAGATTGAAGAGGACGCCCTGCGGGTGCTGGCGGCAGGCTCTCTCAGCCCGCAGCACGCCGTTCAGTTTTTGGCCTACATCCGCCAGATCCGCAGCCAATACGCCCTGGACAAGATCCTGGCCGGGGAGCAGCCCTGGCCTGGCAGGCCGGAGGAGCGGGATGTGCTCTATTTTCTAGCCCAATCCCTCCGGGCCCGGCTGGTGAAGGAGCTGCCCCAGGAGCGGGGCAAGCTCAGCGGCGATAGCCACACGCTGGTCCTCCAGGCCAAGGACCGGATCACCGAGCTGGCCGGCCTCAGCCTCGAGATTGCCCGGATGGCGGTAACCCCGGAGGACGGCAGGGAACTGCCCGACTGGTTTGTGGTGGAGCTGTTTCGGGACCTGCCCCGGCTGGCCGACAAGCGCAACGGATGAAGGGGAAACAGAAGAAGCCCAACCCAGCGCTGGAGGCGTTTCAGGCCGGGTGTGGTCTGGTGCGGCAGAATCCGGTGCTGGGGCCGCTGATGGAGCGGGCGGACGAACACTTTGACGACAGCTATCCCATGGCCCGGGAGGACTGGGCCTGGATAGATGCCAACGGGAAGATTTTTGCTAACAGCCACCGCCGGGCGCTCCCCGGGGAGTGGGCCTATGTGCTGGCCCACTGTCTGCTCCACCTGGCCCTGGGCCACATCCGGGAGGACCGGGAGGGAGACGCTCTCTGGAACGCCGCCTGTGACTGCGTAGTGGCCCGGTATCTGTCCGACCTCCACATTGGCGTACCTCCGGGGGAACTGGACAACCCCCTGCCCTCCAACGCCCGGGAGGAGGAGACCCTGTACCACTGGCTGAAGGAGCACAATGCCCTGTCCTATTT
The DNA here is from genome assembly GCA_947172355.1 of uncultured Bacillota bacterium. GTDB lineage: Bacteria > Bacillota > Clostridia > Oscillospirales > Oscillospiraceae > Lawsonibacter. The sequence goes on from CAMWBA010000103.1 coordinate 3,647, forward strand.
CCGCTTCTCCACCATGAGCGGGGGCCGGGCGGATATGGTCTGGCGGTCGCGGATCAGCGTTTCTTGGCGGTATGGTCCCACCGATTGGCGGCAGCTCTTTGCGGAGAGCCTGCGGGGCGCCCTGCGGGCCGCCGTTGACTACGCCGGAGGTATCCGCGCCGAGCCGGGAGCACACAAAACGATGGGCCCCATCCAGCGGGCCCAGGAGTGGTTTCTGTCCAGCTATCCCCTGCTGGGGGGTGTGGCCTCCGGCTTTCGGCTGGTGGACGACCGGCTGACAGTCCAGCGGATGGATGTTCCGGTGGCAGCTGTCTCCGTCCGTATGCGGGAGATCTATGTCAACCCTGCCGCCCCCCTCACCGAACCGGAGTGGCGGTTTGTCCTGGCCCACGAATACCTCCATGCCGCCCTGTGCCACGAGCAGCGGCTGGAAAAACGGGACCCCGAGCTTTGGAATGTGGCCTGTGACTATGTGATCAACCAGTGGCTGCGGGATATGGAGGTGGGCTCCATGCCGGAGGGCCTGCTCTTTGACCCGGAGCTGGCGGGGCTGTCGGCGGAGAACGTCTATGATCTCTTAGCCGCCAACCTGCGCAAATACAAGCGGATGGCCCAGCGTGACATCCTCTTTGGTCCGCCCGATTGGCAGACATCCAAGGACTTTGTGGACCTGGATGCCTGGTGCCGCTCCGCTATCCAACGGGGGCTGGACTACCACCAGGCCCACGGCCGGGGCTATCTCCCCGAGGGACTGGTGGAGGAGATCCGCGCCCTGTCCCAGCCCCCCATCCCCTGGGATGTGAAGCTGGCCCGGTGGTTTGACGAGCGGTTTGAACCCCTGGAAAAGCGGCGGACCTACGCCCGCCTCAGCCGGCGGCAGTTGGCCACGCCGGATATTCCCCGGCCCTCCTGGCGGTATAAGGAGGCTGCTCAGGCGGGGCGGACCTTCGGAGTGCTGCTGGATACCTCGGGTTCTATGGAACGCGCCCTGCTGGCCGCAGCCCTGGGGGCCATTGCCAGCTACAGCGCCGCCCGGGATGTAAACCGGGTACGGGTGGTCTTTTGCGACGCCGCACCTTACGACCAGGGATATATGGAGGCGGCGGAGATTGCCGGAAGCGTGAAGGTGCGGGGGCGAGGCGGTACTGTGCTCCAACCGGGGGTGGAGCTGCTGGAACATTCCCACGACTTTCCTAAGGAGGCCCCTCTGCTCATTATCACCGACGGTGCGTGCGACCGGCTCAACCTCTATGGCCGAGACCACGCCTACCTGGTCCCCAGAGGGAAGAGCCTGCCCTTCACGCCCAAAGGACCGGTGTTCTATTTGGAGTGAAGGGAGCGGGAAGAAGGGCCGGCAAGAGAAGCTCTGGCTTGAACACAAGTCCATAAGGTCTCATGTTCGAGGAGAAGAAGGAGAAGGGAGCTGTTGGTATGAAATTTTGGAGGACCATGGAAGTCTGGCAGATGGAGGAGTTGCTGCGCAAACGGGAGCGGCCCAGGGTGAAGGAGGGCTGGGAGCAGTTGATGGACCAGCTGCACCAGCTGGAATCCTCCAGCGGGATGACCGGGAGGAGCTGAACACCTGCATTCAGTACATCATACAGGCGGCGGAGGCATATACCCCGGATACCATGCTGAAGGACCCGTCAGGGCGGCGGGTTTGGAGGATTCCTGATCCCCCAGGCAGCGGACTATGCTGGATTCCGGAAAGAGCTGGAAGCCGGCCTGCACCGTCTGCGGGAGCAGGAGCCCATTTGCACCATATAATCTGGCGGTGGAGCTGGAGCGGGAAACCCTCCGGCTCCGCTTTTTTATCCGCAGCCCTACCCGAATGCGCCCCGGAGGGGAGCGGGATTTGTGGAAAGGAAAAACCAGGGGGAGGCGGGAGGCGGGAACTTTGTGGGAAACGGAGAAAAGGGTGTAGCTGGAAAAAATTCTCTTGACAGTTGGAGCGCTTTTTATATAATTAAGTTCAAGTATTTTATCTAAAAAATTTTAGATAAAATATCTGAACTTAAAATACGGATCGCGGAAAGGACGACTGACTGAAATGGAAATTACCTTTGAAACTGTACGGGATATCATTGTGGACACCCTGAGCTGTGACGCAGAGCAGGTCAAACTGGACACCAATCTGATTGAAGACCTGGAGGCTGATTCTCTGGAGATTGTGGAGCTGTCCATGGCCCTGCAAGAAAATCTGGGGGTGGGCATTGAGGACGAGGACTTGGAGAACATCAAGACGGTCCAGGATATTCTGGACTACATCAAGCGCAAGCAGGCGTAAACCACCGAAGAGGACCGTATATGGAATTACAGGAGTTATACTGCTTGATGGACCGTTTTGCGGCCTCCGGGCTGACCGCTCTGGAGTGGAGGTGCAAGGAAGAAACGGTGGTTCTGCGCCGGGAGGTATCTGCGCCCAGTCCGGCCCCCGCTGTACCTGTGCCCAATCCGGCCCCCGCCGTTCAGACGGAGGAGGGAGAATCGGTGACCGCTCCGCTGGTGGGGGTATTCTATGCCGCCCCTGCCCCGGAGGAGCCTCCCTATGTGACCCCTGGGGCTCAGGTGAAAAAGGGCGACACCCTGTGTCTGATTGAGGCCATGAAAATGATGAGCGAGATCCCTGCCCCTGCCGACTGCGTTGTGGAAGAGGTTCTGGTCAAAGACGGCGAGGCGGTGGGCTACGGCGCACCCCTCTTCCGAATTCGGAGGGTATGAGGCTATGCTAAAGCGTGTGTTGATTGCCAACCGCGGGGAAATCGCTCTGCGGATTATCCGGGCCTGCCGGGAGCTGGGTGTGGAGACGGTGGCCGTCTGGTCCGAGGCGGACGAGAGCTCCCTGCCCGCTCAACTGGCCACAACCTCTCTGTGTATCGGACCGGCCCGGGCAGCGGACAGCTACCTCAACCAAGAGGCGATTCTCTCCGCCGCTCAGGCCAACCGCTGCGACGCCATCCACCCGGGCTATGGATTTTTGTCGGAGAACCCGGACTTTGCGGACCGGTGTGTCCAGGCGGGATTGAAGTACATCGGTCCCTCTGGAGATGTCATCCGGAAGCTGGGCAGCAAGTCCGCCGCCCGAATGCTGGCCCAGAGCGCTGGGGTGCCAGTGGTGCCCGGGTCGGACGGCCCGCTGAAAAACGTCCGGCAGGCCAAAGCGCGGGCGGACCAGGTGGGCTACCCCGTTTTACTGAAGGCTTCCGCCGGCGGCGGAGGACGGGGAATGCGGCAGGCGGACCGGCCCGAGGACCTGGAACGAGCCTTCCAGGACGCCCGGGCGGAGGCGGTGGCCTGCTTTGGGGACGGGGAGCTCTATCTGGAGAAGCTGGTAGTCAACCCCCGGCACATTGAATTTCAGATTATGGCGGACAGCCAGGGCCATGTGGTCCACCTGGGGGAGCGGGACTGCTCCATCCAGCGCCGTCGGCAGAAGCTGGTAGAGGAATCCCCCTCCAAAGCGCTGACGGCCGGACTGCGGGCGGAGATGGGCCGCGCCGCGGTGGCTGCCGCTAGGGCGGCGGGCTATGTGGGGGCAGGGACGGTGGAGTTTGTTCTGGCCCCCGACAACCAGTTTTACTTTATCGAAATGAATACCCGCATCCAGGTGGAGCACCCGGTGACCGAGCTGGTGACAGGGATTGACCTGGTGCGGGAGCAGCTGCGGGTGGCCGCCGGCCTTCCGCTGTCCTTCACCCAGGAGGAGGTTGTGGTCTCCGGCCACGCCATCGAATGCCGCATCAACGCCGAGGACCCAGAACGGGACTTTATGCCCTGTCCAGGAACCACCACCTTTCTGCACTTGCCCGGCGGGCCGGGGGTGCGGGTGGATACCGCCCTGTACACCGGCTATGAGGTGCCTCCCTACTACGATTCTCTGGTGGCCAAGGTGCTTTCCCACGCCCCCACCCGGCTGGAGGCCATACGCCGGATGCGTCGGGCGCTGGAGGAGCTGATCATTGAGGGCTACCCCACCAATGCCCCCCTGGCCCACCTGATTATGCACGACCCCCAGTTTGTCCGGGGGCGGTATGACACCGGATTTTTGGACAAAAATCTGGACCGGCTGCTGGAGCTGGCCCGGACCTGTGACCGTCTGATGGATGGAGATGAGAACCAGTGAACCAAACATTTTCCCGGCGGCGGGACCGGCTGCTGACCTACCGGGCTATGCGGGAAGGAAACATTACCTCCTCCCGCCGGACCAAGTGCGCTGCCTGCGGAGAGGAATCTCCCCGGCTGGAGTGGGAGCGCAAGCTGCAAGTCTGCCCCAAGTGCGGCTTTCACGCCCCGGTTGGAGCCTATTACCGGCTGTCCAACATTCTGGACCCCGGATCCTTCCAGGAGTTGGAAGGAAATTTGTCCCCCGCCGATCCTCTCGCCTTCCCCGGTTACTCTGCCAAGCTGGCAGGACTGGAGGAGGAGACCGGTCTAAAGGATGCCGCTGTCACCGCCCTAGGCAGGGTGGACGGCCATAAGGCCGTTTTCAGCGTGTTGGACAGCCGGTTCCTTATGGGCAGCATGGGTACGGCGGTGGGAGAAAAGATTGCCCGAGCGGCCGAATATGCGGAAAAAAAGAAGCTCCCTCTGGTGATCTTCTCCGCCAGCGGAGGAGCTCGGATGCAGGAGGGGATTTTCTCCCTGATGCAGATGGCTAAGACCGCCGCCGCCATCCAACGGTTCCAAAGCCGGGGCGGACTGTACCTCTCCTGTCTCACCCACCCCACCACCGGTGGGGTGACCGCCAGCTTTGCCTCCCTGGGGGACATTATGCTGGCCGAGCCCGGTGCGCTGATTGGGTTTGCCGGCCCCCGGGTTATCGAGCAGACCATCAAGGAAAAACTGCCCGAGGGCTTTCAGCGTGCGGAGTACCTTCTGGACCACGGGTTTTTGGATCGGATTGTTCCCAGGAGCGAGTGGCGGAGCGTTCTGGCTCAGCTGCTGGCCCTCCATGAGAAGGGAGGACAGCCATGAGCCGCTATACGCCGGAGGAAAAGGTGAAACTTGCCCGCCGCCCGGACCGTCCAGGGACGGCGGACTTTATCGGTGCCCTGTTCACCGACTTTTTTGAACAGCGTGGCGACCGACTCTGCGGCGAAGATGGGAGCATTTTGGGCGGCATTGCCCGGTTCCACGGCCGGCCTGTCACGGTGATCGGCCACCGGAAGGGAAAAAATCTGGAAGAAAATCTCACCTGCACGTTTGGGATGCCCTCTCCCGAGGGATACCGCAAGGCCCAGCGCCTGATGCGCCAGGCGGAGAAATTCGGCCGGCCCATCATCACCTTTGTGGATACCCCGGGGGCCTACCCCGGCAAAGAGGCCGAGGAGCGGGGCCAAGGGGAGGCCATCGCCCAATGTCTGGCTCTGATGAGCGCCCTGGAGGTGCCTGTCATTTCCGTTGTCACCGGCGAGGGAGGCAGCGGCGGGGCGCTGGCGCTGGCGGTTGCCAACCGGGTACTCATGCTGGAACATGCGGTGTATTCGGTGTTGTCTCCGGAGGGGTTCGCCTCCATTTTGTGGAAGGACGCCAGCCGGGCGGATGAAGCCTGCGGGGTGATGAAGCTCACCGCCCAGGACCTGCGCCGGGGCGGCATTGTGCAGGGTGTTCTCCGAGAGCCCGAGGACGGAGCCCATACCAACTGGGCGGCTGTGTTTCGCACGGTGGACGCGGCCTTGACCAAGGAACTGGCCGCCCTGGATAAGCTGAAAGGCCCAGCCCTGGCCAGACAGAGATATGAGATGTTCCGCGCCATGGGGCAGGGCCTGCCCCCGGCGAGGGAGGAGGAGCCATGAGCGCACCCCATATTTTAGCCACCGGCCGGTGTCTGCCGGACCGGGTGGTTACCAACGAGGAGCTGGGCAGGCGGGTGGACACCAGCGACGACTGGGTATTTAGCCGCACCGGCATCCACAGCCGCCATTTCTGTGACAGCGAGACCGGCCTGGACTTGGCCGCTGGCGCGGCCCGCCAGGCCATGGAGCGGGCGGGTATTGCGCCTGGAGAGATTGGCGTATGCCTGACAGCCACCTTTACCCCCGACCACGCCAGCCCATCCACCGCCTGTCTGCTCCAGCGGGAGCTGGGACTGGGGGAGGACACCATCTGCTTTGACCTGAACGCCGCCTGTGCCGGATTTCTGTATGGACTCAAAACCGCCCATGCGCTCCTGGCCGATGCCCCCCGACCCTATGCTCTGGTGGTGGGGGCGGAGGTCATCAGCCGGGTGATGGACCACACCGACCGCGGCACCTGCGTCCTCGGTGGGGACGGGGCGGGGGCGGCGGTGATCCGCCGCGATGAGAACAGAACCTGGCACCCCGTCTTTGGCTCCCGCGGCGACCCGGACAGCATCCGGGTCCAGGGGCCGGGGCCGGTCCCCGCG
>CAMWBA010000104.1 GCA_947172355.1 uncultured Bacillota bacterium
GATCGGGGTGGGTCCCAACTGCACCCGGTCCCTTTCGGGCCGCCTCAAGGAGCTGGCAAACGAAGGGGAAATCCCTTTCCAAATTGAAGTCATGTCCGGCTCCAGCGGCACCAATGCCTGGCCCATCCAGGTCAGCCGGGAGGGGGTGGCTGCTGCGGTGCTGTCCATCCCGGAGCGGTATATGCACACCCCACTGGAGGTGGTTCACCGCCGTGACCTGGAAAAAACCGCCAAGCTGCTGACCGCCTTTGTGGAAAATCTGGGAGAGGGGGAAGAGACATGCTGAACACCTTAAAAGAGCTGTGCCTGCTCAACGGCGTCTCCGGGGACGAGGACGAGGTACGCCGTTATCTGATCAATCGGGTCAAATCCCACGCCAGCCATTTCCACGCTGACGCCATTGGAAACCTGATTGTATTCAAAAAAGGAAACAAGTCCACCGGGAACAAGGTCATGCTCTGCGCCCATATGGACGAGGTGGGCATCATTGTCACCCGCATCACCGACGAGGGGTATTTAAAGTTCGACTTCGTGGGCGGCGTGGACCGGCGGGTGGCGATTGGAAAACCGGTGGTTATCGGACACAACAAGCTTCCCGGAGTGATCGGCTTGAAAGCCATCCACTTGACCACCAAGGAGGAGCGGAAAAAGGCCCCAAAAACCGAATCCCTCTATATCGACATCGGGGCCAAGGACAAGGAATCCGCCCAAGCGTTGGTGGCGCCGGGGGACTACGGCGCGTTCCTCTGCCGGCCGGAGGAATTTGGGGACGGTCTGTTCAAGGCCAGGGCTATTGACGACCGGGTGGGCTGTGCCGTCATGCTCAAGCTGCTGGAGGAGGACCTGCCCCTGGATGTGACCTTCGCCTTCACCGCCCAAGAGGAGGTGGGCACCCGGGGGGCTTTCGGCGCGGCCTTCTCCGTCACCCCGGAGATCGCTTTGGTGTTGGAGACCACCACCGCCGCCGACCTGCCCGGGGTGGAGAAGCACCGCCGGGTGTGCGCCCCCGGTAATGGGCCGGTCATCTCCTATATGGACGGAGCCACCATCTACGACCGGGAACTTTTTGAGACCCTTCGGCGTCTATCCGAAGAGAACGGTATCCCCTGGCAGACCAAGGAGTATATCGCCGGGGGCAACGATGCCCGCACCATTCAGCGCACCAAGGCCGGGGTCCGGGTTGCCGCGATGTCCGCCGCAACCCGGTACCTCCACGCCCCCGCCAGCGTGGGCAGCATCGCCGACTTTGAAAATATGCTCAGGCTGACCCGGTCGTTTCTATGCGAGATGGCCCAGCGTCTGGATTAGGGGGAATAACTTTGGACCGACAGACTGCGGAGCAAAAAGCGATTGAAATTCTGAAGCAGGTAGTGGACGCTCTGGCGGAAAAGCGGTATGGGGACATCCCCGAGCTGGCGGAGATGGAAAATTGGCCCCCCGAGATGCTGCGGGACCATGTGGCGGAGCATCTCCAGCTGTGCGGTTTGTCCCGGATGGACAGCTGGACCGAGGAGCGGGTGACCAGCCCCACAAACCCCTGCTATACACAGCTCAATATTCATCATTACAACAACGGTAGCGGCTTTGCTGTGGACTACGACCTGACCTCAGACGGCAAATGGAATGACCTGACCCTGCAAATGGAATTTCTCTATGAGGGGAAGGGCCTGAGGCCCATCTTCCTTGATGTGCATGTGATGTAACCCCTTCCATAGAAAGAGAGTGATAATTATGAAAGAAAAACAAACCTTTGAGGAACGGGCAGAGCGGTTAATGCAGAAGCTGGGCTGTCCCTGTACCTACCTGCCGCCCCAGGAGGGCGTCGCGTCCATCATGGCCGCTTACCACCAGGCCGCAGAGCGTGGCAAGCGGGAGGGCTTTACCCCTCTGCTGCTGGTGATGGACCCCTGGGGCAACCCTGACTCGGACTTCAACGACCTGGAGGCGTTCCGGCAGGAGATGGCCAGCACCCCCATCGGGGACGGCAAGGCCCTGCTCCACCGCTTTGAGGCGGAGGCTCGGGAGGAGTGGGGCGAGGACCTCTCCCCGGAGGAGCTGGCGGAGCGTATCAACGAGATCCTGGGCGGGGATATGTCCGAGGGACAGGAGATCCCCGAATTTCTCAGCCTGACCGACTACCAGTCAAAGCAGACCCAGCCCGTGGTGTTGGCCGAAATTCCGGTGAAGGACCCCTGGGAGGTCTTTTCTTATCTGCCTTTCGGCGGCTGGAACGAATGTCCCGCTCCGGAGGAGCACCGGGCGGCGGCGAAATATTGGTATGAGCAGTACGGCGCAGTGCCGGCGGTTATGACGCCTGATATTGTGGAGTATGCCCTCCCCGCCCCGGTCCCCCAGGAGAAGGCAATGGAAGTAGCGTTGGAGCAGTACTTTTTCTGTATTGATATTGTAGAGCAGGGTGTCGGGACAGTGGGGGCACTGGCTGGGGGACTGGCCAAGTCGAAATACTGGTACTTCTGGTGGGATTGAGGAGATAACATGGATATTTTAAGTGTTTTAAAGCAGCTCAACGCCGCTCACGGCCCCTCCGGGGACGGGAGGGAGGTCCGGGCGAAAATCGAGGAGCTGGCCCGGCCCTATGCGGATGAGATCATCACCGACACCCTGGGCAATCTCATCGTTCACAAAAAGGGAGCGGGCCCTCGGGTGATGTTCGCCGCCCACATGGACTCCATCGGCTTTCTTGTCACTCATATTGAGAAGGAGGGCTTCCTCCGGGTGGGAAAGCTGGGGGGCATCGCCCCCAGGGAGGCGGTCTACAGCGCCGTCCGCTTCAAAAACGGCGTGCGGGGGGTGTTTGTCCCCGAGGAGAAGGCGGATTTCGGCAAGCTGAAGCTGGACGAGTGCTTTATCGACATTGGTGCTGAGAATGAAGAAGAGGCCAGGAAACTGGTTCGGGTGGGGGACACCTGTGTCTATGACCGGTCCATCCGGACCCGCGGCGGGCGGGTGATGGGCCCCTATCTGGACGACCGCATCGCCTGCGCCGTGCTGCTGTGTGCCCTGGAGCGGATCAAAAAACCGGCCTGCGACCTCTATATGGTCTTCACCGTCCAGGAGGAGGTGGGCCTGCGGGGGGCTAAGACCGCCGCCTGGTGGGTGGAGCCCGACCTTGGCATCGCTGTGGACGTCACCGACGTGGACGATACCCCCGGTTCCGAGAAAAGCGGCACCACCCAACTGGGCAGGGGTGCGGCAGTTAAGGTAATGGACGCTTCTGTGGTCTGCCACCCTGAGGTGGTCGCCACGCTGGAAGAGCTGGCCAAAGCCCAGGGCATTCCGGTCCAACGGGATATCCTGTGCGCAGGGGGCACCGATGCCGGAGCCATCCACACCACCCGCCTGGGGGTAAAAACCGGGGGCATCTCCATCCCCTGCCGGTATATCCATACCCCGGCGGAGACCGCCGACCTGGAGGACGCCCGGGCATGTGTCCAGCTGGTTTCTGCCTTGGCCCAGGCATAAAACCCGCCTTTGTTACAGACAATAGCACACAGTAGCAAAACCCGTCCCCGCCCAATGCGGGAACGGGTTGGGCTTTACCGGTTGGCCGCGGCCCGAGCCATGACGGCGGCCTCCTCCCGGGTCACTAGGTCCCGGGGGCGGGAGCCGTCCGTCAGCCCCATCTCCTTGGCCTCGGCCAGCAGCTCCGGCATTCCGGCCGGCTTGGAGGCCAACTCCTTCCGGTATTGTTCCATATATTCCTTCCATTGATCGTAAGTCATATCCTCGTCCTCCTTCCACAGTCGAGCGGCCTCCTGCCGGAAATCATCCATCGTTCTGCCGAATTTGGGGAACCAGTGAAGCACGTCTCCATGATTTGAGGCAATTCCTCTCCGATACCCCTCCTGGTGGCAGATAATCACCCCGTCGGCCAGGGGATCCAGCTGAAATGTCCGGCACAGCATAGCGGTAAGCTCTGCCGCCTCCTGGTATACGGCCTGAAAATACTCCGGGTTATCCAGGCCGTCCTCGCAGATCTCAAAACTGATATGGGTGTTATTGCCGGAGCCCTTTTGGCCTCTGGCACAGTGCCAGCCCCGTGCATTCCAGGGCAGCGTCTGCACGGTGCCAATCCCGCCGTCCGCAAATCGGCCCACAAAGGCGTGAACGCATTTGTTCAGTCCGGGCCGATCCCAGTGGTTTCCGGCGGTATTGCGTCCAATCTCTTCGTCTCCTGGGACATAGCGGCACACCTTCGGGTTATCAATCCCGGTGGAGTGGACCATCACCCCTTGAACCTGGATGGTCCGTCCCGCCTGATAGCAGTCATTCTGGGTGAGAAATTGTTCTCTCAGCCTCATTTTCCCTCCTCCTCCCGGGTCAGCTCCTGGCTCTGGGAGCCAAAGTAAAAGGAGATAATCACCGCATAGATGGTCATAAAATCCTGTTCCACCTTTCCCCTCAGGGCAAGGAAGGAAAACACAAGGGTAAGAATCAACGTGACAATACTCTTAACGGTCAGCAGTCGGGACAGACGCCTGTGAAAAAAGTCCATCCGATCCCTTCCTTTCTGTTGCATAGTCCGGTGCCAGCGGGAAAGCTCCCGCCCTGATATTGTATGCGTCCGAGTCCCTCCCTTGTGCCTGCGGCCCCTGTGCGCCAGCGAAAAAACACCCTCTTTCGTGCATCCTGTGGAGAAAGGAAAAAGTCATTTTGGAATTTTGGATACTTTTCCCGTTTTATGGCTTGCAAAAAATTGCGCCATCTGGTAAAATAATAAGACGTCTGGAAATTCGGAACCCACAGAAATACTCAATCGGACCATGGCGGTCCGCAGCAAGGAGAATGAAAACGCATGGATAAGAAACAGAGAGAAGAGCGCCGCCGTCAGGAGGATATCGCGCTTCAGCGCGGCCTGCTGTGGGTGGTAGGGGCGATTGTACTGGAGGGACTGCTGATTCTGGTCAATCGTTACTATATCAACTACTCGATGAACGAGGCTTCCATCAACGTCTCGATCGCCTGGGATAACGCTCTGCGCTTTTTGCGCGTGGTATTGCCTGTGGCTGCGGTTTTGGCTTTGGCTTGGACGCTCTGGCAGACAAAGCAGAAAAAACCCTTCCGCCTGCCTCTGGTCCTCACCTTGGCCCTGGCGGCAGTGTCCGTCTGTGCCCACGTAGCGGTCAAGTTCCAGCGTGAAGGCATGGCGATGCTGTTCTGGCTGGTCATTGCCTGGGCGGTACTGGCGCTGGTGTACTATATCTACCAGCGTGAGTTCTTCCTGGCCGCCTGTGCCTGCGGCATGTCTGTGCTGGGCCTGTGGTTTGTCCGTTCCGGCCTCACCGGCCGGCTGGAGTCCATCCTGGTCCTTCTGGCCATCGCTGTTGTTACGGCGGCCGCCCTCTGCTTGAAAAAGACCGACGGCTTGGTGGCTTCTGTGCGCTTTCTGGCCCAAGGCACCAGCTACACCGTCCCGCTGGTCACCTGTTTGGCCAGTTTGGCGGCGGTTGCGGCCGGTCTGTTTCTGGGGAATACCATCGCCTATTATCTTATGTTTGTGATGGTGGCATGGCTGTTTGCCCTGTTTGTCTACTACACGGTTAAGCTGATGTAAACTGAGCAAAAATGTGGGCCTCCCCGCCCTGCCGGCGGGGGGGCTTTTTTTAGAAAGGGGTATCCAAATGCGCCCACTGAATCCATCGAAAAGAGAACAGGCAACCTGGCTGGTCTGTTTGGCCATCCTGTTTGGTGCGCTGTTTCTGCTGTGCTGGCTGTTTCCGCTGATTGGCGACGATTGGTATCGCGAGGCCCTGGGCATCACCCTCCACAGCCCTCTGGACCTGGTACGCCCTCTCATCAACGAGTGGGCCACCACCAACGCCCGGGTTTTGGGCAACATTCTGGCTTACACCGCCGGGAGCCGCCCTCTGGTCCGGGAACTGATGCGCACCCTGTTCACCCTGGCTCTCATCGTTCTGCTGGCCAGAGTGACCGGTCTGCGGGGATGGCAGGGCTTGCTGCTGTGCGCCGCCGCATCCATCGCCTTGCCCAAGGAGATGTTCTGTCAGATATATCCCTGGGCCGCCGGATTTTTTAACTACCTGCCGCCGGTGGCCATGCTGCTGGCTTGTCTGGCCTTGACCCAGGCCGTTCCAGAGGGCCGCCCTATGGATGAGAGCCCCCCCCGCGGCATCGCACTGTTCCTGCTGGGCTTTGGCCATCAGCTTTTCATCGAGACCAACACCCTGTGCGCCCTGTGGGTCTCCTTCCTCCTGCTGGTCTGGTACTGGTGGGAACGCAGGAGATTCTCCCCCTGTCTGCTGGCCCTCTTTGTTGGCTGTGTGCTGGGGGCGGCACTGATGTTTGCCTCCCCCTCCTATGGACTCATTGGCAGCGAGGGCGGAGCCTATCAACTGGGGGCCGGCGGCACTTTATCCGGCCTGCTTGCCACCGCCAAGGAAAATTTCCGTGAGGTAGCCCGGTTCTACATCATAAAGTGCCCGGTACTCTACTGGTCCCTCACCATTTTGACGCTACTGCTGTGGGGACAAGCGCGCCGGCGTCCGGTGGACCACGCCATTGCGGCTGCGCTGGTCCTGGGCTGTCTGGGACTGGCCTACGGCCGGTTCAAGCCGGTGGCGGTGGCTGCGGTATGGGGGCTGGCCTGCACCGCAGCTCTGTGGCGCTGGACCGGAAGACGTCCCGTCCGGGCCAAGGCGCTGTTTCTGTGGCTGACCGCCCCGGTGGCGGCGGGGCCTCTGCTCTTTGTCAACCCCATTGGCCCCAGATGCCTGTTCGTATCCTATGTGCTGCTGCTGGGGGTGGCGGGGGTACTGCTCCAGACCCTGGAACTCGACCGTCTGCCCGCTTGGGTCCGCAGCCTGGTCCCTGCCGGCGCAGCCCTTGCTGTGTTCGGCTTCTACCTGTCCATCTTTGTTCCCTTCCACCAGCTGGAACTGCTGCGCACCCAGATTTTAGAGGAGGCTATCGAATATGGGGCCGGCTCGGTGTGCCTGCCCGCCTATGAGCATGACGGCTATCTCTGGGACGCGGACAGCGACTATAAAATGGAGCTGTTCTACTACCGCCGCTCGCCGGGAGATTTGAAGATTTCGTTCGCTCCCATGGACGAACTGGCTCCAGAGGGCCTGCCGGCGGACTTCCGCGGCGTGTTCTACTTTAAGCCTTCTGCCAGCGGACAGGAGGTACAGCCATGAGACTTGGACGGCAGGGCGCCTGGCGGGCCGGATTTTTCGCAGCTCTGGCGGTGTTTTATGGAATTTTATTTTTGCTGGTGTGCCGCACCGGTTTCTACGATATCGCCGGCGCCCACAACGACCGGGTGTTTTCCGCCGACGATGTATACTTCGTCACCAGCTTTTTTTCTCAGACGATGGACACCTCTGCCCGGATCATCAAACATCCCCTGCTGATACTCTTTGGCTGTGCTTTCACCCGGATGGAACACCTTATCCTGGGAACCATCAGCATGGAACACCACTATATGCTCATTGTAATGATGCAGATTGGTGTGGGCTGGCTGTGTGTCGTAGTACTCAACCGCATTCTGGAGGAACAATACAAGCTGGACACGCGCCATGCTCTTCTGCTGTGCGCTATCTTTGGGCTGTCCTTTTCTACTCTGTTTTACATCTATGTGGGGGAGAGCTATATTTACTCGGCTTTGATTCTTCTGCTCACCTTCTATTTTGCCCGCCGGCAAAATCTTCCCGTGACCGTAATCCTGGGGGTTCTGGCCGCCGGTGTCACCATCACCAACGCCGCTCTGTGGGCGGTCATCGTGGTGTGTTCCGGTGCTGCCCTCCGGCGGAAGCTGACCACGTTGCTCCTGGGCGGCGGAGCATTCTGCTCCATTGTGGCCCTCACCCCCATGCGCACCTTCTTCTTCACCAAACTGATTCCCGGTGCGCTGGGCAGCGCCAACAGTTTCAGCGACCATTTCTCCCCTCTGGGAGTGGTACGGCGGGTGTTCTTTGCCTTTTTCGGCTCCACCGGCTTCTATCTGGACACCATGGACCAGTCTGCCTTTGGTGACTTTGTGGGGGATGCCCTCGCCTTTCTCCCCTCCGCCTCCCTGCCAATCATTGCCGCCGGCCTGGTCTGGGTGGGACTGCTGGCCTGGGCGGTGCTTCGGCACTTTCGCTCCCCTCTGCTCTATGCCCCGCTGGCCGTGCTGGGGTGCAATCTGTTCCTCCATGGCGCGCTCCAGTATGGGCTGAAGGAGGCCTTTCTCTACTCGCTTCACCACCTGCCTGCCCAAGTGTGCATTGCCGCCCTGCCCATGACCCCCGAAGCTGACCCCCGGGAACGCCGGACAGCAGCCTGGATACTGGGCGTCTACGGCGTCTGCCTTGTTGTACTGAATCTGCCGGGCTACTATGCCCTGGCCCAGTATCTCTCCAAATAGCACAAAATTCCCCCTCCCGAGCGCCCGAAACGGGCTGGGAGGGGGAGTTTTCTGTTTAAATCCGATAGACCAACCCAATCAGATTAGGGCCGGCATTGATGGCAATCACTCCGCCAATGTGATAGGCCAGCGCAGGTTCTTCACCCAGCTCCCGGCGGCACGCCTCCAGCAGCTTGGCGGACTGCTCTGTGTTGTTGCCCTGAATCATCAGATAAGGGGTCCCGGCCCGGCGCTCCGCTTTGCACATCTCCGCCAGCTTGGCCACCACCGCCTTCTCCCCGCGGACTTTGGAGAGGATCCTGGATTCGCCATCGGTAAAGGTCATCACAGGCTTGAGTCCCAGAGCCTCTCCCACAAAGGCGGCAGCGGCAGAGACCCGCCCCGACTTCTTAGCAAACCGCAGGTCCAGCGGAGAAAATACCACCCGCACATGGTCCACCCAGTCCTGGATGGCGTCCACAACGGTCTGGGGGGCGGCGCCGCCAGCGGCCATCCTGGCCCCCTGAACCACCGCCCAGCCGTATCCCATGGTATAGTTCAGAGCGTCGATGATGTGGATCCGAAAGCTATCCCGGGCCTCCGGGTGGTCCTTATAGAACTCCCCCCGGGCCTGGAAGGCATTGGCACAGGTGGCAGAGCCCTTGGAGTTAATGGAGGTATGGATCAGGTCGGTATATCCCTCCTGCCAAGCCGCCTCAAACACCTCGGTAAATATATAGGGGTTGAGCTGGGCATGGGTTGGGATTTTGGGAGCCGAGAGCAACCTATCATAAAACTCCTCCGGCGTAAAATCGAAGCCGTCTGCATATTCCTTGTCCTCCATGGCGATGGGGAAGGGGAGCACTTGGATGTTCAGCTCCTCCCGCAGCGTGAGGGGAATATCGGCGGCGGAATCGGTGGTAAACTTTATGCGCACCATAGCTGCCTCCTTAGTTCCTTGGGCTCGGACGCCCAGCATTGGATCAACCGGTCCCTCCCCAATCTCACGCGTCTGCCCGGACTCACACCTTCGTCCAGCACCGGGCACCTCAGCGGAAGAGACACGAAACAAATGCAATTATGGCAGAGAATGGTGGGCTTGTCAATGCGGAAACGGATTAAAATACCATTAAAATTCTTTTTTATTACCCTATGAAAAAAATAGAGGCGGGCCAGGGTAAGGCTCCCGGCTCCGCCTTTGGGTGTTGTGGGCGGCTGCTTGCTAGGGCGGGCCGCTCACTTTTTATTTTCCCATGATATTTCTGACGCTCTCTTTGAGTCCTTCCAGTGTATTACACTTTTCTATTCGTTCGAGAATCGCTCAAAGCAGAGCCTCTGTGGTATTCATTTCGTTCATGTCCCTCCTCCTTTCTCATTAGAGTATCCGCCGCCGGCGTGTAGTGATTTGGTGCCAAACTGGCTCCATAGCCAATTGTGATAAATGCCCATAATCAAAATCGTCAAAATAAGACCTGCAATCAGCCAATTTTTAAATTATAATTTTTTCATATCACTGTAATTTTCGCTGGCTCTCGTTTCGGTTCGTTCCTCCAT
>CAMWBA010000105.1 GCA_947172355.1 uncultured Bacillota bacterium
TCGAGGGCGACGGCGAGACCGTCCTAGAACTCCGGGTGGCCCCGGAGGACATGGGTAAGGTGATCGGCCGCCAGGGCCGTATCGCCAAAGAGATCCGTGTCCTGATGCGCTCCGCCGCCCAGCGGGCCGGCAAGCGGATCAGCGTGGATATCGTCGATTAAACCAAGGGCGCAGGGTGATCCCCTGCGCCTTTCCTTTCAAATTGGAGGAAGTATGCACTGGTCAAATACACAGCTGGCGGAGATCAAATATTACTGTACCAGCACCCGCTGCCGGACCTCCTTCCCCTGCTACCCGTTCAGTTGGCAGATCGAGACGATCCTGGAAATTTTTTTCTTTTACTCCATCAAAAAATTTCAAATTGAGGATATCAAAGAATTTTATAAGACACTTCGAGTCCAAAAACCCCGGTCAGACGGCCTGCGGAATCCGTCCCCCAGACAGATTGCCCAGGCCCTGGAGCGGATGGAAAATGTCCGGCACGTGGGTGAGAACTGCTATCAGATCATAGACGCGAATATCTCTTTTTACGCAGACGAACTGGAATATGGATATAGGAAGGGATTTGTCCAGTATTTTATGGAGGAACACACATGCTGAAACAATTTTTAGAGGTGGGCAAGGTCACCAACGTACACGGCCTGATGGGCGAGGTGAAGGTCCAGCCCTGGGCAGACTCGCCGGAGTTTTTGTGCCAGTTCAAAACCCTGTACGTGGACGAGGCACACTTCCCCATGACCGTCCAGCGGGCTCGAGTCCACAAGAATATGGTCATTATCAAATTTGAGGGCCCTACTGATGTGCCCAGCGCCCTGTCCCTGCGCAACGCCATCCTGTATATCGACCGGGCGGACGTCAAGCTGCCCGAGGGCGCCTTCTTCCTGGCGGATATCTATGGTTTGGAGGTGCGGGACGCCGCCACCGGTCAGGTACTCGGGAAAATCGACGACGTACTCACCCTCCCCGCCAACAATGTCTATGTGGTCAAGGGCGGTGAACGGGACCTGATGATCCCCGCTGTCCCCCAGTTCATCGCAGAAACCAATCTTGAGGGTGGCTATATCCGTATCAACATCATGGAGGGACTGTGATGAAACAAGATTGGAAGGGACCGTTGCGTTTTGGCGCGGTCCTCTTTGGGCTGTATTTGGCCGTCCACTACTGGGGGTGGCTGTCCGCCCTGGCGTTGACGGCGGTAAGCGCCGGGTTTCCTCTCCTGCTGGGGGCGGTCATTGCCTATGCGGTCAACATTCTTATGAGCATGTATGAGGGGTGGTACTTCCCAAACGCAAAACGTCAGGCCGTTATAAAGAGCCGGCGCCTGGTATGCCTTCTGCTGGCTTACGCCAGTCTGGTTGGCATTGTTCTGCTGATTGTCCGGATGATTTTGCCGGAGCTGATCCAAAGCGTCACCCTGCTGCTCCAGGAACTGGCGCCCCTGCTGCAAAAGCTGAGCATCAAGATCAATGAGAACCAGGAACAGTTGGCCGCCTTGTCCGGCCTCTTTGCCGCAGATGGTACGGTCAATTGGCAGGAACTGGCCACAAAAGCCATCAACTTTCTGCTCGCCGGGCTGGGAGGCGTGATGGGTTCGCTGATGGCCCTCATCTCCACCACCATCTCCGCCGCCTTTACCGCCATTGTCAGCATCATTTTTTCCATCTACCTGCTGATGGACAAGGAAACTTTGTCCCGACAGTGCACCTTGGTTCTGCACACCTATTTGAACCCCATTTGGTATCGCCGCCTGCTCTACTTCCTGTCAACCCTGCACAACTGTTTTCGGCGCTTTGTGGTGGGTCAGTGTACCGAAGCCGTCATTCTGGGGCTGCTGTGCATGGGCGGAATGCTGCTGTTTCAGTTCCCCTATGCCTCTATGGTGGGGACCCTCATTGGTTTTACCGCCCTGATTCCGGTGGCCGGGGCTTACATCGGCGCGGGGGTGGGGGCCTTTATGATTTTTACTGTCTCTCCCATCAAAGCCCTGCTGTTTTTGTTGTTTATCTCGGTGCTCCAACAGCTGGAGGGCAACCTCATCTACCCCAAGGTGGTGGGTTCCTCCATCGGCCTGCCCGGTATTTGGGTGCTGGCCGCTGTCACCATAGGCGGCGGGGTATTGGGCATCGGCGGAATGCTGTTGGCCGTTCCTCTGGCCGCCGCCCTCTACCAAATGCTGCGGGATGACGTGGCTCGAAGGAATCCTTGACACTGCAACCCCCGCCTCCCCTTTCCGCAGACCCAGCCCGCCGGAGGCGTACGTTTCCTATATACCTTGACCAAACTCCCCGGTGGAACAGAGCGCGTGATCTGTTCTGCCGGTCTCTTTTCTCCAAACCGCCTCAGGTTCCTGGATCACCTCTCCTCACACGGGTGGATACGAAACAAATTCCATCATGATTCGGGAACACGAGCTATACAAATTTATGGAAAACATTCTGAAAAAAATTGACAAAATTCATTCTATGTGTTATGGTTATTTTATGGTATATTACCATTGATCCACAAATTAAGAAGGAAGAGGAGGAAACATACGAATATGAAAAGAACCCGTATCCTGACCAGCTGGCTGGTCGTCCTCGCAATGGTGGCAAGTTTGCTGACCATCCCGGCTTTTGCCGATGGCAGCAGTGCCAAACTAGAGTTCACCTATCCCCAGAGCATCGTTCCGGAAGACGTCACAGTGGAACTCTACCAGGGCTTCCCCACCAGCGGCTCCGCCACCTTAGCCAAGATGGTCGAGGACAAACAGCTCACCGCTGTGGAGCCCCAGCCAGATGGATCCTACACCATCACCCAGCCCGGAACCTACAGCTACCATATCTCCGGCGACGGCTACTACAACATCCTCAAGCTCTTTAATCTCACCCAGGCCGACATCGAGTCGGGAACCATCTCCATTGAGGTCACTGGAGGCCCCCTGGGTCCTGACGGCTATCAGCCCACCGTCAAGCCGGAAAAGGCCCCTGACAGCTATGTCATGGACAACCGGGACGCCATGCTGGTCATCTGGCCGGATGAGGTGCTCCAGCAGCACTTTACTGTGGACTCCAAGAATTACCAGTCCCCCGCCTTTGACGGCACCGACGCAGCCCACCAGTTTACCAGCCAGGAGGAGCTGCTGTCCTTCCTTCAGGACCGGAACAGCAAGTGCAGCTATATGCACCTCTACTCCGCCGGCACCACCCCCAACTATCAGTTTGACATCCCCCTGACCATCTTCACCAACACCCAAATCCCCGCCGGCTCTACCTTGGAGCAGGCCGCCGCGCTGGTCAGAGAGAACGGCAAGCCCACCGTTTGGTACCAGACCCAGATTCACCCCAATGAGCCCGCCGCCGGCGAGGGCGCTTTGGTAGTCATTGATGATTTCATCAACAACGCCGAGGTACGCGCCCTGCTGGACCAGATCAATGTGGTCATCGTCCCCCGCATCAACCCCGATGGCTCCTACCTGTTCAGCCGCGCCACCTATGGCGGCTTCGATATGAACCGTGACCACATGTCCCTCAAGGCCGCTGAGCTGGCTCAGCTGCACACCGCCTACCGCCTGTTTATGGCCGAGGTGGTCATCGACGGCCACGAGTTTACCTTCTACGGCGCCAACACAGAAGGCTACATGAACAATGCTGACGATCTGGAGACCACCCCCGCTACCAGTCTGAACCATGACTCCGCCGTCACCGAATTGGCCTTGAAGATGACTGCGTATACCTTTGAACAGGCCGAAAACGCTGGTCTGCGGGTCTATCACTATGGAACCACCGTCAACAACCCCATCGGCCGGGCCTACTTCGGCCTGTACAACTGCCTGTCCTTCCTGGTGGAAACCCGGGGCATCGGCGCAGGCAAAACCAACTTTGAGCGCCGTGTCTTCTCTCAGGAGACCGCGATGCTCTCCTACATGACCTATACCGCTCAGCACGCGCAGGAAATCAAGGACACCGTGGCTGCCGCCCGGGCCAAAGTGGTGGAAAAGGGCAAGACCTACCGCGAAACCGAGCAGCTTGCCCTGCACCAAATCGCCTCTGGCAACACCCAGACCAACTACGACGGCAATCGGGTCCGCTATAACCTAGACGGTTCTTTAAAGGACGAGAATCGGAATAAGCTGAACCTAAACGACACCATCGTCCGTGGCCGTACCCGTCCCACCGCCTATGTCATTCCCAAGGATCTGGAAAATCTGAGCAAGGTCCTCTATATTCTGGACAATCAGGGGGCGGAGTACTATGAGCTGGAGGCTAATTCTTCTGCCAACCTGAAGCAGTATTACTATGTGGATGAGTACACCTACAACGACCGGAAGATGGGCTTTACCGCCGACCTGCGGGAAGAAACCAAGACCGTCTTTGAAAACGGTGCTGTGGTTATTCCCATGGACCAGGTAGCGGGCAATGTCATCGCCATGCTCTTTGAGCCCGATGTCAACGATTCCAACGGCTATGACGGCTCTCTGGTGCAGTACGGCGCCATCAGCTATGACCCCGCCACCAGTAACTTCCCCATCTATCGCTTTGAGGGCAATAACCCCCGGGAGGTTCTGGTAAGCAACGCCCCGGCTGTTGCGCCCGAGCCCACTCCGCAGCCTGAGCCCACTCCTGCGCCCGAGCCCACTCCCGCGCCCGAGCCTGTTCCCCAGCCTGAGCCCGCTCCCGCTGGCACCTATACGGTACAGGCTAACGACTCCCTGTGGAAAATTGCGCAGAAACATCTCGGCTCCGGCCTGCGCTGGAACGAAATTTACGAGGCTAACCGGGACAGCATCCGCAACCCCAACTTCATCCAGGTTGGCCAGATTCTCACCATCCCCGCCCGTTAATCATCTAAAAATCCCCCGCCTGGTTCGCCAGGCGGGGGTTCCTATTCTGCAAGGATTTTTTTAATCTCCAGGTAGTAATGTTCCTGACCTGGGTCCAGCGTCACCCGTTTGACGCCGTTGTCTAAGTCAAATCCAAAGTTCTGCCGGACAATTTTATACTGTCCAAGCTCCTCCAGCACAGCGGTCTGCTGTGTGCAGTTCAAGTTTGAGCCCAGCTTGGTCACCATATCGTAGCTGTGGACGACCTGATTTTCGATGTGGGCGCAGTAGAAATCATAGCTGGGAGCTTTGGTCATCTCCGCCATCAGTCGGACGCTCCCCCCAGCTGGAATGTCCACCTGGGCCTCCAGGTAAAACACCCGGTCCACGTTGGCCACATCCAGACTCCCCAGCCAACCGTCTTGGTAGCGCTCTGCTGGATGGTCGGAAAGCAGGCCGTAAGACAGCAGATAGCCGCAGAACAGTCCATGATACATCTCGTAATCCACCTCGTCCAGACGCCGGAACTCGTCGGAATTGCGAATCTGACTGTTGTAGATCAACTGGGTAACTTCCCGCAAAGCAGCATCCAAATCCGTGGTATATCGCTCCACATCCACTCCGCACCCCAGCAAAGCCTGGGTATCTGGGTCGGTCCCGCCGGTAACATAGCCGCCGGTGGTCAGATTGGCAATGTCATCTCCCAGCACAATCAGGTAATAGGGCTCCCCGTACCAAGGTCTATCGGACTCCGGGATGGAAAAGCTTTGGATCATAGTCCCTGCCTGCTTATCAAATATGCCTCCATGGAACCCATAGGACAGCACGGTGGTCTTGTCATAGTCCAAATCAAACCCGGCCCGGATGGTGGGATTGGGGATACCCACCTGGCTGTCCGGCTCCGGACCATAATAACCGGTAAACCGGTAGACTGTCACAGAGATATCCGACAAATCCGGATATTCCCCCAGAGCCCGGTCCTGATAGGAACCGTCTTCCAAAATTCCTCTATAATCCTCCCAGGAGCTGGGAGCACTCAGGTTGAACCGCCGTTCGTCCTCCGGACCATCTACCCCGCGGAAACCTCCGACATAGGCCCCGGCATGAAGAATGGTGTCCAGCGTCCGACCATCCGCCGTCAGAACCGGCTGATAGTTCCATACCTCCTGAAGTTCACTGACAAAGGGATAGAGTACCGAAACCGTCCTGTCCTCTGCGGAGGTATTGGTCAGCGTATAACTGTCGGTGACCTGCATCCCCCACTGCGAAATCCAGTCCGACCACTCCCGGACCTTCATAGTGATCTCCCGCTCCGCCGAAATGGCGCGGTCCGCCTCCTTCAAGGTCAGCGGAAAAACCGGCCCTGCATAGGATGTAAAGGTGGATGCTCCGCCCGCACCAGCGCCGCCCCCATTGTTCATACCGGGGCTGCTGCTGTCCATCCGGGACAGGACATAGCCGCCCACCCCAACAGCCAGCACCAGTGCCGCCGCCAGAGCGGTCCATCGTTTCCAGCGGAACCGTTTTCCCTCCTCCGGCGCCGCCTGCTCAATGTTCTGCTCGTCAATCTCACCGAATGCTCGGAAGAGCCGCTCACTTCTCTCACTCATACCAAAATTCCCTCCTGTTCCAAGGCCCTGCGCAGACTGGACCGGAGCCGGCCCAGCCGCTTGGCCATGCTGTTGGAGGAGCATCCTGCCTGTTTCGCCACCTGGTCCACCCGCTGGCCGTACCAGTACCGCCGCAAAAACGCCTTTCGGTCCGCCGGGGACAGCTTTGAAAGCCACCGGTCGATCGCCCGAGCGGTCTCCCGGGCCTCAGTCAGTTCCTCGGCGCTGGGAACGGCGGGGAGGCACTCCTCCAGCTCGTCCAGCAGGACAGCCAGCCCGCTCCCCCGCTTCCTCGCCTGGCGGGCCCGCCAACGGTCGATGGATAGATTCCGTGTAATTTTCACCAGGTAGGCCCGCAGGGAACCGGGCTTCCGGGGCGGCATGGTGTCCCAGGCCCGTCCCCAGGTGTCATTGACGCACTCCTCCGCATCCTCCAGGCTCTCCAGGATGTTCCGGGACAGGGCACGGCAGAGCGCTCCATATTTCTCATCGCTGGCCGCAATGGCCCCTTCATCCCTGGCCCAGTATAGGCCGATAATGGCGGCGTCCTCCATAGATGCTCCTCCTCTCGCACGCATTTCACATGGTTCCCGCCCCTCCAAAGCAGGAAGAAGCAGCCAATGCAAGATTGTCTGAAAGGTCCTTTCATCTATTCAGACGAAATTGCCTGGGAAATATGACAGGAATTAAAAAAACAGGGTCCTCCCTCGGGCGGGCCCTGTTTTTGGTGCAAAATCAGTCGATACAGAACATGGGCCGAGCCTCGTCGAAGAGGTCCACCATCCCACAGTAGTTCAATACCTCATACCTCCATAGCCAGTCTCGCTGCTCCTCGTTCAGTTCGGATTTGGATAGGAACTGTCCATCCGCAGTTACAAAGCCCACTGGTGTGATGGCGGGCATAACCTGATACAGCTCGGACAAAAACTCCATATATCCGGTAAGGGGCAGACCGGCAGTCTGGGCGGTAAGCACCCCCAGAAAGTTGGGACTGATAACCACATTCTGCTGCTCTTCAATGTCGTAGTTCGCCCAGAGAAAGAACGGGACCGCGTACTGCTGCAAAACTTCCTCCGTATTCCGCTCGGACAGCTTCTTTCCGTACAGCTCCTCGTAAAAGGCATTGGTCAGAGGCGGCTGGTGGTCACCGAAGAAGACCACCAAGGTGGGCTCTTCACACTGGCTGTAGTAGTGGATCAACTCCTCCAATGCCTGATCGCTCTCCCGCATTAAGCTCAAAAACTGCTCTGCCGTCCGGTCTGCCGCTTTCAAGTGGGAGGGCAGCTCAATGTGCTGTTCCAGATTTCGCCAGCCCTGGGCGTAGCCGCTGTGGTTCTGCATGGTAACATTGAAGAAAAAGCTGCTGCTCTCTGTCTCAATGGCCTGATAAATCATTTCGTAATCCGACTTGTCCGAGATGTAATTGCGAATGATATAGGGGTCGGGGACATCCTCCTCATAGAGTTGCCGGTCAAAGCCTAGATACTGATAGGCCAGCACCCGGTTCCAGCCCGAGGATTTATAGGGGTGGAACGCGGTTGTTTCGTAGCCCTGGCTGGAGGTCAGGGCTGTCAGGGAGGGCATGCCCTCCTCCACATAGAGCTGATAGGCCACCGTGTGAGGCGGCTGGAACAGACTGGTAAAGCCGGTAAGGTACTCAAACTCAATGGTGGCGGTGCCGCCCCCGGTGACCGAGGAGTACATCCAGCCTTGAATGGTATTTTCCTCCATGGAGTGGAGAAAGGGAGTGGGATCCTCCGAGGGGTTCAAATCTTCAAAGATGGTCAGATCCCCAAAGGACTCGTTCATAATGACCACAATGTTCACCGGTTTTTTGTCCGGCTCTGCCGGAACACCTGGGTAATCCTCCATCAGCTCCAAAACAAGTTCCCTGGAATAGTCTGCCGGTTTATCCACCGAGGAGTACCGCAAGGCGATGGAAAAGTTCAGCAAAAACCCGTTGCGTTGGGTGACCCACTGTTGGGTGTAAATATTCAAGGCGGGAAGCATTCCCGTACAGAAAAAGGCATAGCCATATCCCCCGATCACCGCCCACAGCAGCAGGGCGGCGGGCAGCGGAATCTTTTCCCTTCTTTTTTGGGGGACACAAAACAAAATCAGAAAGAGATAGGCTGTCAGCAAAATTGCCGCTTGGGTGATATAGGTGTCCACACGATAATCAAACCCTTGGGCCACATTGGCTGCGGTGCGCCACCCGGTCACATCCGCTGGAAACAGAATGCGGCCCCGAAATCGGAGCACATAGTGGTTCACCAGCCCAAAGGCAAAACACAGCGCCGTCCCCAAGGCGGCAGCCCGACGGTTCCGGCCCAAAATCAGCCGCAGCACGATGAATATACTGTAGTAAAACACCAGATTCATCGCCACCTGCCAGGCAGCCAAATCATCAAATACATCGTTTTCATTTAAGATCTCCACCATCCACAGGCAGACCCAGGGCCCCAGTAAAAAAACCATCCGGGAAACCAACTTACCGGGAGATTCCATCAAATCCCGGGCCAGGCGGCAGGATGTATCGCAAAGCAGCGTTCTCATAATTATCTATCGCTCCTCATTGGGTCAGCAGTCAATGACTAGCATACCGATTTTTAAAAAAAAAAGCAAGGGAATTGCGTTATCTTTAAGAAAATTTTAATTAGACCTTGTTTGAAACACGATAACAGGACCGGCAGCGAGCGATTTTTCCGCCAGACGAAGCCGATTTAACCCAGAAATACTGGATGTATTGTAAGGAAAATCGGCAAAGTATGGCAGAAAAGAGCCGTTGATTGGGCGTATCGACAAGGTTCAAACAGGCCCTAGGGCCTGCTTGAACCATAGGAAACAGCCGGTTGTCTCCGGTGGTCAAGGGGGCGCCGTTCCCTTGCATCCCCCATCAATCGAGGCTCTCCTTCGCTCCTTGTTTGTTGAGAATCCCAATGCGCAAACAAGACCTAAATCTTATTTCAACCGTGTCAACACGCCCAAACGGTGCCTGCCAGCCTGCCCTGCTGCTGCCAGTATACTATAAGACGTAACATTTTCCAAAAGGTTCCACAATAGCCGTCTTCATTTTTATTCGTTATTTTTTGCATATTCATACTCTTTCTCTTCAACTCTCCATTGAAAAAAATTGTGTGAAAGGACTGTTCATCCATCAAAATCACAAATCTTATCTTTTTTACACAAAAATATTCTGTGCCATTCTGCATTTTTGAATATTTATCTATTGACTATTTATACCTTTCCGGTGTATACTTTTTCGTGACACTCAGCATACTGAGCGTCCTTAATCCAGCTTTTGAAAAGGAGTTTTAATTATGAAGAAGAATCTTGCTTTGGCCATGGCAGCGGCCA
>CAMWBA010000106.1 GCA_947172355.1 uncultured Bacillota bacterium
ACTACCAGACCGCCGAGAGCAACGAGGCCCTGTACTCCCTGCTGAAAAGCGGCGGGGCGGACTACGACGTGGTGGTCCCCTCCGACTATATGATTGGCCGCCTCATCGCGGAGGATATGCTGGAACCGCTGGATTACAGCCAGATCCCCAATTTTACTCAGATCGATGACCGCTTTAAAAATTTGTCCTATGATCCCGCAAACGAGTATACCGTCCCCTACACTTGGGGTACGCTGGGTATCATCTACAACACCACTATGGTGGACGAGGAGATTGACAGCTGGGGCGCCCTCTATGACGACCGGTATGCGGGGAATGTCCTGTTGATCAACAACTCCCGGGACGCCATCGGGGAGGCCCTGCTGTACCTGGGTTACTCCGTCAATACCACCGACGAGGGGGAGATCCGCCGGGCCTATGAGCTGCTGGCCGACGCCAACCGCCGGGGGATGTTCCAGGGGCGGGTGATGGATGAGGTGCTCCAGAAGATGGAGGGGGGTAACGCCGCCATTGCCACCTACTACGCCGGCGACTACATCTCCATGCTGGAGAACAACGAGGACTTGGCCTTTGTTATTCCAAAGGAGGGGTCCAACTGGTTCGTGGACGCCATGTGCATGCTTAAGGATGCCCCCCACCAGAAGGAGGCCCACCAGTGGATCAACTTTATCGCCTCTGCGGAGTCTAACCTGATGAATATGGACTATATCGGCTACGCCTCCCCAAACCGAGTGGCCCTGGAGCGGTACCCCGCCTATTACGAGGCGCTGTACGGGGAGGAGCTGGACCCGGAGCTTTACCAGATCATGGTCACTCCCGATGAGATTTTGGAGCGCTGCGAAGCCTATCTCAACCTGCCTGCCGCTACCCTCAGTTTTTACAACAGCCTGTGGACCCAACTAGGGACCCATTAGAAAAGACCGGTTTTTCTGCACAAAAAAGCTGCCCCCGCCTTTCCATCAAAGGCGGGGGCGATATTATTTAGGAGGAAGATTTTTAAAATTCCAAGTTTTTGCCGTTCTTGTCAAAGACATGGCAGACGTTGCCGCTGAAAGTGAGGTTGAGCTTGTCGCCGGAGCGGAAGGAATCAATGTGCTCTCCGTTGGCGTCCATGGTGGGCACGATGACCACTACATCTTTGCCCTCGGCGTTGGCGTGGAAGTGGACCTCGCTGCCCATCATCTCGGAGACCTCCACCGTAGCGGTGAGGGTGTTGCCCGCTTGTTTGGCCAATACCATATGGCTGGGGCGGACGCCCAGCGTGATGTCCTGTGCAGCTGCCTGACGGGCGGCCAGATTTTTCTGCTTCTCGGCGGACAGCGCCACCTTGTAGCCGCCCACGCTGACGGAGTATGTCCCGCCCTCGTTGAGCAGCTTTGCGTCGAAGAAGTTCATCTGAGGCATCCCGATAAAGCCGGCCACAAACAGATTGGAGGGGTGGTCAAAGACCTCCTGGGGGGTGCCGATCTGCTGAATAAAGCCGTCCTTCATAATGACGATGCGGTCGCCAAGGGTCATGGCCTCGGTCTGGTCGTGGGTGACATAGATGAAGGTGGTGTTGATCTTCTGGCGCAGCTTGATGATCTCAGCCCGCATCTGGTTGCGCAGCTTGGCGTCCAGGTTGGACAGCGGCTCATCCATCAGCAGCACCTTGGGCTCACGGACGATGGCCCGGCCGATGGCCACACGCTGGCGCTGGCCGCCGGACAGAGCCTTGGGCTTGCGGTCCAGATACTGAGTGATGTCCAGGATCTCGGCGGCCTCCTTCACCCGGCGGTCAATCTCGTCCTTGTCCATCTTGCGCAGCTTTAGGGGGAAGGCCATGTTTTCATACACCGTCATGTGGGGGTACAGCGCATAGCTCTGGAACACCATTGCGATATCCCGGTTTTTGGGCTCCACGTCGTTCATTGGCTTGCCGTCAATGTACAGCTCGCCGCCGGAGATCTCCTCCAGGCCGGCTACCATCCGCAGGGTGGTGGACTTGCCGCAGCCGGAGGGACCGACCAGCACAATGAACTCCTTGTCGGCGATGTCCAGATTGAACTGCTGGACGGCGATGACCCCCTGGTCGGTCACTTGAAGGTTGGTCTTTTTCTCCGGTTCGCCCTTTTTCTTCTTGGGTTTCTTCTGGTCTCCGCTGTGGGGATAGATTTTGGTGATGCCCTTCAGATTCAGTGTAGCCATTGCACTCGGCCTTGGTGGAGCGGCCTCCGCCCTCTCCACCTTGCCCTGGGGGAGCAAAACCCTCAGGACGTTACGGCAGGTCTCCACACTGCCGCACCGCAAGCCGCGGCGGATTTTTTCCTCCTTTTTTTGGTGCCGGGGGCTATAAGGATGGAGTAGCGTCCCGACCCGTGGATTATATTTGGAAAAGCGGGTGGTCCCGCTCATTCCAACGAAGGTGCTCTGCCGGTTCCGGAAGGAACCGCAGTTAAAAGAGCGTCAGTGGTTGGGTCAGACCTGTTGTCCCTGAAAGACGATCCCTTTGATTGCCAGGTCCTTCTGGTCCAGCAGGACGATGCTGGCCTCTTTGCCCACATCCAGACTGCCGGCGCGGCCGTCGATACCGATGGACTGGGCGGGATTATAGGTGCAGGCGCGTACCGCGTCCGCCAAGGGAATGCCGAAGGCAACCGCCTGACGCAGACAGCCCATCAAGCTGGTGACCGAGCCGGCCAGGGTCTCCGGGTGGCCCAAAATGGTAGCCCGGTTCCCGTGGACCTCAATCATCTGGCCGCCGAAGGGGTACTCCCCGTCGGGCATTCCAGTGGCTCGGAGGGAGTCGGAAATAAGGACCATCCGTTCCGCGCCAAACAGGCCAAAGGTGAGACGGACCACAGCGCCATGGATGTGAACGCCGTCGCAGATCAGCTCGGGCTGGACGCTGGGGACCTCATAGGCCGCACCGATCACGGCGGGAAGCCGGTGGTGCAGGCCAGGCATCCCGTTATACAGGTGGGTTGCGTGGGAGGCGCCGGCTTCAAAGGCGGCTTTTGCGGTGTCGTAGTCGGCCACCGTGTGACCCACAGAGACGGTGATCCCCATATTCACCGCAGCCTGGATAAACTCCATGGCTCCGGGCTGTTCGGGCGCTACAGTCACCAGACGGACACAGCCTTCCGCTGCATCCTGCAAGCGTTTGAGCATGGGGATATCCGGATCATGGAGATAGTCGGCGTTTTGCGCCCCCTTCTTTGCAGTGCAGAGGAAGGGGCCTTCCAGGTGGACGCCCACCACCTCCGCCCCACCGGAGTGTTTGGCCCGGTGGGCGGCGGTGTTCCGGCAGATGGCGGTCAGTTGGTCTTCCGGCAGGGTCATGCCGGCGGGACAGAGATAGGTGACCCCCTGCGACAGCTCATAGTCGGCGATTTTTTGCAGGCCATCGGGGGTAGCATCGCTGAAATCCTCCCCCACGCAGCCGTGAAAATGGACATCCACCAGCCCAGGGATCACATAGCAGCCGGCAGCATCCAAGGTACTGCCGTCGCCGCTGGCGGCGGCAATTAGTTTGCCGTTGGTGCAGAGGTCGCGAGAGACAAAGCCATGGTTCAGGTCGAACACCTGACCGCCTGTTATCCGCATAGGGCCACCCCCACAGCAGCATGGCGGACCGGTTCCGCTTTATGGATCATACACATAGAACATACACTCCTTTTCCACATTTGCTTGTGCTGGACTCCCAATTTCCGGCGTCCCAATAAGCGGCAGGAACTGGGCACACAGGGGCTCAGTCCTTCACGCCGCCGGAGGTCAGCCCGCTGACCAGGTGTTTTTCGATAAACAGGAACAGGATAACCACCGGGATGGCGGCGAAGATGGAGGTGGCGAACAGATACTGCCACTTGATGAAGTTGAAGCCATAGAAGATGTTGATCCCCACCGTAATGGGCTTGAGCAGGCCGCCGGAAATCAGGGTGAGGGCGATGGTATACTCATTCCAGGAGTTGATAAACACAAAGATCAAGGTGGTGACAATGCTCGGGGCGGCCACAGGGAGGAGTACCCGGACGAGGGCCTGTTCCATCTCGGAGGAGATTGGAGGTGAAGGTGCCGCGCAGCAGCCAGATGGCAAAGGCCTGGGTAAACGCGGCGTTCAGCAAAATCAGTCCCAGCAGGCTGTTGGTCAGGTTCATATCGGTCATAAGGCGGTAGATGCCCACCAAAAGGACCGCCGGGGAAAACATCTGGCTCATGATGACGGCGCCCATAAAGATGGCCTTACCCTTGAAGCGCATCCGGGACAGGGCGTAAGCGGCCGGGATGCCGCACAGGATGGCCAGGCAGAGCGGCCGCGGATACAGATTTTAAAAGAGAGGGGCCGGTTCTTCCGGCTCCTCTCTTTTTGTCCGGCGAGATAATCTCCGGTTGGAGTTTTTCGGTCAGGCGATGTTGTTTTGCAGGTTATCCAGAGCGTCCTGCGCGGAGACCAGGCCCTGGCAGACCTGCTGTTCCACCTCGATAACGCCGTTGCGCACGTCCATCCACTTGGCCATGCTTATGGGATAGAACTGGCAGCTGGGCAGCTGAGTATAGAAGATCTTGAAGTACTCGCTGCCGCCCTTGATGTAGTTCTCAACGTTGGTGGACAGATTGTCGGAGGCATCCAGGGTGGCGGGGAGGAAGCCCTCAAACATGGAGTAGCGGTCGCAGTCATAGAAGAAATCGAAGAACGCCTGGATGGCCGCGGTGCAGGCGGCCTGGCCCTCGTCGGTGGAGATGTCCAGACCTCAGGGCACGATGGAGTCGCCGAATTTATCCTTCACAGCCTGGCAGGCGGTGAGAACCTCGTCCCAGGTGGTGGGGGGGAGCGGTGACACCGGCCTCGCTGAGCAGGTCCATGTTGCAGAACAGGGAGCGGCAGTAGGCCGGAATGGGCAGGGCCCAGACGGTCCCGTCGATGGCGTTGGACTCCCAGAAGCTGGGGATAATCTTGGCCTTAACCGCGTCAGAGGTGTACTCCTCGGCGGGCATCAGCAGGTCGTCGGCAACATAGTCGGCAAAGCCGCTTTCATTCTCCTTCTTTGATGATTTGAACTGTTTGAACCGAGAGCGCATGGAGATATGAAACAAATACGCTCCTTTAAATAAAATTATACTTGTTCATTGTGTAAATTATAGAGTCAAAAGTACGGAATATAGAAAAAATCGTACGAACAGTGAAAGTTCGTACGATTGAACAGGGGGAGAGGGTCGGAATTTCTGCGGGAACCATTCGGACTTACTGGAACCATGGGAGACGGCCGGCTGCCTACGGCGCTCCCTTGCGCTCCCCTGGGCCCCGCCCGCAGGGGGCTTGTTCGCTCCTTATTTGTTGAGCATCACAAGGACAGGCCCTGAGGCAGCATTTCCGGCGTGAGCGATTCAGCCCCGAAACTGTTTGCGGAAGGCGCTGGGGGTGATGTCGGTCATAGAGCGAAAGACCTTGGAAAAATAGTTGTAATCACTGATGCCTACCGCCTCGGCGATGGCGGAAATGGGCAGATTAGTCTGGAGCAGCAGCCGTTTGGCGGCACTGATGCGCCGCTGGGCGATGAGATAGGACAGGGTTTGCCCTCCGGACAGCTCCTTGGCCAAGGTGCACAGTTTGGTGCGGCCGATGTGCATCGCCTTGGAGATGGAGGCAAGGGACAGCTTGTCCATATAGTGCTGGTCCAGATACAGCTCCAGCTTTTGAAGGTCGGTCTGTTCGGTGGCCCGTATCATGCCCTTCAGACGGATGTAGGCGGACAGTGCCTCCAATGTTTCGGAGTAGGCTTGAATCTGCAGCGGGGAATACTGCCGGAACTGAAAGAAGGCGCTCTTCAGCGTGTCCGGACCGCCGGGATACCACTCCAGGCGGGGACGGGTGCGTTCCCACTGTTCCTCCAGCGGGGAGTCGTCCAGATAGCAGCCAAAAATCAGATAAGCAAGGGGGGCCCTTTTGTCGTAAAGGGGCATGACCGCCTCACAGATGCCGGCATGGCAACGATAGAACTGGAATCCCTTTTCCGCCGTGTAGCTGCGGACCTTCCACCTGTCGCACTCGACACAGCGCTGGTGACCCTCCGGCACAGCGTTGACCGCCTGGCAGAAGGGGGGATGGTCTTTGAACAGGTGGATGTCCCGTCCCTGGGGGTCCAGAATGTTGGCGGTCAGCCCGGTGAGGACATAGAGATTGGTGACCAACTGGAGCAGCTGCTCCTCATCAAAGCGAATATCCAAAACGTGCCGCCTCCTCCGGTCAAGGCCGTCCGCTCCGGTCCGGAGGGGCCGGAGCGGACATGGGGGCGCGCCCCCATAAAGCTGTTTCCTTGTCTATGGTTTGCAGTACTGTGTTACGATGGCCTCCAGTTCAGACCAGCGGACCTCCATATCCGCTACCAGTTTGAACTGGGTGCGGCAGCGGTCCAGGTTGTGTTTCTCCCGGGCAATATGGAAATACTCGTCCCCCACCAGATAGTCGGTAAGGAAGCGGATACCGCATTCCAGCGCCATGAGCTTAGCGCCCCAGGGAAGATATTTGATTTCGTGATTGGTAAGAGAGCCGCTGGTGCCCTCTAAAAAGGCGGCGGTGTAAGCGGCAAAGAGATCCACATCCAATGAAACTTTGGACAGGTCGGTCTCGTCCTCGGCGCAATGGTTGGTGCCGAAGCGGATGGAGTCACCGAAATCGTAGAGCACCAATCCAGGCATAACGGTGTCCAGGTCGATGATACAAACGCCCTCGCCGGTGGTCTCGTCCATCAGGACGTTGTTCAGCTTGGTGTCATTGTGGGTCACACGGACGGGCAGTTTACCCTCCCGCATGGCGTTCAGGGCCACCGAGCAGTCCTGCTCCCGGGCCAGAACAAAGTCGACCTCGGGCCGGCAGTCCGCCGCCCGGCCCAGTTTGTCCGCCGCCAGAGCGGCTTTAAATTTGGCCAGCCGGTCCTCGGTGTTGTGGAAGTTGGGGATGGTCTCGTGGAGGGTCTCGGCGGGGTAGCTGCTCAGCAGCAGCTGAAACCGGCCGAAGGCCCGGCCGGAGGCGGCGAAAAGCTCCGGCGTGTCTGCCGCCTGGTGGCAGACGGTGCCCTCTACAAAGGGGTATACCCGCCAGGCGCCTCCCTGGCTGTCGGTGTAATAGGGCCCCCCACTTTTAGGGCGGAGGACCTCCATCGCTTCCCGGGTCCGGTCGCCTCCCCGGGCGGCAATCTGCCGGCCTAAGTACTCGGTGATGCCGATAATGTTTTCCATCAGCTGGTCGGGCCGCTTAAAGGCGGCGGCGCTCATCCGCTGGAGGATAAACCGGCGGCAGCAGCGGTTCTCGGGCTGGGTGTGGACCACAAAGGTGTCGTTGATATGGCCGCAGCCATAGCGAACGGCCCCCACCACCGGTGCACCGAAGTCAAAGGCTGCCAGCACTTCCTGGAGGGGCTGTTCTGCCTGTGCCACACTTATACTTCCCACAGCCGGTCAGGGTAGAGCCCTGCCGCCGTCTTTTCCGCGATGGCGGCCACCACCGCGGGTTTGTCCTCCCGATAGGTGACGCCGTACCATTTATCCTGGCTGCGCAGTACCTTCACCCGGGCCTTGCCCTCGTCGACGAGCTGGCTGACCACGGTGGGCAGGAAATACTCCCCCTTCTCCGGATTTTCCGCCAGAGTCTTGTCCAAAAACGCTGGGAAGCGGGCCAGGGCCTCGTCCAAAAAGCTGCGGTTGAACCCCCACATATTCATGGACACAATGGTGTCTTCGTCCAGCTCGGTCCAGGTCTGGCCGTCGTCCTCGGTAAAGCGGGGGGGCGGCCCCTTCTCAATCTTGGTGCGCTCGATCACCTGGGAGAGATAGTGATCCTCCGTCTCCTCGCATACTCCCCGGGCCACGGTGCCGTTTTCGGTGACGGTGTTCTTCACCAGATAGCCCACCATAACATATTCATACTGCGCCCCGTCCGGGTGGGCAGACAGATGGTCATAGATCTTCTGATAGGCTTCCGGGCCGTAATAGTCGTCGGCGTTGATAACCGTGAAAGGACCGGTTACAAGGTTTCGTGCGGCTAGGGCGGCGTGGGCGGTGCCCCAAGGCTTGGTCCGGCCGGCGGGGACGGTGTATCCATCGGGCAGGTCCTCTTTCAGCTGATAGGCGTATTTCACATTCATCACCTGGGCCACCCGGTTGCCGATGGCCTGTTTGAAGTCGGTCTCGATCTCGGGCTTGATGACAAAGACCACCGTATCAAAACCCGCACGGCGAGCGTCATAGATGGAGTAATCAATGATGAGCTGGCCATGGTTCCCCACCGGGTCCAGCTGTTTCAGACCGCCGTACCGGCTGCCCATACCGGCGGCCATAATCACTAAAACAGGCTTATTCACCCTCGGTTGTCCTCCTAATGTGTGATGTAGGGGCGGGGATTATCCGCCCATTCCCATGGATAGAATGGGATGTTTTGGGGAACAGAGGCGGAGGGGATCCGCCTCTGAAAAGGGCTTACCCCTTATACCCGTTGGGGTTCTGAGACTGCCACTTCCAGGAGGAGGCGCACATCTCCTCGATACCCAGCTGGGCCTCCCAGCCCAGTTCCTCCCGTGCCTTGGCGGGGTCGGCGTAGCAGGCGGCGATATCGCCAGGACGGCGGGCCTCCATCATATAGGGCAGCGCATGGCCGCAGGCTTTCTCATAGGCGTGAAGCACATCCAACACGGAGTAACCCTTGCCGGTGCCCAGGTTGCACACGAACAGACCGCACTTGGTGTCCAGCTTTTTCAGCGCGGCCACATGGCCCTTTGCCAGATCCACCACATGGATATAGTCCCGCACGCCGGTGCCGTCGGGGGTGTTGTAGTCGCTGCCGTAGACATGGACCTTCTCCAGCTGGCCCACCGCCACCTTGGCGATGTAGGGGACCAGGTTGTTGGGGATACCGTTGGGGTCCTCGCCGATCAGGCCGGACTCGTGGGCACCGATGGGGTTGAAGTACCGCAGCAGGGCCACATTCAGCGTGGGGTCTGCGGCGCAGATGTCCATGAGCATCTTTTCCTGGAAGAGCTTGGAGGTCCCGTAGGGATTGGTGGTGCATCCAGTGGGGAAGTCCTCCCGGATGGGGACGGTGGCCGGGTCGCCGTACACCGTGGCGGAGGAGGAGAACACGAAGTTGGTCACCCCGTGGCGGCGCATGGCCTGGAGCAGATACAGGGTGCTGATCAGGTTGTTGGAGTAGTATTCCAGGGGTTTGGACACGCTCTCGCCCACCGCCTTCAGTCCGGCGAAGTGGATCACCGCGTCGATATCGGGATGCTGGGCGAACAGGGCCTCCACCTCACGTTCGCTGCACAGTTCCGCCTTGAAGAAGGGGACTTTTTTCCCCGTGATTTTCTCCACCCGAGCGAGGGCCTCCTCGCAGGAGTTATAAAGATTGTCGGCTACAACGATGTCGTAGCCCGCCTGGAGAAGTTCTACGCAGGTATGGCTGCCGATGTAGCCGGCGCCGCCGCAGACAAGAATAGACATAAGTGATCGGCTCCTTTTCCATAATATTTGGGGTGGATTGCGTGTACGGTCCGGAGAGACCGGATGAGTATTTCTATTGTACCGCTGAACTAACCATTTTAAAAGAGACGATTTCACCAATAATCTGTAATATCGTTCGCTGTTTTGACTATTTTTATAATTCGGCTCCAAGTTCCCTCCAAGTGAAGAGAGAGAAAGCCTGTCCCACCGGCAAAATTCCATCCGGGTTCGGATTTGTCCATTGCTTTTTTGTGCACTATATAGTATAC
>CAMWBA010000107.1 GCA_947172355.1 uncultured Bacillota bacterium
CTGATGGCCTGTGCCCAGACCGGAGCGGCTGCGGGACGGATGTTGGCCCGCCGGGCCAACGGCTCCTGTGCCAAAGCCCTGTCCGCCCTGGCCTGCGACCACCGGCTGGCTTTCCGCCGGCTGTCCGCCGCCTACTTCCTCATCACCGGACAGCGGTACATGCCCAAGTGCGCCGCCCCCTCCCTGCCCGCCTCCCTGGCCCTGGGGCTGCGGCAGCAATTTGTCTGGGAACAGCAGTGGGAGCAGAAAAACCGTCAGGCCGCCCAGGCCACCGCTGACCCCTGTTTGAAGGAGCTCTATCTGGAGCTGGCCCAGGAAGGGGCCTTCCACGCCGGAACCATCCGTTCTCTGTTGGAGCAGATGGCTTGACGGAATCCTGTTTCTGGGGTAGACTAGTTCCACAAAACCATATAGGGGCGGCATCTGCGCCGTCTCTCTCTGAGAAAAAGGCTCCTTTGGAGCGGAAATGAGGGAATTATGATCCAGACCTTCGAGCTCTCCTACCCCTCCTCCGACGGCATCCATACCATCCATGCCCGGGAGTGGATTCCCGAAGGCCGGCCCCGTGGTGTGGTCCAGATTGTCCACGGGGTGGCGGAGCACATCGGCCGGTACGACCCTGTGGCCCGGTTTCTGGCCGCTCACGGCTATGTGGTATCTGGCGGGGACCATCTGGGCCATGGGCTCACCGCCGGGGGAAAGTTCGGCTACTTTGGCCCGAAAAACGGCTGGAATCTGGTTGTTCGGGATGTACGCTGCCTGCGGGAACTGGAGGGGGAAAAGCATCCCTCCCTGCCCTATGTGATCTTGGGCCACTCCA
This sequence comes from uncultured Bacillota bacterium, assembly GCA_947172355.1. GTDB lineage: Bacteria > Bacillota > Clostridia > Oscillospirales > Oscillospiraceae > Lawsonibacter. Next base: position 821 of record CAMWBA010000107.1, read on the forward strand.
TGGGCTCCTTTCTCACCCGGACCTATCTTATCCGCTGGCCGGGGACGGTAGATGCCGCTGTTCTGTCCGGAACAGGGCAGGAACTTGCCTTAGCGGTGGCCTCCGGCAAGGCCTTGGCAAACACTCTGTGCCGGCTGAAGGGCCCGGACCATGTAAGTCGGCTGGTCAACGACCTGTCTCTAGGGGCCTATAACCGGGCGTTCCGGCCCAACCGCACCCCCTCCGACTGGTTATCGCGGGACGAGGCTATGGTGGACGCCGCTCTGGCCGACCCGCTGTGCGGCTTTATGCCCACGGTTGGCATGTTCCGGGATATGATGGGGGGCCTGCAATTCATCGCAGACAAAGGCAATCTTGCCCGGATGAACAAAGACACCCCCGTCTATTTTCTCTCCGGTGACCAGGACCCGGTGGGCGCCATGGGGGCCGGGGTACGGACGGTGGAAGCCATGTTCCGCGGCGCCGGGTGCCGGGATGTCACGGTGAAGCTCTACCCCGGTGGCCGCCATGAGATGTTCAACGAGATCAACCGTCAGGAGGTCTTTGCCGGTCTGCTGGCCTGGATTGAAGATAAATTGACCTAAGCGCCGGTTTCACCGCCCTCAGCAGGCCGTCTGGCGGCAAATTCTCTCGTCCTTCGGCCCACTTCGAGCTCAAAAACAAGCACTAAAAAACCCGCCTTCCGGCGGGTTTTCTTGTGGGACCGGGGCGGGCCGGTTTTTCCGGCCCGCCGCTGTGCTGGATTCAGTTGTCTGCTTCGCAGCTGCTTCCGTCCGCATAGTAGATGCCGACAGTCACTTCTGCATCCGGGTCCGCGTTTTCTCCCATACTCACGCTGGTAAAGACATCGGTTACGTTGGAGATTTGGCCGCCAAGCCCGTCATAGGGGTCGTCGCTGGTGGTGGTCACGCCGCCGAACCAGTTATAGGTCCCATCCTCGTCCAGCTTGCCCACGTCCGCGGTCATCGTCCATTTGTCAATGGTGCCGTCCACGGTCACTCTGATTTTACTGCCCTCGGCCACGTCCTCATAGACGTAGTGCTGCTCCCGGGACAGGGCGTCGGTGATATCGGCCTCCTTGCCGTTCACTATCAGAACAGCCCGTCCATCCCGGTTCTCCAGCACCGCCTGGGGGACGGAAATCACAGATACCTTTTCCCCATCCTCCGTTGTCAAATCCATTCGGTACTGGTCCACCTGGACGGCGTGGCGCAGGGTGAGCCAGAACTCCTGGGCGGCTTCCGGGTTGGCGGCGGACACCCCCACCACCATCATGGCGATGGCGGCGGCGCAGACCAGAGCGGTGCGAAGGGGTTGAACTTTCTTCTTATTGGTCTTCTCAGTCATAGCGATAATCTCCTCAATTTTATCCTCGGGAGCGGTTATCTCCCGGCACGCTTCACGGTACAATCTCGGGTTGAACATAGACAGATTCCTCCCTTTCTTCCTCATCAGACAGCTCTTTCCGCAGCCGGGCCCGGGCCCGGAGCAGCCAGGTCTGCACGGTGGACACCTTGGCCCGCATGGCGGCGGCGGTCTCGGCCACGGTCAGCCCTTCGTAGTAATAGAGATAGACAGCCACCCGGTACTTGGGTTCCAGCGCCATTACTGCCTCCAGCACCTCTGTCCGGGCGGCGTCCTCCGGAGCAGCCGCCTCCTGCCACTCCTCCAGCGGCACGCTGGTGCGCCGCCAAAAGGAGCGCATGACCTTGCGGCTCTCATTCACCGCAACCCGCAGAATCCAGTGCTTTTGGTGCGCCTCGCTCTCAAACGCCTCTCGGTGTTCCAGCAGCTTTAACAGCACGGTCTGCATCACATCCTCGGCGTCTGCCCGGTTGTTCAAGGCATGGAAGGCTACCCGATAGATGGTGTCCCCATATTCCTGGGCCGCCCGGGCAAATTCCGCTTGGGTCAAAGCAGCTCACCTCCTTGGAAATCTGTGTCTTGAAAGGTCCTTTCATCAAGTAATATCCATGAGCAGGGGATAAAATCTCAAAGGGGATAAAAAATTTTTGCGGCCTTCGCGGAACAACCAGCCTGTCAAAAAAGCCCTCCGCAGGCGCATAGCGGGTTCGATGCATTGGGCCGCAGCTTTCTCGAACCAGTGGCAAAGCCACGGTTTCTACAATTTAACGGACCGCCGCAAGAGCGGCGGTCCGTTATTCACGACAGCAAAATTCGGTCGTTATCCAAATCCTCTCCCACCCGGGCTTTAAACTTCTCCAGCAGGTCACCGACCGTCATGCTTCCGCGCTCCTCCCCCTGAACATCCAGGACGATACGTCCGCTGTCCATCATCAGGGTCCGGTTCCCCAGCTCCAGCGCCTGATGCATGTTGTGGGTGACCATCATGGTGGTGATCTTATGCTCGGCCACCACCTCCCGGGTAATATTCAGCACCTTCTCCGCTGTCCCCGGGTCCAAGGCTGCGGTGTGCTCGTCCAGCAGGAGGATTTTAGGTGGCACCATGGTAGCCATGAGCAGGGTCAGCGCCTGGCGCTGCCCGCCGGACAGCAGGCCCACCGGCTGCTTCATCCGGTCCTCCAGCCCCATGTCCAGCTTGGCCAGCTGGTCCCGGAAGAACGCCCGGTCCCCCTTACCGGTGCGACTGAAGTAGGCGTACTGGTGCTTGGCGGTACGCAGGTACGCCAGGGCCAAATTCTCCTCAATCGTCATATGGGGGGCGGTGCCCTTCATGGGATCCTGGAACAGCCGGCCCAGTTCCCGGCTGCGCTTATACTCCGGCTTAAAGGTGATATCCTCCCCGTCCAGCACCACAGAGCCCCGGTCCGGGAAAAACACCCCTGCAATGGCGTGAAACAGGGTGGACTTGCCCGCTCCGTTGGAGCCCACCACCGTCACAAAGTCTCCGGGCGCCAGGTGGAGGGACACTCCGTCCAGCGCTTTTTTCTCGTTGACGGTGCCGGGGTTAAAGGTTTTCGAGATGTGGTTCAGCTTCAGCATTTCACGCCCTCCTTCCTGCGGGCCAGCTTCTGCCGCTGGATGGTGAGGAGCTTCCGGCCCTGGGGCATAGCGATGGCCACCGCCACGATGAGGGCGGACACCAGCTTAAAGCACTCGGTGGGCACGTTGGCGGCCAGCGCCACAGCGATGATAATCCGGTAAATGCAGGAACCCGCAATCACACCCACAATACGCATCCCGATGGAGAACCGGCCGAACATGGTCTCCCCAATGATGAGGGAGGCCAGGGCCACCGTCACCATACCGGTGCCCAAATTGATGTCACAGCTTTTGTTCACCAGTCCGGTGAGGCAGCCGGCCAGCCCGGTGAGGGAGTTGGCCAGGCACAGCCCCACGGTGATGGTAAAGGCCGGGTTGATGGAGGAGGCACGAACCATATCCGCGTTGTCTCCGGTGGCCCGGATGGACAGCCCCAGCCGGGTGCGGAAAAACAGCCCCACCAGCACCGCAGTCACCGCCAGGATGACCGCCAGCACCGCCAGCGTACTCCAGCTGCTCCAGAGGGGATGTCCGCTCAGCCCTTTGGCCAAGGTGAGCAGGGTATCCGTCCCAAAAATAGACAAGTTGGAGGACCAGCCCATCACCGCCAGGTTGACGGTGTACAGCCCTGTATTGACGATAATGCCCGCCAAAATGCTCTCCACCCCCATCTTGGTCTGGAGGAAGGCGGTGACAAAGCCGGACAGCACTCCCGCCAGCATAGCGGCTGGGAGGGCCAGAACAGGGTGGCCGGCCAGGGTAACGGTGGCTCCCACGGCAAAGCCCAGGGTATAGCAGCCATCGGTAGACAGGTCGGCGATGTTCAGGATGGAAAAGCTGATGAACAAAGCCAGGGCCACCAGGGAGTAGATCGCCCCCATCTCCAGGGCGGTGCGCAGAGTTACGACGGATAACAGCATGTTATATCACTCCTAGTTTATACCAGGGACGCCGCTTCTGCGGCGTCCCAACCGGGTCAGAAGTTCTGCTGGGTGGTGGTCTCAATCACATTGATGCCCAAGGCGGAAAAGGCGGACTTAATCCGGTCTAGGTCCATTCCGATGGCCTGACAGGTCTCGGTGTTGATGAGGGCGTTCTCGGCGGTCATAATGCGGACGGGGGTGGAGGCGGGGTCGGCGCCGTTGACCAGCAGGTCAGCCACCATCTGGGCAGTCTCCTGGCCCAGCTGGACGTAGTCCACGCCGTAGCCGCAGAAGGCGCCGTTGAGGGCGAAGGAGTCCGCGCCGCCGTAGTGGGGGATCTTCGCGTCCTGGAGCTTCTCAAAGATGGCCAGCTCGGCGCTCTGGACGGTGTTGTCGGTGGGGGTGAAGATGGCGTCCACCTTGGCGGCCACCAGGGCATCCGCCGCAGAGGTGATCTCGTTGGTGTTGGTGCCTGTCTTCTCCTCAAAGGCGATACCCTTGGAGGTCAGATAGTCCTTGGCCTCCTGGATGGGCTTGGTGGAGGCCCCCTCCGACTTGGAGTACAGCAGACCCACCTTTTTCAGGTCGGGGTTGGCGGCGATCATCAGGTCGATGACCATCTCGGTATTCAGGGCGTCGCTGGTGCCGGTGACCCTGCCGCCGGGGGCGTTCATGTCGGCCACGATGCCGTCGGTGATGGGGTCGGAGACGGCGGAGAAGATGATGGGTATGCCAGCGTCTTCGGTGGTAGCCATGGTAGTCTGGACGGCGGGGGTGGCGATGGGGACGATCACGTCCACCTGGTCAGCTACCATCTGGGCCGCGATGGCCTGGAGGGTGGAGCCGTCCCCCTGGCCGCAGGCGGTGTAATCTGCATAGTAGAAGGTGACGCCCAGCTCTCCGCCCAGCCGGTCCAGCTCGGCCTGGAGGCTGTCCTCAATCTGGTTCAGGGAGGCGTGGTCCATAAACTTCACGATGCCAACCTTGTAGGCCTTCTCATGAACGGGCTGCTGGGCGCTGGAGCCGCCGCCCTGAGGCTGAGAAACGGATCCGCCGGAGGACTGGGAGGTGTTCTCGCCGCCGCAGGCGGCCAGGGAGAGTGTCATGGCCAAAGACAGTGCCAGGGTCAGGGTCTTTTTCAGCATGTTCGTTTTTTTCATTTTGGGTTCCTCCAATTTAAAATATTCAGGCGGCAGATGTGGGGCCGTGCCGTTGGCCCGGGTTTGTTGGAGCGGTCAGCCGAGGCTGTTTTTACTTGGAGCAATAAAAAAACAGCCCCTCATCCCACATGGGACAAGAGCTGCACTCCTGCGATACCACCCAAATTGACGTTTTGAAAAAACGTCCGCTCGCTTCACGCGCCATCACGCGTGCCCGATGGATAACGGGTGGGTCCCCGTCGGCATCTACTGGGATTGCTCCGTTCAAGCCGCCCTCGAAAGTCCATTCACACGGCTGCGCCCCGTCCTGATCCCACCACCCAGGACTCTCTGAAAAGGTTTGCTCTGCCAGCTACTACTCTTTCTCACAGGTTTCACTGCTGTTTGGTTGTTGGAGTTATTATAATCGCTCTTTCCCCGGTTGTCAACCCCTTTTTTTAATTCGCTAAAGAATTTTTTAGGGGCCCCCTTTCCAGTGGGGCCCCTGCGCACTTAAAGCGCGGAATATCCATATTTATCCACCACGGCGTCCAGCTCCTGCTTTTCTCTGCACATAGGGCACTCTTCCGGCAGATAGCTGGCGTAGTCCGGAATATCGTTGGTATCAAAAAGAGACACCACGGGGATACCTTCGATCTCCTTCTGGTGGCTGTAGATGGCGGCAATTCCTGCCACCGTTCCTTTGTAGTATCGGACGCACTCCATGCCCTTGCGCACCGTTCCGCCGGTGGTGACGGAGGCCAACAGCAGCAGCACATTCTTTCCCTCCAGCATGGGCCTGGCGTTATCCCGGAAAATTAGTTTTCCGTTGGTGCCCAGGTGCTCCCGGAGGACGTAAATTTCTTGGCCTGCATTGATAGAACGGAACCCGCCCTGGGTGAGCTTCTGCGCCAGACAGGTGCCAATCACACGGGTTCCGTCCATACAGAGGATCGTGTCTATCATCAGGTGCTGGGCTAGACTGCGCTGGGTCAGCTGCTGCGCCACCGCCTCTGCGTCGCGGATACAGGACTGCTGGCTAGTCACATCAATAAAATAATTCGTATGGCTGTTTCGGGTGGCAAAGTGGCCTTTGGCCACATTCAGCGATACATCACCGACACAAACAGGGATCTTAAAAAACCTGGGTTCCATCGCAATACCTCCTTTTTCTTGGGCCAAGTCCCGTTGTTGCTTTCTAAATATACCATATTTCCAGCTATTTGTCTATATATTTTTGTGAAATATAACAATTTATTTGTTCTTGAACTTCCAGCATGCGCCAGCCGCCTGATTGTAGCTGTATTCAGACAAAAAAGGACGGGCCGGAGCCCGTCCTTTCGATGCGCAAATTACTCGTTGATGCCGATAACCACGCCGGAACCCACGGTGCGGCCGCCCTCACGGATGGCGAAACGCAGGCCGTTCTCAATGGCGATGGGGGTGATCAGCTCCACGTCCATGTCCACGTTGTCACCAGGCATGCACATCTCAGTGCCCTCAGGCAGAGTGATGATGCCGGTCACGTCGGTGGTACGGAAATAGAACTGGGGGCGATAGTTGTTGAAGAAGGGGGTGTGACGGCCGCCTTCATCCTTGGACAGCACGTAAACCTGACCCTTGAACTTGGTGTGGGGGTGGATGGAGCCGGGCTTGCACAGAACCTGGCCGCGCTCGATGTCGGTCTTGGCGATACCGCGCAGCAGGCAGCCGGCGTTGTCACCGGCCTCGATGAAGTCCAGGGTCTTGCGGAACATCTCCATGGAGGTGACGACGGTGGACTTCTTCTCCTCCTGCAGGCCCACGATGTCGACGGTCTCGCCGGCCTTCAGCTGGCCGCGCTCCACACGGCCGGTAGCCACGGTGCCGCGGCCGGAGATGGTGAACACGTCCTCAACGGGCATCAGGAAGGGCAGAGAGTCATCACGGGGAGGATTGGGGATATAGTCGTCAACGGCGTCCATAAGCTCCTTGATGCAGGCATACTCCTCGTGGTTGGGATCGTTGGACTCGCAGGTCAGGGCGTTCAGAGCGGAACCCTTGATGATGGGGATGTCGTCGCCGGGGAACTCGTAGAAGGACAGGATCTCGCGGACCTCCATCTCCACCAGCTCCAGCAGGTCGGGGTCGTCCATCTGGTCGCACTTGTTCAGGAAGACCACGATGGCGGGCACGCCCACCTGACGGGCCAGCAGGATGTGCTCCTTGGTCTGAGCCATGGGGCCGTCGGTGGCGGCAATGACCAGGATCGCGCCGTCCATCTGAGCGGCGCCGGTGATCATGTTCTTGATATAGTCGGCGTGGCCCGGGCAGTCCACGTGGGCATAGTGACGCTTCTCGGTCTCATACTCCACGTGAGCGGTGTTGATGGTGATGCCGCGCTCGCGCTCCTCGGGGGCCTTGTCGATGGAGCTGTAGTCGGTGTAGTCCGCCTTGCCCTGGAAGGCCAGCCACTTGGTGATAGCGGCAGTCAGGGTGGTCTTGCCGTGGTCAACGTGACCGATGGTGCCAATGTTTACATGGGGCTTGTTGCGCTCAAATTTTGCCTTAGCCATGGGATTTTTCCTCCTTATATTACAGTTATGCTTTCAGTGGGGATGGGGCTGTGGACGTATTGTGGATATTCTATCCTATTTCATCCATAATTGCAACCCTATTTTTTCTGGGAGCGCAGCCTGCACTCCACAGGGTCAAATCCTCAGGGTTCCCGCGCCTGTGCAGGGCGGCCCGCCTGGGAAATTTCTGAGATGGGGCCTCAGTCCTGATTGCGGCCGCGCTCAGCCACAATCTTTTCGGCAATATTCTTGGGAATCTGCACATAGCTGTGGGGTTCCATAGAATACTGGCCGCGGCCCTGGGTGGAGGACCGCAGGTCGGTGGCATAGCCAAACATGTTGGCCAGCGGCACCAGGCTGTCCACCTGGGTGGCGCCGGTGCGGTTCTCCTGGCCCTGGATCTGTCCCCGGCGGCTGTTCAAATCGCCGATGACATTGCCCAGGTAGTCGTCGGGTACAATGACGCTCACCTTCATAATGGGCTCCAGCAGCACGGGACCGGCCTTGCGGCAGGCCTCCTTAAAGGCCATGGAACCGGCGATCTTGAACGCCATTTCCGAGGAGTCCACCTCGTGGAAGGAGCCGTCGTACAGGGTGACCTTCACGTCCACCACGGGGTAGCCGGCCAGCACACCGGCCTGCATGGCCCCCTGGATGCCCGCGTCCACGGCGGGGATATACTCCTTGGGGATGGCACCGCCCACGATGGCGTTCTCGAAGACATAGCCTGCCCCCGACTCGTTGGGCTCCACCCGGATCTTGACGTGGCCGTACTGGCCCTTGCCGCCGGACTGGCGGGCGTACTTGGTGTCCTGCTCCACCTGCTTGGTGATGGTCTCCTTGTAGGCCACCTGGGGCGCGCCCACGTTGGCCTCCACCTTGTACTCGCGGAGCAGACGGTCCACGATGATCTCCAGGTGGAGCTCGCCCATACCGGCGATGATGGTCTGGCCGGTCTCCTCGTCGGTGTAGGTCTTGAAGGTGGGGTCCTCCTCGGCCAGCTTCATCAGGGCGATGCCCATCTTCTCCTGGCCGGCCTTGGTCTTGGGCTCGATGGCCACCCGGATCACCGGCTCGGGGAACTCCATGGACTCCAGGATGATGGGGTGCTTCTCGTCGCAGAGGGTGTCGCCGGTGGTGGAGTTCTTCAGACCGATGACAGCGGCGATATCGCCGGAGTAGACGGTCTCGATATCCTCCCGGTGGTTGGCATGCATCTGGAGGATGCGTCCGATGCGCTCCTTCTGCTTCTTGGTGCTGTTGAGCACAGAAGTGCCGGTGTTCAGCATACCGGAGTACACCCGGACGAAGGACAGACGGCCCACAT
>CAMWBA010000108.1 GCA_947172355.1 uncultured Bacillota bacterium
CAAACCGCTCTCCCAGATAGTTCTGAAAGCTGCCCGGCCCAGCCCGGCACCCCCGCAGCGAAACCAGCACCACCGGTTCTTCCCGCTCCCGCCTTGGCTCGTCCGGCCACGCGGCAGCGGCAGACACCCCATGTTCCTTGAGATAGTCCGTCATCACCTGCCGGATGTGTTCCAGTCCTGCGCTCAAGGCTCCACCTCCTCTCTGGGATACAGCATCCCCCACCAGTGGGGGCAGATTCCCTCCCCCACCAGATGGGCGGACCGGACTCGATAGTCCTTCCCGTTCCATTCCACCACGGTGTCCAAATCCAGTGGAACCTGCACCGGTCCCATATAGCGGTACCGCTCCTGCCGCCCCAGTCCCAGGGGGGTAGAGACTTCCCCATCCCTCTCCCGGTCCAAAAGAGGCTGAACCATAGCCCGGAGGGTATGTATTCCCTCCTTTTGGTGCAGGGTCACCTCCTGACCAAAGCGTTCCAAAATCTCCAGCCACATCCGCTGCATCATCCTGCCACCCCCAAAAACGCAAATCCAACGGTGCCCAGCCAGGGGGCCAGCAGTTCCTCTCCCAGCCGGGTCAGGCTCTTTTCCCCCTGTGTTCCGGTCTCTCTCCGGACGGTCAGCTCCCCGGCGGTGAAGGAGGTTACGCCATCTCCGCCGTTCGTCAGAACAGACAGCCGGTCCATAACCATCATAGCCGCCGCAATGGGAAAGGCGGTGCCGCAGTCCTCCGGCGCCACTCCCTCCTTCAGCCGCCCGCCCAGCTGCGCTTCCACCGCCTGGGCCATGGGGAGCAGCAGCTCCTCCCTGTTCTGAGCCGCCCCCATCGCCCTGCAAAGGGCCAAAATCTGCTGCGTCATACTCACACCTTCAGCACCTGGCTGGCCTTGGAAAACACCTTGGCAAAGCCGCTGATGGTGGTGATGGCAGCCCGTTCCAACTGCCGGTCGATGAGCTTGTCATACTCCACCGTCACATCGCCGCTGCGCACCATCTCTAGGGCGAAGCGCCGGTCCAGTCCCACCGCTGTTTTCTCGGGCAGAACGCTGGTACGCAGCAGGGCAGCGCCTAACGGCGTGGTCAGCTTGCCGGTCCCCTGAAAGTTCAGTCCGGTAAGGGGATTTTGAAACTCGGGCAGCTTCAGCATCTGGAGCATCACATCACCGGACACCAGCAGAGTATTCATCACATAGGGGTCAAACTTGGCCCAGAACTCCACCAGGGCCTCATAGTCCAGGGGGGTGCCGGCGGCAACGGATGTAACCTCGGCGGGATTCTGGTTGCCGTCGCCGTTCATCAGCACATCCACCGCATCCTCCAGGTGGGTCCGGGCGATATGAGCGCCAATCTGCCGCAGCGTGACGGAGAACAGATCCAGCTTTTGATAGCGCACCGCCTCATAGCTGGCCACCAGCATCCGCCCCCGCTTTTTCAGCTTCACCAGACTGCTCTGGACCTTGATGGTGGTGGTGGGGATCTCGCCCCCCTCCTCCACCGCCTTCAACTTTTTCTCCTCGCCCCCGGTCTCAGAGGAGATGGCGCGGTAGTCCAGTCCGTCCACCTGGGTAACGGCGGCGGTGATATTGGGCAGGATATCCCCTTCCTCAATCCCCTGGCGGACCGTACGTGCAATGTACTCCGGAAAGAGGACGGCGGCGTCAGCGGTACGGAAGAATGCCTCCACCGGGTCGCTGCTCTCTCCCTTCACCTTGATGTCAAACCGCTTGAGCTGGCGTTGAAAGGCGTCCAGTCCCTCCAGGCTGGTGCCCTTATACCGCTCGCTGGGGTCCTCCCGCTCCAGCACCTGACTGAAGGACCGGCCGGTCTCCCGATACATTCCCTTATCCAGCTTTAAGTTGTCGTAATAAAATGCCATACTTCATACCTCCTGTTTGTTGATAGAACACTTTTGTCCCGCCGCAGGCAAACCATGTCCGGCGGACAGTGCTTTGCCGGTCTCACGCCAAAAACGCCCGGTTCTCCTCGTCAAAGGAGGCGCGCCTGGTCTCATAGCGCAGCTGGGTATTCAGCGGAAGCCGCTCCCCGGCCCTTCTGGCGTAGGACTTGCGCAGCTCCTCCAGCTCCTGGTGGGACAGTTTTCCGGCCAGGGATTTCATGGCCCGCCCGTCCAGTTCCCGATCAGCCAGCAGGGACAGCCGTACCACCTCGCCGCGCAGCTCCTCCAGATACTTCCGTCCCAGCGCAGCCTCCTCCTCCAGTCGGGTGGACAGGCCCTGGCGTCCTCCCTTCACCACCCCGGCGGCGGGCTGGGCGGGAACGGCCACAAAGGAGAACTCATAGGCATCCTTTGCCCCCTCCAAATCGGCCCAGCACAGCTGTCCGGCATAGTCCTGCCCCTTTTCGTGGCCGCAGTCACTCCGGTTCCGGTCACAGCCGCACACTGAGCAGACCGCGTGTTCCACGGCGCAGCCCACGCTGACCTCCTTTTTAATTCCCCCTTCAATTTCGGCAATCAAGTCCCGATTGCTGTCGGTGCGCACCATATAGGCGTAGCCTTTCAGCCAGCAGTAGCCGTCCCCGGCCCGAGTCATCCGCTCCGGCTCATAGACCACCTCTGTCTTATAGATCCTGGCCGCCTGCCCCTGGGCCGACCACTGGTGGTCAAAAATACCGGCCTTCCCCACAAACATGGGTGCCAGCTGTTCCAGCGTCTGTGCGGGAAACCGCTCAAAGTCCCGGTCGATCTCATTGTCACATAGCCGCACCGAGAAGGTATACAGCTCCTCCTGGCGCAGCGGTTTCCGCGCCAGCGCCCCAATTCGCTCCAGGTCCTGGGCGGCCACCGGGGTATCCCCGCCGCCCACTGTCTCTTTCACCACTCTCACAGAAGTTCCCTCCTCAATTTTTCCGCCTGCGCCCGATAGAGCTCCGCCTTGGCCTCCTCCACAATATCCTGCAAATTGATGTCCTCCCATATAAGTTCCGCCCGCTCTCCAAAGCCGTGGAGCCGCAGCCACAGCTCCACCGCCCGCTGGAGGGCCGGTTCCACGCAGCGCCGGATCGCCGTCACCTCGCTGGTAAGCAGGTCGGCCTGCTGGGCACTCATCCGCTCGGTGGAAGACCAGGACAGCCCCAGCATAAAGGGCGGAATCCCTGTCCGGGCCACCAGCTGCTCCAAAATCTGCCGTACGGGAACCTGGCTGTCCAGGACGGGGCTGTCTGCGCCAATCACCTTAATATCCACATCCCCCACAGCCACAAAATCCCGGACGGAGCCCTCCCGTCCGGCCTGCATAGCGGCGGACCACTCTTGGGCGAGGAGTCCGCACCGTTCCTGCGCGAACGCCTCCTCCCCCTCTCCCGGCCTGCACACCACAGCAAAGCGGAGGTTGCCTGCCCGCTCCCAGTTCTGGCCTGTCGCCTGGAAGATCCTCAGCAGGATGCCGGTCAAAAATGGCATGGACCGCAGGAGCGACACTCCGCAGGGGGCATCTCCGGTAGGCTGGAAGGGAGTAAAGAGGAGCAGATCCTGAAAGGGCAGTTCCCGCTCCTCTCCAAACCCGGTCTGGCACAGCCGGAAGTCCAGGGGGCTGTCCCCCAGCTTCACCTCCGCCTGTTCCGGGTCGGCGCACAGCAGGGCGGCAATGTCCTTGCCGTCGGGCGTCAGCACCATCTCCCCTAAGGCATGTCCGCAGGTAAACAGGTCGTCCAGATACCGATCCAAAAAGGACTGCATTCCCCGCTGTCCCCAGCCGGTGTCCACCGTACAAAAAAACCGCTCCAGTCCTGCCTGGGCCTTGGGGTTTGGGCAGGTCACCCCCACCCCGCCGCACAGCCGCACCAGCTTCCAGATGGCGGCATCCACAATGGGCACGCCCTCCCGAATGGCCCGGTACAGGGCAATCTCCCCGGTGTGCAGGGGGACATAGCGGTCCACCACCCCAAAGGGATGTCCCTCCCCCCGCCGCACCTGGACCACCGGCGCCGGGGGTTCTCGCCGCTTTTGTTTCCACCATTTCATGGCAGCTCACTCCTCTCTAAAATATCTTCCGCTCCACACTTCCGGCGAACCACCCGCCCTGGCTCTCTTTCCCGGCCACGGTGGCGGCAAAGTAGCGAATCTCGTCCATCGCGTGGTCATGTTCCTTGCGCACCCGATCCTGTCCTGGGGTCCGGTCGTCCCAGCGGTACAGCGAAAACTCCCGAATGGCATCACCGCACCCTCTGCACACTACCAGCTTTCCGCTTTTCAGCAGCTGGGCGGTAAGGCGGATGCCGGACAATACCTGGTTGTCCGCCCGCCGGATCCGCCATCCTCTCCGGCGCAGCGTCTCACAGAAGCTGGCCGCAGAGGGGTCGGCAATCACAGCCCGGATGGGTCTGGCCCCGGCCAGTTGGGCCAAATCGTCCGCATACTCCTCATCGGTTTTCTGCCGCCGTGCAGCCCGGGCGTCGTAGTAGTATTCGGCCACCCGATACCACACCCCGTCCTTCCGGCCCCACAGCCCCATGGAGGTAGGATTGGAGGTGCCGTAATCGCAGGAGATATACCACTCGGAAAACGGCCCCTCCGGAGCCTCCCGGACAAAGCTCCCGTCAAAGAAGTCATAGACCAGCCCCTCGGCAGCCACCCACTCTCCCAGCACAAACCTGCGGTAGAAAGTCCCTTGAAAGGTGTTGGCATACCGCGCCCGCACCTCGTCGGACAGCCCCGGGTTATCCTCCATGGTAAAGCGCAGCCGCAGGACGTTTTTTTCCTCCGCCCTGGCAATCCATTCCTGATAAAACCAGTGGGCGGGGGACTCCGGGTTGCAGGAAAACCACAGCCGGCTCCCCGTCACCGAGCACCGGGCAGCGGCCTGTTCCACAAAGGACTGGGGCATCAGCGCCGCCTCGTCCAGCAGGGCCCCGGCCAGGGTAATTCCTTGAATCAGGGCGGCAGAACTCTCGTCCTTTCCGCCGAAGAGGTAAACGGTATTGTTCCGCCGTCCCAGCCGCACCTGAATCGCGTTTTTCGACCGCTGTTCCACACATTGAAACCCCATTCCTTCCAATATGGGGAGCAGTTCCGACAGCAGATTGCGCCGCACCGACTGTATGGTTCGCCCGCACAGGGCAAAATTCCGGTTTTGAAAGGAACGCATGGCCCAGCAGAAGAACGACAGCCCGGTACACAGGGTTTTGCCGCTGCGTACCGCCCCATCGCAGATAATAGCCTGCCGTTCCCGGTCGGGAGAACCCGGTCTCCACCAGGTGAGCACCCGCCGCTGCTTTTCCGAAAACACCACCCGCTATCCCTCCTGTCCCTCCATGGCCTGGAGAAAGCGGTCCACCTGCTCCTCGCCGCCGTGGTCCACCGCATCCAGCAGCCGCTCCAGCAGCCGCCCCCGGTCCACAAACTTCAGTTCCACCACGCCGTTGCTCCCCCGCTTAAACTCGGTAAGGGCGTCCAGTTCCATCTTCTCCGTCCCCTTCCACTCCTCCGGCGGAAAGCAGGCCAGCTGAACGGCGTCTCCAGCCTTCGCGTTGGCCAGCTTCCACATCCGCCGGATAATCTGCTCCCGCTCTGGGAGCGCCTTTGTCTTTGCCACATCATCCCTCCTCACACCCCTGGAGGACTGCGGTCAAAAGTTGTACATTTCGATGCACCCAAGAAAATATTTTTCTTCTTGCTTTTTCTCTCCTTTTTGCGTGCGGCGCAGGATATAGTCAAATGAATCGAGCAGGCATCCCCGTTCCTCCGGTCAAAAAAACAGCAGGCAGGGCAAGGGCGCAAGCCCTTGCCCTGCCTGAAAACAAGCAAAAAATACCTGTTGTTCCAGCGCATAGAAACCCTGTCTTTTCCACATCCTGACCATACCCATAGATTCCGCGGAACCGTGTTGTCCTGTCCTCTGCGGGGCAGGAAGCTATATTGGAACTATGAAGTCTGGATCAGGAGGAATCCTCTATGAAAAAATCCCTATCGCTGCTGCTTTCTGTACTCATACTTGCCGCTGCGCTCCCTGCGGCCTCTGCCGCTCCGGCGGATAGCGGTCTGTCCCTGTCCTGTGCCTCCTGCGTACTGATGGAAAAGGAGACCGGAACCATTCTTCTGGAAGACAATGCCCACGAACAACTGGAGCCAGCCAGTGTCACCAAGATTATGACCCTGCTTCTGGTTATGGAAGCGGTGGACTCCGGCCAAATATCTCTGGACGACCCGGTAACCGTCTCGGCCTATGCCGCCGGCATGGGGGGCTCCCAAGTCTATCTGGAGGAGGGGGAACAGATGCCTGTGTCCGAAATGATCAAGTGTGTCACGGTTGTCTCGGGCAACGACTGCTCGGTGGCTCTGGCCGAACATCTTGCGGGCAGCGAAGGGGCCTTTGTGGCCCGGATGAATCAGCGCGCCCAGGAGCTGGGCATGGCGGACACCACCTTTCTCAACTGCACCGGCCTGCCCGCACAGGGCCACATGACCAGCGCCTATGACATCGCCCTCATGTCCCGGGAGCTGATTTTAAATCACCCCAAAATTCGGGATTACACCACCATCTGGATGGACTCCATCCGCAACGGGGAGTTTGGTTTGACCAACACCAACCGGCTGGTCCGCTTCTACCAGGGGACCACCGGCCTAAAGACGGGCTACACCAGCTCCGCGAAATACTGCATGTCGGCCACAGCGGAGCGGGACGGCATGGAGCTCATCGCCGTGGTGATGCGCTCCCCTTCCATCAACCAGCGTTTTGAAGATGCCAAAGCCCTTTTGGACTATGGCTTTGCCAATTACGCCGTCGTCCCTGTCTATCCGGATTCCCCGCTGGCCCCTGTAGACGTTCTGCTGGGGACGGCGGCCCAGGTCCAGCCCCAGCCGGAGCGGGACTGCCGCCTGCTGGTGCGTAAGGGGGAAGAGAACCAGGTCACCACCCGTCTCACCCTTTCAGAAAATGTCGAGGCGCCGGTGGATCAGGGCCAGACGCTGGGCCGTCTGGATGTCTATGTGGGGGAGGAACTGCGGGACTCCATTCCCATTCTCGCCGCCCAGCCGGTGGACCGGCTGTCCATCCCCGGCATTTTCAGCCGGATGCTCAGCAAACTGCTGATGGCCGGATAAACGGCCGCGGCGCTGGGCGGGGGCTCCGCGCTCGCCCTGAATCGACGCAGCCCCTTGCCGCTCTAAGAAATTCTTTTTCTTTTTCCTCCGGATTTCCACTATTTTACTTGACGGTTCCAGCGGCTTGTTGTATAATTTTTATAAATTTACTCAGGCACATTTTATGCCCCCTTGTTAGTTTTCGCTGATAACAGTCCGCAAAAAGATTCCACGAGGTGATAAATATGTCTAAATACCAAGAAAAACTCTCCCCCAACGACCTTTTTTTAGAACTTGAGGCATTTTCCGAGGGCCGCTCCACCCACGCCTGGAAGTGTTTCGGTGCCCACCCCGCCAAGGACGAAGCCGGAACCGAAGGCTATCTGTTCCGGGTCTGGGCCCCCAACGCCCCCAAGGTTACGGTCATCGGCGACTTTAACGGCTGGAATCTGGAGGCCACCCCCATGGAACGGGTCGAGGGAGGCATCTGGGAAGTATTTGTTCCCGGTCTGAACCGCTACGACGCATACCAATACGCCATACATAAGGCGGACGGCAGCGGCTTTGTGGGCAAGGCCGACCCCTATGGCTTCCATGCCGCCACCCGGCCCGACGTATCCTCCAAACTCTATGATCTGGACACCGGCTATCAGTGGGGCGACCACGATTGGTTTGTCTTCCGAGGCAAAAACCCGCCTTACCGCCGGCCTATGAACATTTACGAGTGCCATTTGGGCTCCTGGCGCCGCACCGGCGAGGGGGAGTTCCTCAGCTATCGCGATATCGCCTCCTATCTGGTCCCCTATGTGAAGGAGATGGGCTTTACCCACGTCGAGCTGCTCCCCGTCACCGAACATCCGCTGGACGCCTCCTGGGGCTACCAGTGCACCGGCTACTTCGCCGCCACCAGCCGGTTTGGCACTCCGGACGACCTGAAATACCTCATCGACCAGCTTCATCAGGCGGGCATTGGCGTCATCATGGACTGGGTTCCGGCCCACTTCCCCCGGGACGCCTTCGGCCTGTACAACTTTGACGGCACCCCTACCTACGAATACGACGACCCCCGAAAGGGGGAGCACAAGGAGTGGGGCACCGACGTGTTCGACTTCGGCCGTCCCGAGGTCCGCTCTTTCCTCTTCTCCTCGGCCATGTTCTGGCTGGAGGAGTACCACATGGACGGCCTGCGGGTAGACGCGGTGTCCTCCATGCTCTATCTGGACTACAACCGCAAGCAGGGCGAGTGGCTTCCCAACATCAACGGCGGCCATGAGAATCTGGAGGCCATCAAGTTCTTCCAGGACTTGAACACCGCCGTCTTTGCCGCCCACCCCGACGTGCTTATGGTGGCCGAGGAGTCCACCGCCTGGCCCAAGGTGACCAAGCCGGTGGACGACGGGGGCCTGGGCTTCAATTTCAAGTGGAACATGGGCTGGATGAACGACATCTGCCACTATATCAAGCTGGACCCCTACTTCCGCCAGTTCAACCACCGGGATATCACCTTCTCCCTGATGTACGCTTTCTCAGAGAACTATATCCTCCCCCTCAGCCATGACGAGGTGGTCCACATGAAGGGCTCCTTCTTTGGCAAGATGCCTGGGGACAATCCGCTGAAATTCGCCGGCGTCCGGGCTTTCTACGCCTATATGATGACCCACCCGGGCAAAAAGCTCACCTTCATGGGCGCCGAGCTGGGCCAGTGGAACGAGTGGCACTTTGAATACTCTCTTGACTGGCACCTTCTGCAATACGCCCCCCACCGCCAGACCCAGGACTTCTTCAAGGCCATGAACGCCTTCTATTTGGAGCAGCCCCCCCTGTGGGACCAGGACGACTCCTGGCAGGGCTTCCAGTGGCTGTGCGCCGACGACAACAGTGCCAACACCGTGGCCTTCCTGCGCTGGGACCGGAAGGGACAGCCTCTGCTGGTGCTGTGCAACTTCTCCCCTGAATACCGCAAGGACTACCGGGTGGGTGCCCCCTTCGCCGGCAGCTGGGGTGTAGCTTTCAACACTGACGACACCGCCTTTGGGGGCGAGGGCCGGGGCGACAAGACCCCGGTCAAGACCGAGAAGGTTCCCTGCCATGACCAGTCCCAGTCCTTCCTGGCCGACCTGCCCCCCATGTCCGCGGTGGTCTACCAATGCGTAAGGAAAAACCCTGTCCGCAAGCCCAAGGCAGACAAGCCCGCCGCCAAGGGCGAGAAGAAGCCTGCCGTCAAAAAGGCATCCAAGGCGGAAAAGGCCCCGGCCAAAAAGGCCGTCCTCAAGGCCAAGGAGGACAAGCCCGCCGGGGACAAGCCCAAGCGCGCGCCCCGCAAGAAAAAGTCGGAGCAGTAATACCGTCCGGCGAGGACAGGCCCCGCCGCCCCCCAACCCTGGGC
>CAMWBA010000109.1 GCA_947172355.1 uncultured Bacillota bacterium
CACGTCGTTGACGCACATGGCCACGCAGTCGATGCCGATGGTGTCGTGCCGGTCCAGCAGCTGGGCCAGCCGGATCTTGGTGCCCACGCCGTCGGTGCCGGAGACCAGTACCGGCTCCTTCATCCCGGACAGGTCGGGGGCGAACAGACCGCCGAAGCCGCCGATGCCGCTGACCACCCCGGGGATCATGGTCCGGGCCACGTGCTTTTTCATCAGCTGCACGCCTTTGTAGCCGGCCTCGATGTCCACGCCGGCGGCGGCGTAGGAGGCGGAATGAGAGTTTTCC
The DNA here is from genome assembly GCA_947172355.1 of uncultured Bacillota bacterium. GTDB lineage: Bacteria > Bacillota > Clostridia > Oscillospirales > Oscillospiraceae > Lawsonibacter. The sequence goes on from CAMWBA010000109.1 coordinate 287, forward strand.
ATGAATCAAATCCTCCAATATTTTCGTTCAACGCCAAAAGTACCTTTTTCGTATGCAATGAATCCTAACTGTTCACAGTAGGTCCGATATGCCTTTTCCAGTTCGCTGTCAGGTTCCGGTTTGCTGCCGAGAAGTTTTGAGATTGCAGGGTTTGTCTCCTTACCGTCTTTTCCGTCATTGTTTTCATGGGCCTTCATGGTATTCTTTGAGTATCCAATAAACCTGCTGGGATAAAATTGGTATCCAGAGGTTCCTTTAACTACAACAAAACAGACGCCTTTTTGTACCAGACGAAGCGCGAAAGAATATTCTGGTTCTGTTTTTTGATTTAAATATCGGTCAAGAACAGCGATATTTTCTCTCAGTTCATCAATGGTTTGGATGATCCGCATTGAGATATTTACTCCTTCCCGCTCCAGCAGTAGGTACACACCTTATCCCGGTCGATGCCGATGGCCTCCAGCAGACCGTCCAGAGACTGATAGCCCAGAGAGTCGAAGCCGAATTTATCGCAGATGGTCTTTAACATACACTGGCCCCGCTGGGTTCCGGCATCTGCGTACTCCTCCAGATATTTCTGGCCCTCGTCGCCCTCCAGTTCCTGGATGGTGCGCCGGGCAAGAAGATCCATGTCCGAGTTGCCCCGAGAGAAGTTCAGATACTTGCAGCTGTACATAATGGGGGGGCAGGCGGAGCGCATGTGGACCTCCTGAGCACCGGATTCGTAGAGAAATTCCACCGTCTCCCGCAGTTGGGTGCCCCGAACAATGGAGTCGTCCACAAAGAGCAGTTTCTTGCCCTGAATCAGCTCGGGGACGGGAATCTGCTTCATCTTGGCCACCTGATTGCGGACCTCCTGGTTGGCGGGCATGAAGGAACGGGGCCAGGTGGGGGTGTACTTAATGAAGGGCCGGGCGAAGGGAATCCCGCTTTCGTTGGCGTAGCCGATGGCATGGGGGATGCCGGAGTCGGGAACGCCGGCCACAGAGTCTACATTGGGCAGGATGTTCCGTTTTTTCTCGTCCCGGGCCATAATTGTGCCGTTTTTGTAGCGCATGACCTCCACATTGATCCCCTCATAATTGGAGTTAGGGTAGCCGTAGTAAGTCCAGAGGAAAGCGCAGATTTTCATTTCCTCTCCCGGAGGAGAGAGGACCTCATAGCGTTGGGCGGTGATACGGAGAATCTCCCGAGGCCCCAGCTCATAGACATCTTCATAGCCCAACTTATGATAGGCGAAGGACTCGAAGGAGACGCAGTACCCTAGGTCATTTTTTCCAATGAGGACGGGCAGACGGCCCATCCGGTCCCGGGCGGCAATAATCTCGCCCTTGTCCGTCAGAATGAGCAGGGTCAGGGAGCCGTCAATGGCCTCCTGGGCGTGGAGGATGCCGTCAACCAGATTGTCTTTCTGGTTGATCAGGGCGGCAGCCAGCTCAGTGGAGTTGATTTTGCCGGAGCTCATGGCCATGAACTGGTGTCCGTGGTCGGAGAAATACCGTTCCACCAGCTCCTCAGCGTTGTTGATGATGCCGACCGTGGTGATGGCGTATAGCCCCAGATGGGACCGGACCAACAGAGGCTGGGGGTCGGTGTCGCTGATGCAGCCGATGCCGGCGCAGCCGTGGAAAGAGGACAGGTCCTTCTCGAATTTGGTACGGAAGGGAGTGTTCTCAATGGAATGAATCTGCCGCTGGAAGCCGTCTTTGGCATCGTGAATAATCATGCCGCCCCGGCGGGTGCCCAGGTGGGAGTGGTAATCCACTCCAAAAAAGATATCAAGGGAGACGTCCCGCTGGGAGACGGCCCCAAAAAAGCCACCCATTGTCTGTTCCCCCTTACTTGCCCATCAGACGCCTGCTCATCTCCTGATAAGCGCCCTCCACGTTGCCCAAGTCCCGGCGGAAGCGGTCTTTGTCCAGCTTCTCACCGGTTTTGGCGTCCCAGAAGCGGCAGGTGTCGGGGCTGATCTCGTCGGCCAGAACGATGGTCCCGTCAGAAGTTTTGCCGAATTCCAGCTTGAAGTCCACCAGAGTGACGCCGCATTCGGCCAGAGTCTGTTTCAAGAAGTCGTTGACCTGGAAGGCATACTTCTTAATCCGCTCGATCTCCTCCCAGGTGGCCAGCTTGAGGGCAACAGCGTGGTGGTCGTTGATGAGGGGGTCATGGAGTTCATCATCCTTGTAGGAGAACTCAATGGTGGGGGCGTCAAAGACGATGCCCTCTTCCACCCCATACCGCTTGGCGAAGGAGCCGGCGGAGATGTTGCGGATGATGACTTCCAGAGGGACAATGGTCACCTTCTTCACAGCGGTCTCCCGCTCGCTCAGCTCCTCTACAAAGTGGGTGGGGATGCCCGCTTTTTCCAGCTGCTGCATGAGAAAATTGGTCATCTGGTTGTTGATGGCCCCCTTGCCGGTAATGGTCCCCTTTTTCAGACCATCAAAGGCGGTGGCGTCGTCCTTGTAGGAGACGATCACAACATCGGGGTCCTCGGTGGAAAATACCTTCTTGGCCTTGCCCTCGTAGAGCTGTTCTTTCTTTTCCATGATAAATCAAACTCTCCTTTATTTATTGTTGTGCTTTTAAATTTCCTTCATCGCCATATTGGCGATTTCTTCTATGGACAATTCCGGAGCTATCTGTGCTGCCCTGTCTTAATTGCCCAGCTCCGCCTGGAGACTGGCCTCCTTTTCGGCAATCTGGGCGGCCATTTTGTCACGGGCGGCGTCCAGCTTAGCGGCCAGAGCGTCGTCAGAGACGGCCAGGATCTGGGCGGCCAGGACGGCGGCATTTTTGGCCCCATTGATCGCCACGGTGGCCACAGGGATGCCGCTGGGCATCTGGACGGTGGCCAGCAGGGCGTCCAGGCCGTCCATAGCCCCGCCCTTCATGGGGATGCCGACCACCGGCAGGGTGGAGTTCCCTGCGAAAGCTCCGGCCAGGTGAGCGGCCATACCCGCGGCGCAGATGAGCACGCCAAAGCCGTTGGACCGGGCCTGTTTGGCGAACTCAGCGGCAGCGGCTGGGGTGCGGTGGGCCGAGAGAATGTGAGCCTCGTAGGGGATGCCGAATTCGTCCAGCTGGACACAGGCCCCCTTAACCACCGGCCAATCGGAATCGGAGCCCATAATGACGGCGACTTTCTTCATAGCAGTTTCTCCTTTGAAAAAATTTCAGGCTATCTGCGGGTACAGACAGCCTGATACATTAGGGGTGGATTTTGGGCAGATTGAGGCCGTGAAAGCGCTGAGGATGAAAGCAGATGCACCAGAGCACAGACACGACCTCCCATACACAACTAGAATCCCATTTTATAGGAAATGGAGCAGGTTTGCAAGAGGAAGAAACATTTTCGTAGGCTTGTACAAGAATCAGCGAAAGAAGGGTGAAAAAAGTTGTCTAAAGGAGTCCCGCGGTGGTGAGAATGCGCTCTACCTCGCTGACCCGGTGGGGCCAGGCGGCCTGAGCGGCCCGCTTCTGCCGCCGGTGTGAGACGAAATGCGGAGCCTCCTCCAGCGCATGGGCGCACAGGATGACAAATTCCTCCAAGTCGTGGGCGCCATAAACCACGTCGGGGAAGGACTCCACCTGGTCCGGCCGCAGCATGGAGACCACCGGCTTTCCGGTAGCGAAGTATTCATACAGCCGGGGAGGGACAACGCCATCTATGGGCCGGTCTATGCGCGGGAGGTCCAGCAGGACCTGACAGCGGTACAGCCAATCGGCCACCTCGTTGGCCGGCTGGGGTCCGGCCATAAATACATTGGACAGTTTGTCCAGCTGGCGCAGGAAAGGGTTCTTCGGATCGATGCTGCCCAAAAGAAGAAATCCCCAGTCCGGTCGGGCTTGGGCCGAATAAAGTATGGGGGACAAATCCAGATCGTCCCATATAGTGCCGGCCCATCCCAGAATTGGGGCGGTAATCCCCGGCATAGGGTCAAGACGGTCGATGTCCGGGGCGAAGAGGGGCAGATTGATGCCGTTGGGCAGCAGGGCAATGTTGGAACTGCAGGGGGACAGCCGGTCGGCCAGCAGCGCGGAGGCGGCAAAAACAACATCCGCCGCCTGGGCCAGACTGCCCTCCCACTCCGGCGGCGGGGCATCCCAGATCTGGTCGCAGTCGTAGACTAGAGCGCTGTACTCCAGTTGATCCAGCAGATGGATGTGCCGGGGATGGGTTGTCCAAAGAAGCGGTTCGGAAAAGCGGTGCAGATCGAGGGCTGTTTGGATAAAACGGCCCATTTTGTTCCAGGCCCTCTGGAACAGAAACCGGTGCCCTTCCGGAATTGGGAATGGGATCGGGGGCATTGTGTAGGTGGTGACATTGGGGCGCACTTTGATGCCCTTTTTCAAAAACGACCGGTCTCGGCGGCTCTGGGCGGGAGAGAAGTATAAAATTTGTGTATCCCGTAGGCGGGAAACGATCTGCTGGGTGCGGCCAGGAAGCCGGTTGGACCAGGGTTCGCTGGATAGGCAGAGGATTTGCTTCAAGGGAATGGACCTCCGAAAAATAGTATTGACTTGCCGGAAAAAATCTTTATTATTATAGTATGGAATGGAGAGGCGGTCAAGGGAATTTACCGGCAGCACTCCCTCCAAAAATTTCCGAAAGGGAGTCTATCAGATTGGACGGATTGCTTTGTCTGGACGGACAGGCGCTGGTGCTGATCCAAAGCCTGCATGTGTCTTGGCTGGACCCCATCGTTTCTTTCTACACCAAACTGGGGGATGCAGGTGTTCTGTGGATCGCCCTGTCTCTGGTTATGTTGCTGTACAAACCCACCCGAACAGCGGGGACCCTGGCCCTGGCTGCCATGATCTTGGGGCTGCTGGTGACAAATTTCACCATAAAGCCGTTGGTGGAACGGCCCCGGCCCTGGCTGGACTGGCCTATTCTCCCGCTGGTGACAGAGAGGGACCCCAATTCCTTCCCCTCGGGCCACACCTGTGCCGCCTTTGCCGCGTGCGTCACCTGGCTGCGGACCCTGCCCTGGAAGTGGGGAAGGACTGCCGCTCCGGTGCTGGCGGTGTGCATGGGGCTGTCCCGGCTGTATGTGGGGGTCCACTACCCCACCGACGTGTTGGCGGGGGCCATCATTGGGGCCCTGTGCGCCTGGGGTGTTTGGAGCGCATACCAGAGATACCGCCACAGCCGTGTGGGGGGATAGGGAGGACCGCAAAAGATTTTAACCAAGGAACACATAGGCAGTTTGGGAGTAAAATAAAAATGAGAGGAAGAGAGAAAGCATGTGGAAGAATGTAGGCTACTATAACGGGGAGATCGGTCCACTGGAGGAGATGCAGGTGCCGATGGGGGACAGAGCCCTCTATTTCGGCGATGGTATTTACGAGGCTACCTGTGTTGCCAACCGCATTCCATTTGCCATTGAGGACCACCTGGATCGGATGTACAACAGCCTGCGCCTGCTGGAAATTCCCTTTAAAATGGAGCGGGAACAGATTAAGGCGGAGCTGCAAAAGGTCATTGATGCGGCGGAAGAGGCCCCGATCCATTTCCTGTACTGGCAGATTACCCGGGGCAACAGCCCCCGGAATCATGTGTTTCCCCAAGGAGTGGAACCCTCTTTGATGATTTTCGTCAAGCCCCATACCATGAAGTCCATGGACATCCCTTATAAGCTTATCTCTTTAGAGGATAATCGGTTCAAGCTATGCAACATCAAAACGCTGAACCTGATTCCCAGTGTACTGGCCAATCAGCGGGCGGCGGAGGCCGGCTGTGACGAAGCGGTACTTCACCGGGGCAGCCGGGTGACCGAGTGTGCCCACAGCAATATTTCCATCCTAAAAGATGGGGTGCTGCGCACCGCCCCCACCGACGAGCTTATTCTGCCCGGCGTTACCCGCAAATACCTGCTGGCCTTGGCCAAGGAACATGGCATCCCTACCTTGGAGGAGCCCTTCTCCATGGTGGAGCTGATGAATGCGGACGAGATTATTGTCACCAGCTCCAGCGCGCTGTGTATGCGGGTGGAGTCCATCGACCATATCCCAGTAGGCGGTGGGGATCCTCAGCGCCTCAAGTTGCTTCAGGATGCTTACCTGGCCAAATTCCAGAGGGAGACCTCAAAATAAGCCAAAAGCCGCCGGACGCCTTTGGGCGTCCGGTGATTTTATACAGGACGATACCGGCGTTAAACACAAAAACAAACAAAAAAATAAATGTTTTTTGTTGCTTCAGACGAGAGATGAGAAAAAAGAGAAAATTTGCGGAGAAAAAGAATAAAATGTGAAAATGGGCTTTTGTTTTTGGTAAATATTTGTTATAATGCGATTAGAAAACCTTGGAGCCTTTTATGTGAGAAAAGTATGCTCCCTCCACGCCGCCGGAACGGCGGACTGGACCCGCGGTCCCGAAGCAAAGCGTGTGCCGGTTATCCCATAAAACCGGGATGCCGATAAAGGAGTATGGATATGGAAAAGATACTGATTATTGATGACAGCTTGACGCAGGCGGATCTGCTGAAAGCAATTTTGGAAACGGATTATTCCATCACCATTACCCATGACTCCCAAGAGGGGCTGCGTCTGGCTGGGTGCGGGGAGTTTTCGTTAATCCTGATGGACGTGGTGATGCCTGGGATGGATGGCTTTGTCCTGCTGCGGAAGCTGCGGGAGGCGGCGCTGATTCAGCGCACTCCGGTGATTTTGATTACCAGCCTGTCGGATCTGGAAAGCGAGGAGCGCGGCTTGGCTCTAGGTGCGGTGGACTATATCCGAAAGCCCTTCCGGGATGCTATCATCCGGGCCCGGGTGAATACCCACATCAAGCTGTATCAATACCGGCTCCAGGTAGAGCGGCTGGCCATGATTGATCAGCTGACCGGAGTGGCCAACCGCCGCCGGTATGACTTGACCTGCCGGACCAAATGGCAGGACGCCATCCGGCTGGGAGTCCCCATTTCACTGTGCATGTTTGATATTGACAAGTTTAAGGTCTATAACGACACCTTTGGCCATCCGGCGGGGGATAAGGTGATTATGGAAGTGGCCCACACAGTTAACGGTCTATTCCGGCGCAACACAGATTTTTTTGCCCGCTATGGTGGGGAGGAGTTTGTGGCAATTTTGCTGGGCAACGACGCAGAATCGGCCTATCGGCATTTGAAGGATGTGCGCAGAGCGGTGGAGGAACGGAAGATTCCCCACAATCCTGAGGTGGCCCCCTGGGTTACCGTCAGCGTGGGGGGCGTTACCGTCATTCCTAAGGAGGGCGACTCCTACGACACGTATTTGCAGATTGCCGATACCATGCTGTATGATGCAAAACGATTTGGCCGCAACCAGGTGGTTTGGACCAGCGAGCATATGGAACAGCTGCGGGAGAGCGCAGGCGCAGAAGCGAGATAAAATTGAAATGACCGGAGGTCCGTATGGGACTGTTTAACTATTTCAAAAGGTTTGGCAAGAGCGCCAGAGAACTTAGGACGGAGGAGTCCCGGCGCAGAGCGCAAGAGGAGGATCTGGAGATTTACTCTGGAATGCAGGTGGAGGTGGCTTCTGACGATGGCCGCATCTTCCTTACTGCGGTGCTGGTCGAACTGCGCGGAGACCGGGCTCTGCTGGAACCCCAGAGCGAGGGCAACCTGCTGGCGGGGACCGAGGACCCCATTCCTGTAGTGTTGCGGGGCTACAGCAGTATGGAGAACAAAGCGGTGGTCATCCAGGGGACCCTGCGGCCCAGTCCAAACGGAATGTGGCAGGCGGAAAACCTGGCACTGGTCAAGCGGGTCAATGAGCGCGCCTTTTTCCGGGTGGACACCAATATTGATGTGGGAATAACGCCGATGGGCAGTTTCAGCGCAACGGAGGAGAGCTGTAAGCTGCTGAACATGAGTGTGGGCGGTGTCTGCATCGGTGCCAAGCGACGCTATAATGTGGGCGATAAATTCATTCTTCAAGCAAAACTGATTCCTGAGCTGGAGTCCTCCCTGATGTTTTGTCAAATTTTGCGTATTATCGAGCGCAAGCATGACTATTTTGAGTATGGATGCCGATTTCTCCAGCTTACGTCCTCCGATGAGGACCGTATTTTGCAGATTATTTTTGACTTGCAGCGGAAGAAACGATAAGAAAAGACACGCCGGCCGGCGTGTCTTTTTCTTGTTTTGCGGCTTGGATCATTTTACAGGCCCAGTTTGGCAGAAAAATCAGCCAAAGCCTCTGAAATTTTTATCTGCTGGGGACACACCGCCTCACAGCTTCGACAGCCCACGCAGGCGCTGGGCTTCTTTTCAGCGGACAGCTGTCCGACGCGCATCGGGGCGATGAAGCCGCCGCCGGTAAAGGTAAATTCGTTATACAATTCCAGAAGCTCGGGGATTTCCAGGCCCTGGGGACAGTGGGTGGTGCAGTACCGGCAGGCGGTGCAGGGAACGCTGGTCCGTTCGGTCATGTTGTCGGCAATAGCGAGCAGGGTTTGCAGTTCCTGAAGATCTAAGCGCTTTTCCTTCGCGAAGGTATTCAGGTTATCCTCCACCTGCTCCATGGTGGACATACCGGACAGGGTGACCCCCACAGAGGGCAGGCCCTGGATAAACCGGAAGGCCCAGGCGGGGATGCCCTCATCGGGACGGAGGGCGTTCAGCTTAGCGGCGTCCTCGTCGGGCAGACTGGCCAGCTTGCCGCCCCGGAGGGGCTCCATCACCCAGACAGGGATGCCCCATGCGTCCAGCAGCTCCGCCTTGCCTCTGGCGTCCTGGAAGTCCCAGTCCAGCCAGTTGAGCTGGATCTGGCAGAACTCCATATCCTTGCCGTAGGCGTCCAGAAAACGCTTCATGGTCTCCAGACTGCCGTGGGCAGAGAAGCCCAGGTGCTTGATCTGCCCCGCCTTTTTTCGGGCCATGAGGGAGTCGTAGATGTGAAATTTGGGGTCCAGGTAGGCGTCGATGTTCATTTCGCAGATGTTGTGGAAGAGGTAGAAGTCGAAATAGTCCACCTGGCATTTCGCCAGCTGCCGGTCAAAAATTTCCTCCACCTTACCCATGTTGGACAGATCGTAGCCTGGGAATTTGTCGGCTAGATATTACTTTAAAAAAACAATCTAGGAAAAAGATGTAGGAAGTGGTAAAATAGAC
>CAMWBA010000110.1 GCA_947172355.1 uncultured Bacillota bacterium
ATTTCAGCAGCATATCGCTGGACTTCTGCGCATCGGTGGTGGAAAGCCCCGCCACATTGCGCATTTTTGTGTAGAGGAACAAATTTTTATAGGAATGTGCCTCGTCAATAAAGAGACGGTCCACTCCAAGCTGCTCAAAGGTGACGGAGCTATCTTTCCGGCCCGTGCTGTTGAGTTTTTCCAGACGGGCCTCCAGGGAACGCTTGGTGCGCTCCAACTGCTTGACGCTGAACCGCTCCGCGCCGCTGTCCTCCAATTCCTCAATGCCCTGTTCGATCTCCAAAATCTGGTCTTGTAGCAACTGCTCCCGCCGCTCGTAGGAGACGGGGAGGCGTTCAAATTGGGAGTGGCCCATGATGATCGCGTCATAATTCCCGGTGGCGATACGGGAACAGAACTTCTTACGGTTCCTGCCCTCAAAATCCTTTTTGGATGCAACGAGGATGTTGGCGGTGGGATACAGCCGCAGGAACTCGCTGGCCCACTGTTCGATCAGGTGGTTGGGAACAGCGAACAGAGATTTTTGGCACAGCCCCAGGCGTTTGCTCTCCATCGCCGCCGCGACCATTTCAAAGGTCTTGCCCGCGCCGACTTCATGGGCCAGCAGCGTGTTTCCGCCGTACAGCACATGGGCGATGGCGTTGAGCTGATGCTCCCGAAGGGTGATCTCCGGGTTGATGCCGCCGAACACGATATACCGCCCATCATACTCGCGGGGCCGGATAGAGTTGAACAGCTCATTATACTGTTTCTCCAAGGTCTGCCGTCGCTGGGGGTCTTTCCATATCCAGTCCCGAAAAGCGTCCTTGATGGCCTGCTGCTTCTGCTGGGCCAAGGTGGTGGCGTTATGGTTCAGAACACGGCGCTCTTTGCCGTCCGGGTCCTTGATGGTGTCATAGATTCGCACATCACGGAGGTTTAATGTGTCCTCCAGGATGTGATAGGCGTTGAGCCGGTCCGTGCCATAGGTGGTGTTGGCGGCAACATCATAGCCGGACACGGTATTTTTGCCGGTGATGTTCCATTCCCGGTGTATTCCGAGAAATTCACATGAATTTTATTCTTCTGGACCGGCGGCGTCTTGAACAACTCATACATAAACTGTTGGACATACCGCTTATCCAGCCAGGTGGCCCCCAGGCGGAGGTCAATCTCCGAGGCGGTCAGGTCCTGGGGCTGGGCGGATTCCAGCGCCTCCACATTGGGGCGCAGCCGGTGTTTTTCCCCTTCGGGCAGCGCGTCCAACATGGCCTTGGCAGCACGCAGCTTCTGCCGCACGTTCCCGGAGAGGTATTCATCGGCGGCAACGAGGGGAAAGCTGTCGAGAGCAACAGCGGTCCAGTCCTTCCGGCTGGGGTCCCCTTCGCATTGGACATCCCGAAAGATCACGCCGGACAGCTCTAATTCCAATTCTTCCTCTGTTTTGCCGGTGAGCTGGGCCATGTAGGACATATCCACCCGCGCCTTTTCCCCTATGGAGACGGCCAGGGCTTCGCTGGCGGTGTCAACATGGGTGACGGCCCTGTGGGGCTTGATGGTCCGCTTGGTGAACATATCCGCTTTGCGTTCCAGCCGCCCGTCATTATCCAGCATTTCCAACGAGCAGAGCAGAAAATAGGAGTTGTCAGCGGAAAAGGCCAGCGCGTTCTCCCGATTGTTGATAAGGCCGTACTTTTTGGAGAAAGCGTCATACAAGCTGTTGAGGGTCTGCCGCTCCTTTTGGACGGAGTTTTCATCAGCGTCCTCCATCTGAAGGTCGATCAGCCGATGCACACAGTCCCGCAGCTCCACCATGCCCATGACGCGGCCCCTGGCCGTGGCGCTCAGATTGGGCTTTGCCATCATGGAGGTTTCCCTGTAGTATAATTCGCCGTCAACAACGCCGAAGGAGTATTTTTCTATATTGGGGTCTGCCGGAATCAGTGCGTCCGTCTCGATTTCCTCATCCAGTTCGGACAGCTCGACACGCTTGATTTCGCCGTGGATGTGGGACAGAGCGGTGCGGAGCTGCTGGGCAAAGTCCTCGTCCTTCCGGGACTTACAAGCCAACTGCGGTCCATAGGGGCCGGAGGTGATCTCCAAATCGCCCAGCACCATTTCGGGGTGGGTCTGGAAATAGCGGTTCATACTGACGAAGCCGGGGCGCTCTTGACCATCCTGCCCGATATAGGTGTGGCGTTCAATGACCTCTGCCTCCACCCATTCCGGCAAAGGCTCATTTTCACGCAGGGGAATCTCCCGCTTTTGGAGGAACATGATGGACATGGAGGTGTCTGTCCCGGCGTTGGCCTGGAAAATACCGTCCGGCAGGCGGACCGCGCCCAGCAGATCGCACCGCCGCGCCATGTAGCGCCGCGCCCTATCGTCCTTTTTGTCCATTGTACCGCCGCTGATGCCGTTGGAGGTGATGAACGCAATCACGCCGCCTGCCCGGACCTTATCAATGGTTTTGGCAAAGAAATAATCGTGAATCAGAAACCGCTCCCGGTCATACTTCTGGTCCACCACGGGATAATTGCCAAACGGCACGTTGCCGATGGCGATGTCGAAAAAGCTGTCCGGGAAGTCGGTTTTTTCGTAGCCGCGCACCGCGATACGGGCCTTGGGATAGAGCTGCTGGGCGATGCGCCCGGTGATGCTGTCCAGCTCCACGCCGTACAGCTTGGACGCGGCCATGCTCTCCGGCAGCAGGCCGAAGAAATTTCCCACGCCGCAGGACGGCTCCAGAATATTTCCCTTTTCAAAGCCCATGTTCCCGATGGCCTCATAGATGGCTTTGATAACCAGGGGGCTGGAGTAGTGGGCATTGAGGGTGGATGCCCGCGCCGATTTGTACTCGCTGTCCGTCAGCAGGCTTTTCAGCTCCTGATACTCGGCGGACCACTCGGCCTTGTCCGGGTCAAAGGCGTCCGGGATGCCGCCCCAGCCAACATAGCGGGAGAGGACTTCCTGCTCTGCTTTGGTGGCGGAGCGGCCCTCGGCCTCGATCTGCTGTAAAATGCGGATGGCCTCGACATTCATACGGTACTTGACCCTCGGCCCGCCCACGCCCAGGTTATCATCGGTGATGCGGAAATTCCCGGCGGCAACATCCTGTTCCATGACGGGGGCCTGCTCCGGCTGTGCGTGTTCCGGCTCGTCAAAACGCAGGGTCTGAACGACAATATCATAGGGCAGACCGTTTTTATCGCCGGGATAGAGGGTTGCAGTTCTTGGTGTTGCTGTGGTGTTGCTGTGGTGTTGCCAGCCGGGGACTCCGGCTGTTCCTCCTGGGGCGGCGCTGGCGGGACCTCTGCGGCGGGGGCCTCCGGGGTAAACAGGGCGGCGTTGCGCTCGTCATGGCGAACTGCGTCCTCGAAAAAGTCTTTGGTAACAGTCTGATGGCTCCAGGCATAAGGGCCGGTATGAATGATAACATCCAAATCGCCGATACCCTCAATCGTTCCGCTGACATCATGATCGCCATAGGCAAAGGCCACCTTGTCCCCCACCTGATAGCGAAGCTGGCCTGTCAGCTCCACACTCTCCCGCTGGACCGGCTCATGGGTAAAACCGTCCAGCTCTTGCAGCCAGAGGGTACGGAGAATGGGGGCAACGGCATCCCAGGACAGAGCCAACTTTGTGCCGAATTTGTCCTGGATTTCCACCGCCATACTCACGGTAGAGGTAAAATAGTCCGCTATGTCCCCGGTCTCCAGCGTTACCGTCTCGGCGCGGCTGGCAAAGGCAAGGGACAGCCGCTGGGCAATTTCCCGGTTATTCTCGCCAGAGCGCAGCCAGCCGGAAATGTAGCCCTTGTCCCGCTCTGTCATCAGATGGGAGGTCAGCACTTCCCGAAAATCATCGTTGATGCGGCTCATATCGGCAGGCAGATAGCTGGTAATCCGACCATTCCGCGTATCCTGGTGAAGCAGCCGCTCAAAGTTTTCTTTACTCTCGGTGCGGAAAAGGGGGATAGGCAGCGCAGGGTCCCGCAGCTCCACATCAAGCAGGCCAATACCCGTGATCTCAAAAGCAGTATTGTTCAGATAAACCGTATCACCTGGGTTATAGGCCGGGGCCAGCGGGTCATGGGGCGGCTGGTCCGCCGCGCCGATGACACCCTGGATGGTCTGCCAGTCCTCGTCAGAAACGGAGATGTCCGGGGGCGCGACCTCTGCTGCAAGGCGTGCTTGCTCCCGCTCTGCGGCCTGCTGCAAAACGGGAACAATATCACGATACTTTTCATTTTGACTGAGGTAGTTCAGCAGTCCGCCGTATCCATCCCCCACGTCCTGACGCGTCCAAATCCTCTTACCGTCTGGCAGTACAACGCAGAAAGAAACTTTGTCGTAGCCGATAAAGCGGTCAAGCTCCGGGTCATGAGCGGCAAACCATTTTTCCTCTGTCCCGTATTTTTTGAGTGCCGCAGCTTTGCCCTTGGTGTGTTCATCGTCTGCCTGTTTCATCAGGCGGTCAAACTCGTTGATAGAATAGATTTGATCTGCCTTAAAATGTCTTGTTTCGCTGTACTCGCAGCGGACATACGGCGGAGACGCGGGGATGCCCTTTTCCAGCAGTTCACAGATGACAATGGGCGCGGCCTCATCTTCCTCATAGTAGCGCCATCCATGCTCACTTCCGCCTGCGGCGAGTGTTCCGGGCGAAAGCAGTTTGTTCGCGTCTGCTTCCCGTATCATAATCCCGCCATGACTGGCGGTGCTGATTTCATACACCCTGTCCGCAAACTGATTGCTCATCTGCACTTTGCCCCAGGGAGAATGACTGCCTACCTCCGTTCCCCAAGGCGGCGATTCTTCATCATCCTCGCGGGTCAGAACGGCGGTCTGCTCCCGCTGGGGCTGGGTGAGGGCGGCATAGGTTTCATCTACGATTTCCCGATGCAGCCGGTAGCGGAAGTCGGGCATATCGTGATACAGACGCATAAACTCCGGCTCTGTAATGGTGAGTGCCGTCCGTTTGACTGCCGCATCGCCCTCAATAATCGCGTTTTCCCGGTCCGAATTTTTGCAGGCGTTTTGATAGGCCACATCTGCCAGCACCAAATCCCTGATGATAGGTTTATAGAGGTTATAGGTCTCCCGGATGGTAGGCGCGGTGCTGGAATCCTGCCCCGCCAGCCGTTCCGCATCGGCCACGACCTGTTCCACAAACCCGGAGGGGCTGTCCTGTTCCAGATGCTCCCGGATGGCAGCGGCGTCTATGTCCTCAAAATTGTCCAGTTCCTTCTCGGTGAAAAATCTGTCTTCCTTCACCAGACGGGCAAGGCGGCGCTGTACTTTTGTCCAGGGCAGATCGGTGGCCGCGCCCTCTACCGTAACAGGAAACGCAGGGAGACTATCGCCGTACTCATTTTTTAGCCACTCCACCGTGTCCCGGTCACGGGCATGGCCGGTCATGTACTGCTGGACCCGGCGCTTGCTGGCAATATCACCGTTCCACTCCTGGAGGGCGGCGTCAATATCTTCCTGGGTGACTTCACGGGACATGGAGGCGGAAATGTGCGCGGATTGTTCCGGGGCTTCCGCTTCTGCTTTACGGGCGTTCATGGCCTCATGTTCCACAGAGAGATAGGAGACAACGAGACGTTTCCCGTCCTGCTCAATGCTGGAGAACGTTACATCGTGCCTATCCCGGAGGCGATGCACATACTCGCCCAGCTTATGGCCGGGGATGCCGCACATGGCCACACGCCCGATGCCGGGAAGATTGTGCTGCGTCAGCATCAAACCCAACTCAACGGAGACAACACGCGCATCCGGCCCGAACATTTCAAAGGAATCTCCTATCTGATACAACACAATATTTCCTGGATGGGCCTCTTTAAGTGCGTTGTAGTCCGTCTGGAAATCTGTGCTGCCCAGCACAGAAGCAAGCGGTTCCATTTCCGGGGCTGATGCCGTTTGCGTATGTTCCGGGTGCGTTTGCCGGTATTGCTCCAATTCCTCCGGGGTCAGGTATCGGCCTTCTTCAATCAACTCCCGCAGCCGTTTTTCAGCGTCAGACCAGGATATAGTGACTTCCGCAATCTCTTTGTCCTCGCCGTTTTTCTGTATTGTGATGCCAACATCAGGGTGATAATCCACCCACCCCTGTGTCCCATCCGGCAGCTTATGCCCTGCGGCAGCACGGCCAAATGCTGCACTGACCGCGCCCACTGTGTCCTCAACGCTCAAATTCTGCTGATAGATTTCATAAATCCGCAGATTTTGGAGATGAAGCGGCGCTTCAAATCGGAGCTGTGCGTCGATGTCAGCCTGGGTGATCTCCAGGGCTGGGGGCTGTTCCAGGTGGTCGCTCTGGTACTGCTCCAATTCCTCCGGCGTAAGGTAACTGCCCTTCTGGATAAGCTGGCGGATACGCTTTTCCACAGCGGGCCACTTGACAATAAATTTTTTGTCAGAAGGGTCATTCCAAAACTCCATGCCGGTGTTGGGCCGGTAATCCAAGAAGATGTGAGACCCGTCCGAAAGAATATAGCTGCCGCCTGATGTACCATACTCTTTTCGGAGGGCGGCAACAATGCTCTTGGCGGGAAGATTCTGATGGTACAGATCAAAAATTTTCAGCTTGCCGCCATATCCCCGCAGCGCCCGGTCTACTTCCTCCTGGGAGACAGAAAAAGCAGAGGGCGCGTCTGCGCTCTCTGCTTCTCCAATGGCCTCCATCTGTTCCCGCTGGGACGGAATTACCGGGGGCATAAAACTTAGCTGTAAATCAGCTCCGACATGATAATTTCCTCCGCCTGTGCCTTGCAGGTGTTCATCAGTCCCACCCACTTCATCTGATCGCTGGCTTTCAACTGCTCCGTGGCCCCCGCCGCTTTCGCCAACTGCGGCATCATCTGCTCCAGACGGCTGTTCGCCGCGTCCTCGATCTCCAACAGGTGGTTGAACAGGGTTCCGCTCAGCGTCAGGCGGTTGAACAGGCCCGGACGATGCTCCTTTAGGTACGTCCGGCGCATCCTCCCGTATTTGCCCAGGTCCCGGTTCGGCTGCTCCGGCAGGGCCAGATTGGGGATCAGGAAGTCCCCCACTTGAGTGTAGGTCAGATTGTTCTCCATGTTCGGCGTTCCTTTCTGCGGATTTTTCCCGCTCATATTTTTTGATGGTGACTTCGATCTGCCGCAGCACCGTTTCGCTCCCCAGGCTGACTGCCGTACCCAGCTCCGTGATGGTGTCCGGGGTATTGAAGTCAAAAATGCTCAGGAAATCCTCATGCTCAAAGTAGTTTTCCGGCTCCATGCCGCAGCGGGACATAAGAGTGTAGGCGATGCTGACGGCGGCGGCGTTTCGGAACTGCGCCCCGATGTTGAACTCATCATACTCCTCCAGAAAACTGCCGTCAACGATGTGGAGGATGTCCTGCCGGTGTTCGTTCCAGTATTCCGCCGCAAGCTGAGCGGCGATCTTTTCAAACTGATCCGAAAGGTCGCTGCCGGGAACGTCAAACCGCTGCTCCAGTGCCGCAGATACCGTGTCCCGATATTCCTCCTGGTACTTCCACAGCTTGGGCCGGGTGTCCTCTTCGCCGCCGGTATCGGCCACATCGAACACATAGCGCAGAAACGGCCTGTTTCCGCTGTTGTCGATAATGGCGATGCCCGTAGCGCCCCGCCGTACATACCGGCGCATCCGCTGGTTCCAGAAATCATATTCCGCGCAGGCGGTGGCATTGGGCCGCTGGGCGTGGATCAGGAGCTGTTCAGGGTACGGATATTTATAGAGACGGCCCGCTGTGGAGAGAAAGGCCGTCCATTCCTGATAGCTACCGGTGATCTGGTGGGCGGCGTGGTCGGCCAGTTGCGCGTAAGCTTGGACCTTACTCGCCATAGGCAGGGTCCTCCGTCTCAAAGTCCGGGAACAGGTCAAGGGCAGCAAAGTCCGCGTCCGTCATGCGCCCCAGCTTGGCAAGGGCGCTGTCAGTGAGGGAGCGCAGCTCATCCTCGTCCGGCTCCAGATAGCCCCGCATCTCGGTGAGGGCAGCAATCACGCCCTCACGGGTGCCGGAACCGTTGTAGATGCACACCAAATTCTGTTCCTCAAATGTAAAATCGTTCATTTTCTTACCGCTCCTTTTCCGCGCTCTTTTTTGGCGCTGCCTTTTTTCGTTCCTGGGTTGGCTGGTATTTGAGCTGGGCCACAACGGATTTTTTCTTCTCCCGGTGGACGGCATCGGCCAAATCCGTCAGGGAGATGGTCTGTCCCGCCTTGACTTGGGCCTCCAATTCGGCCACAGTGGGTTTCCGGCTGATGAAGTCCGGCACCTTCGCAAAGCCAACACTGTCGCAGTAATGGCAGGATACCACACCGTCCTGCTTGACGGCAATGATGTCGCTGACGGACATGGAGGGGCGGTGATAGTCTGCCGGGTGATCGGTGTTGAATCTTTCCCACAGCTTTTCCAGGGCGCTGGACCCCAGCCCCGGTGCCAGTTCTCCCGTATAGACCAGATCGTAATTGCCACGTTCAACAGTTAGCCCCTTGGACATCAGCCAGTCCATGTTCATAAAGCGGAGATCGCGTTGTTCAGCGCCGTCCTTTATCTGATAAATGGCAAAGCAGTCCCCGCCATAGTCGAGAAAGGCCCGTTCCCGTTCCTTCTGGTGATTCAGCCGGTCCACAATGCACTGGTGAAATTCCGGGCTTTCCTCCCATTCCTTGCGGGGAACGGCAAACATCATGCCATCCGGCTGCTCCACGAGATCGTCCCGGTCAAAGACCATAGCGGGATTTTCGCCAGCCTCCACCATGTAGACAGTCAAATCCTGCTCCAGCAGCTCCGCCGCCCGTTCCCTGGACAGGGGCAGCAGATCGCCGCCCGAATAGCCGTAGTCCTGTTCCAGTTCGTCAGCGGAAAAGGCCGGGTCCGGCAGGGGGTATTCGTCTAACGGAGTGTCCCACAGGGCGTCATCCTCCTGAGCGAAATGCTCCCGTAGTTCCCCGGCGTAATCTCGGCCCTGCTCCGGCTGGACGGCCACAGCCGCCTCCAGCGCACGGTCAGCACGGTCCCGCAGTTCATCCAGAACCTCTATGGGGGCAAGATCAACGGCGATTGTGCCGATTTCCTCCGTCCTTCGGATATGCTCTACAACGTCCGCGATAGAGGAACCGGGGGCATCTAACTGCCCACCGTCAAGCTGTGCCATATCATGCTTGGTGTAGAGCGTGTAGTCCCACCCCTCGTCACTGGCCTGGATATGGAGGTAAACGGAATCATCCAGAAGGTAGAGGGCTTCGTCCGCCTGCTCCGGGGGAGACGGGATTGGCGCGGCTGGCGGCTCCTGCTCTGCCGCATCCGGCTGGATGAAGCTGAACGGCTCCCCGGCAAACAGAATCGGCT
>CAMWBA010000111.1 GCA_947172355.1 uncultured Bacillota bacterium
AGCCGGAGGAGCAGGCCTCGTTGAGCATGATGGAGTCCACCGCGCCGTTGCGGATCTTGAAGCACTTCATGTCCTGCCCGCCGATGTCAATGATGAAGTCCACCTCGGGATCGAAGAAGGCGGCGGCCTTGTAGTGGGCCATGGTCTCCACCAGCCCAAGGTCGCAGGAGAAGGCGTTTTTGATCAGGTCCTCGCCGTAGCCGGTGACGGCGGCTCCCTTGATGACAATATGCTTGTCGCAGGGCAGGCTGCACAGCTTGTAAATCTCCTTCAGCTGCTCCAGGACGATGGCCACCGGGTTGCCCTGGTTGGAGTGGTAGTACTGATACAGCAGGTCGCCGCCGGCGGTGATCAGCACGATTTTGGTGGTGGTGGACCCGGCGTCGATGCCCAGGTAGGCGTCCCCGCTGTACCCCTCGATGGGCAGGACGGACAGGCCGGCGGCGCTGTCGTGCCGGCCGCAGAAGTCCTTGTACTCCTCCTCGCTGGAAAACAGGGGGGGCATGGTGTCCACCACCGTGGTGGCCCCGGCGCTGTCCGCCAGCTTTTGCATCACTGTCTCAAAGGGGAGCGGGGCGTAATCGGTGGCGCACAGGGCCGCCCCCATGGCGGCAAAGCAGTCGCCGTCCTGGGGGAACACGGCGTGGTTGCCGTCCAGCTTGAGGGTCTCCACGAACCGCTGCCGCAGCCCCATAAGGAAGTGGAGCGGCCCGCCCAGAAAGACGATTTTCCCTTTCAGCTCCCGGCCTTGGGTCAGGCCGGCCACCGTCTGGTCCACCACCGCCTGGAAAATGGAGGCGGCTACGTCCTCCTTCCGGCCCCCCTGGTTCAGGATGGGCTGGATGTCGCTCTTGGCGAACACCCCACAGCGGGAGGCGATGGGGTAGATTTTCTCGTGCTTCAGGCTGAGCTCGTCCAGCTCGCTGACGGTGACGTTCATAAGCGTCGCCATCTGGTCGATGAAAGCTCCGGTGCCCCCGGCGCAGGACCCGTTCATCCGCTCCTCCAGGGCGCCGCCGAAGAAGATGATTTTGGCGTCCTCGCCCCCCAGCTCGATCACCGCGTCGGTGTCGGGGATGTAGGTGTTGACGGCGGCGGCGGTGGCGTAGACCTCCTGTACAAAGTCGATGCCCGCGGCGTCCGCCACCCCCAGACCGGCGGAACCGGTGATGGTGACCTTGATCTCCTGGCCAGCCAGCAGGTCCCGGATGGAGTTCAGCGTCTCCAGAGCCCGCTCCCGGGTCTTGGAGAAATGCCGCTCGTAGGAGCGGAAGAGCAGGTTGTTCCGTTGGTCCAGAACCACCACCTTGACGGTGGTGGAGCCGATGTCGATGCCTACGCGCAGACTCATAATGATACCTCGCCTTCTTTTCAACGATACATGATACTGATTTTTTGTCGAGAAAACAACAAAATTAACGGCTTTTTAACGGGAGAAAAGAGAAGAAAAGCGAGAAATTAACGGGGGCGGAATGGTGAAAAACCACAAAAGCCGGGCGAAAAATTGTAAAATGTTACAAAAAAGGAAAAGGACTGCGCCGGCGGCGGGCCGGGGGCTTCAAAGGCACAGCGCCTGCCTTGCATTTGCCTGTTCAGAAGATTGCGAACCCGGTCGGTCCGGACTTTACCTTTTGCGGGATCTTTGGTATAATCAGCGTGAAAAAGCGGCTGGAAAAGGAGGGCGGAGGTTGTGTCCGAAAGAATGGAAACGCTGTACCGCTGGCTGGATGTTCAGGTGCATCGCCTTCCCGCCATACCCCGGAACCTGGGGGTTATGGCGCTGTTTCTGTGCGCGGCGTATTACGCCAGCAGCATCCTGATTACCCACACCGGCGGAGAGAACAACTCCGCCCTGGTCTTTGTGCTGGCAGTGGCTCTGATCTCTCTGCTTACCTCCGGGTATGCCTATGGCATTGCCGCCTCCATCATCGGGGCGCTGTGCATCAACGTATACTTTATGGAGCCATACGAGTCCTTTTCCCTCAGCCGTACCGGCTATCCGCTGGCCATGCTGTCTATGGTGGCCATCTCCTGCGTGATCTGCGCCCTCACCGCCCGGGTGAAAAAACAGGCCACCGAGGCGGTCCGGCGGGAGAAGAAGGCCAAAGCCCTCTATGAGCAAAACGAGCGGCTTAATGCGGAAAAGGCGGCCATTCAAATTCAATCTGACCGAATCTCTATCCGGGAGAGTATTCTGCGGGCGGTGTCCCATGACCTGCGTACCCCCCTCACCTCCATCTCCGGCGCAGTCTCGGTGCTGCTGGCCAGCCCGGAGGTATCGGAGAAGAATTTGATGATGCTCTCTGACATCAAGCGGGATGCGGACAGTTTGATTATCATGGTGGAAAACCTTTTGTCTGTGACCCGCATACAAGACGGCACCATGCCGCTGAAAATGCGGGAGGAGATGCTGGAGGAGGTGGCGGGGGATGCGCTGCTGGCCACCCGGCGGCGTTTTCCCGATTGCCATGTGGAGCTGAACCTGTCCGAAGATATTCTCTACCTGCCTATGGACCCCCTGCTTATCCGGCAGGTCATTGTCAATCTGCTGGAAAATGCCATCCGCCACTCCGGGGACCGGGAACATATCACCCTGCACCTGTACCGCCAGGAGGACTGGGCGGTGGTGGAGGTGCGGGATCAGGGCCGGGGCCTGAGTCCAGAGGTGCTCCAGGCCATCCAGGCCGGTCAGGCCATGCCCCTGTCTGGCGATGCCACCCGGGGGATGGGGATTGGCCTGTCCGTCTGCCAGAGCATTATCAAGGCCCACGGCGGCTTTTTTACCGCGGGCAATCACCAGCCGAAGGGGGCAGTGTTCCGCTTCGGACTGCCCGCGGGGGGCGGGACAAGATGACAGGATGCTTCCAAGAAGAATGGGGAGGTTATGATGAACGAGAAACAGACAATCCTTCTGATCGAGGACGACAAGGCGATCAGCAATTTTATCAGCCGGGCCCTTGCCGCCAACGACTACCGCGCCGTTCTGGCCTTTACCGGCCGGGAGGGCCTGTCCCTGTTTTTCTCCCACGGCCCGGATCTGGTGCTGCTGGATTTGGGCCTGCCCGATATGGACGGACTGGAGATTCTCGCCCAGCTTCGGGGACTGCCTCGGGAGGTGCCGGTGATTATCATTTCCGCTCGGGACCGGGAGGCCGAGAAGGTGCGGGCCTTGGACATGGGGGCGGACGACTATGTGGTAAAGCCCTTTGGGGTGTCGGAGCTGCTGGCCCGCATCCGCTCCGCCCTGCGCCGGGCCGAGCGGATGAAACTGAGCCAGGGTATCCAGCGGGATGTCTACCAGATCAAAGACCTGACCATCGACCTGTCCAAGCACCAGATTCTGCTGGGGGGCAAGGACATCCACTTTACCCAAAATGAATTTAAAATTCTTGAGTTGCTGGCCATTCATGCTGGGAAAGTGCTCACCTATGACTTTATTTTAGAGCATATCTGGGGCCCCTACAGCGGCAGCGGAAGCAACCAGATCCTCCGGGTCAATATGGCCAACATCCGCCGGAAGCTGAAGGAAAACCCCTCTGAGCCGAAATATATCCACACCGAACTGGGCATCGGCTACCGGATGCTGGACGACTGAGTCCGCCGCCGGGCAGGGGAAATTGTATGGAAAATCTCTTGTAAATTTCCACATTCTGAATTATAATAGCAGCAGGATTTGTTTTGTCCCAGCGGGAGAATGGTAACTCCCAATGTTTCCGCCTGCGCCCTGCCCAAGCAAGCATTTTAGGGAGGGGAGGCGGCGGGGAATTGAGAGAAATTCAATGCAAAGGAGAGCGCTATGACAGCCACGGAAAAAAAACAGCTGATGGCCACAGCCTGTAAGGTGCGCATGGGTGTGATTGAGGGCACCCATGGGGCCAAGGCAGGCCATCCGGGCGGAAGTCTGTCCGCCGCCGACCTGTTCACCTATCTCTATTTTAAAGAACTGAACATCGACCCCCAGGTGCCCAAGTGGGAGGAGCGGGACCGCTTTGTCCTCTCCAAAGGCCACACCGCGCCGGGCCTGTACGCCGCTCTGGCCAACCGGGGCTTTTTCCCGGTGGAGGACCTGCCCACCCTGCGGCACATTGACAGCTATCTCCAGGGCCACCCCAACATGAATACCGTCCCCGGCGTGGATATGTCCACCGGCTCGCTGGGCCAGGGCATCTCTGCCGCCTGCGGCATGGCGCTGGCCGCCAAGCATCAGGGCAAAGCCTGCCGGGTCTATACCCTGCTGGGGGACGGCGAAATCCAGGAGGGCCAGGTGTGGGAGGCGATGATGTTTGCCCACCACTATAAGCTGGACAACCTGTGCGCTGTCATCGACAACAACGGCCTTCAGATTGACGGCAGGATTGACGACGTAATGAGTCCCTACCCCATCACAGACAAGCTGAGGGCGTTCGGCTGGAATGTGGTGGAGATTGACGGCCACAATTTTGACCAGATGGAGACAGCCTTTGCCCAGGCGAGGGGGACCAAAGGGGTCCCCACCGCCATTGTTATGAAGACCTTAAAGGGGAAGGGCGTCAGCTATATGGAGGGGCAGGCCGGCTGGCACGGCAAGGCCCCCAACGACGAGGAATATAACATTGCCATGGACGAGCTGAGGGCTCAGCTGGCAGAAGTGGAGGCGATGTGAGATGGCGGACGTGAAAAAAATCGCCACTCGGGACAGCTATGGCGCGGCGCTGGCCGCACTGGGTGCAGAGCATGAGGACCTGATCGTCTTTGACGCCGACCTGGCTGGAGCGACTAAGACCGGAACCTTTCGGAAGGCCTTTCCTCAGCGCCACTTCAACTGCGGCATTGCTGAGGGCAACATGATCGCTGTGGCTGCCGGCGCCGCCTCTATGGGTCTGGTGCCCTTCGCCTCCAGTTTTGCCATGTTTGCTGCCGGACGGGCTTTTGAGCAGGTGCGCAATTCCATCGGCTACCCCCACCTCAATGTGAAAATCGGCGCCACCCACGGCGGGATCTCGGTGGGGGAGGACGGCGCCTCCCACCAGTGCTGCGAGGATTTTGCTCTGATGCGCTCCATCCCCGGCATGGTGGTTATGGCCCCCGCTGACGATGTGGAGGCCAAGGCGGCGGTGAAGGCCGCCTATGAACACCAGGGGCCGGTCTATCTCCGCTTTGGCCGTCTGGCGGTTCCTGTTTTCCATGACGAAGCCAGCTTCAAGTTTGAGATTGGAAAGGGCGAGGTCCTTCAGGACGGCTCGGATGTGGCCATCATCGCCAACGGCCTGCTGGTCAATGAGGCCATCGAGGCCGGCAAGGCCTTAAAGGAAGCGGGGATCTCCGCCCGGGTCATCAATCTGTGTACCATCAAGCCTCTGGACGAAGAGTTGGTTCTCAAGGCTGCAAAGGAGTGCGGCAAGGTGATTACCTGCGAGGAGCACTCTGTCATCGGCGGTCTGGGTGAGGCGGTCTGCGCTTTGCTCAGCGAGAAGTGCCCCACCCCCGTCCGCCGTATCGGCGTCAACGACGAGTTCGGCCACTCCGGCCCCGCCGCCGCTCTGCTCAAGCAGTTCGGCCTGTCCGCAGAACACATTGTGGAAGTGGCCAAGGACTTTTGCGGGAAGTAAATGATATAAAATTGCCCGTGCATACAGCACGGGCAATTTTTACGCTCGCAGAAGAATGGGCTGGAGCTGCCGGCCCTCCAGAGCAGCCTGGGCGGCGTCGGCCACCAGAGAGAAGTCGGCCACCAGAGAGGTGGGCTTGTGTTCAAAGTCGTCCTGTCCAAAGGGGACAAAGTAGATGTATTTTCGGGGCAGCAGAGCTCCAATGTTGGCGGCAGAGGCAGCCAGCCCATCGTTGGTGGAAGGAGCGATCAATAAGGGCCGGCCGTTGCGCAGGTGTGCTTTGGCCGCCATGGTGACGCTGGTGTCGGTGATTCCGCCGGCCAGCTTGCCCAGCGTATTTCCGGTGCAGGGGGCGATAATCAGCAGATCCAGCAGCTTCTTGGGCCCGATGGGCTCCGCCGCCTTGACGGTGGAGATTACCCGGCAGTCACAGATGCGCTCCATCTCCCGCATCAGGTCGTGGGCCTTGCCGAAGCGAGTATCGGTGTCCGACACCACCTCGGAGACAATGGGTACCACCCGCGCAAACCGGGCTTTCACCTGCTCCAGCGCCTCCATGGCCTTGGCATGTGTACAGAAGGACCCGCAGACCGCAAATCCAACAGTTTTGTTTTCCAAAAGAAGCATTCCTTTCCAAAATAAATGGAGGAAACACGAAGTTTTTCCTTCGGTTTTGGGGGCTGTTTGAAACCTGGGAAACTGCCGGTTTCCCCTGGACCCCGCCGGCAGGGAGCTTTCACGTTCCTTATTTGCTGAGGTCGCAAGGTTCCAACAGGCCTTGTTTCAAAGAGAAACGAACCATTAAACTCCGATTTCCCGCAGCATATTATAAATCGTGTCCTTAATTGCCGCGCCTGCCGTGACCGGCGCCACCTTGCCCGGGAGGGCGAGAGCCCAGACCACCGTGAGGCCCAGTTCGCCAGCAGCGGTTAGGTCCACGCCGCCAGGCTTGGAGGCCAGGTCTAAAATGAGACAGTCGGGCTTGACGTCTTCCAGTTCCTCCAGCCCCAGGACTTGAGCGGGGACGGTATTGACAATCAGGTCGTAGCCGCACAGCCAGCCCTTTAAGTGGCCCAGATGTTCCCCACCAAAGCCCATAGCCTGGGCCCAGGCCAGCTGGTCATATTTGCGTGCAGCCACGCTCACCCGGGCACCCAAAGCCTGGAAACGCTGGGCGGTCAGCCGGCCAACCCGGCCAAAGCCGATGACCAGCACCTTGGAGCCATGAATGGTAATGGGCAGGTGCTCCATGGCCAGCTGTACAGCTCCCTCCGCTGTGGGGACCGCGTTGGACACAGCAAGTTCCTCCCGGGCGAAGTAGTCGTGGATGGTCAGCCCCCGCTCCAAGGCCAGGGCCTGGACTTCGTGGTCCACCCGTCCGCCGCAGAGAAATTGCTGGGGGGACAAACGGTCCAGAATGGGGGCCAGAGGGTGCTCGGTCTGTTCCAGCGGGGCGTTGAGCAACCCCTTTCCTGCGGTCACTGTGAGGGGAAGAATAACGCAGTCCGCTTTTTCAATTTGGCAGAGCGCAGCTTGGGCACTGAGACCAGGAACCGGGTCCGGGAGCTCGCCCAAGGCGTAGGTGTGGACGGTGTGGCCGTCCTCGGCCAGCAGCTGGGCCAGCTTGACCTGACGCAAGTCGCCGCCCACCACCCAGATGTTCAGTTCGTGTTTCATAGTTACCTCCAGAACCGCCGGTTGAGGGGCGGTGGGTTTCTACTCCATTGTATGGGGCAGAGGGGGCGGAGGTGAGAGGCATTTTTTTACACAAAAAATCCCCCGACCACAGTCGGGGGATTTTTTGTGTATAGAATGAATTAGGCCAGCTTGGCGCCGTTGACCTTGACGCCGGGGCCCATGGTGGCGGCCACGGTGCAGCTCTTGATATACTGACCCTTGGCAGCAGCGGGCTTGGCCTTGATG
Source organism: uncultured Bacillota bacterium (assembly GCA_947172355.1). Classification (GTDB taxonomy): domain Bacteria; phylum Bacillota; class Clostridia; order Oscillospirales; family Oscillospiraceae; genus Lawsonibacter. The sequence continues at coordinate 7,512 of CAMWBA010000111.1, forward strand.
ATAGCGCCCATGAGGGCGGAGAAGTTTTCCGTCAGCTTCTCGGGGCCGAAGGAGACCTTGCCGATGGGGCAGTGGATGATGTTGGTCTTGTCCAGACGGTACTCCACCTTACCGGCCTTGATCTCGTTGACGGCCTTGGTCACGTCCATGGTGACGGTGCCGGCCTTGGGGGAGGGCATCAGGCCCTTGGGGCCCAGCACCTTACCCAGACGGCCCACCACGCCCATCATGTCGGGGGTGGCGACCACCACGTCGAAGTCGAACCAGTTTTCCTTCTGGATCTTCTCCACCAGGTCCATCTCGCCCACAAAGTCGGCGCCGGCGGCCTTGGCCTCGTCCGCCTTGGCGGCCTTGGCGAAGACCAGAACCCGCTGGGTCTTGCCGGTACCGTGGGGAAGGACGATGGCGCCGCGGACCTGCTGGTCGGCATGACGGGAATCCACGCCCAGCTTCACGTGCAGCTCCACGGTCTCGTCAAACTTGGCGGTGGCGGTGTCCACCACCAGTTTCATGGCGTCCTCAGTGTCATACAGCGTGTTCTTGTCAATCTTCTTGGCGCTGTCCTGATATTTCTTTCCTCTAAACATTCTTGTCCCCTCCTTACTCGCCCACCAGGATACCCATGGAGCGGGCAGTGCCGGCGATCATGCTCATCGCGGCCTCGATGGAGGCGGCGTTGAGGTCGGGCATCTTGGTCTCAGCGATTTTGCGCACGTCTTCCTTGCTGATGGTGGCCACCTTGTTCTTGTTGGGCACGCCGGAAGCCTTGTCAATGCCGCAGGCCTTCTTAATCAGCACAGGGGCGGGGGGCGTTTTGGTGATAAAGGTGAAGGAACGGTCGGCGTAGACAGTGATGATAACGGGGATAATCAGGCCCACGTCATTCTTGGTCCGCTCGTTAAACTCCTTGGTGAAGGCAGCGATGTTTACGCCGTGCTGGCCCAGCGCAGGGCCGACCGGGGGGGCGGGAGTCGCCTTGCCGGCGGGAATCTGTAATTTTACGTATCCAGTTACTTTCTGTGCCACGAAAGAGCACCTCCATTTGAAAATGTGGTAATTTGGCGGGACGCCTGACGTCCCTCCCACTTGGTTGCAAGGATCCGTCAGGGCGGCCTTTGGCCGCCCATGTGCTTCGCACGAAGCAGCCGGGGGGATTAGGAATTTGCGGGCTCAACCTGGTCCAGCTCCAGCTCCACGGGGGTCTCCCGTCCAAACATGGACACTACCACCCGGACCTTGTTGTTGTCCAGATCGATTTCGTCCACCGTGCCCAGGAAGGACTCCAGGGCGCCGTCGGTGATGCGCACGGTGTCGCCCAGCTCGTAGCTGACCACGACCTCCCGCTTCTCCACACCCAGGGCGGCCACATCGGCGTCGGAAAGGGGGATTGCTTTGTTTCCCTCACCCAAAAAGCCGGTGACACCCCGGATATTGCGCACCACATGCCAAGTCTCGTCATTCATCACCATTTTGACCAGGACATAGCCGGGAAACACCTTGCGTTCCACTTCCTTAGGCCCGCTGTCCGTGATCTCGGTGACCGTCTCCAGGGGAATGCTGATTTCGTGAATCAGCTCGTGCATATTGCGGTTTTCGACATACTTCTCGATGGTGGCCTTCACCGTGTTCTCATAGCCGGAATAGGTGTGGACCACATACCAGTTCGCATTGTCCGCCATCCGCGTCACCTGTTGATAATCAAACTGATTGCCTGATTCGCCACAAAGTCGAACAGGGCGATAAAGATGCCGACCACCACGACGCAGGCGATGACGATCAGGGTGTTGTTGATGGTCT
>CAMWBA010000112.1 GCA_947172355.1 uncultured Bacillota bacterium
GGAAGCACCCTGCTGGAGCAGGTACGCCTCTGGCCGGGACAGACCGCCCCAGCCGGGTGCCGGCTGGCACGGTCCATTACCAGCGGAAGCCAGAAGGGGACCCTGCGCTTTGGCGACAGCGGGACCATTCGTGGGGTGCTGGGGGAGGACATGGGCCCGGAAGCCCTGCTGGCGTTGGGCAGCATCCTAGGCAGTTCCGGCCAGGTGGGGCTGGGCTGTTCCCCCACACATGGAGCCGGAATGCTGGCCCGGGCAGCGGCGGTGGGAATCGCCGCCGCCGGAGGGGACGCCCTGACCCATACGCTGGACAGTCCGGTCCAGGGGGCGGGGGCAGCGGCCCGCTTCGGCCTGCCCGTTTCCCTCTTTGTGGAGGAGAGCGGCGGAACAATCTATCTCCATTTCTTTGACGAACATGGCCTGCCCTTGGGGCGGACCCGGGAGCGGAAGCTGGAACATGCCCTTCTTCAAGGGGAGGTGAGCCGGGCCCGGGGGGACAAGGTGGGCCGTCTGCGGCGGCTGGATTTTTCCCTGGAATCGTGGGCCAAGTGGACGGTGGAGACCTGCGCCCTGCGCCGCCCCGCCCTGCGGCGTTTGACCGCGGCGGTGGGAACCGCCACCCCGGAGGACCGATGCCTGCGGGCGGCGCTGTCCGCCCTGGGATGCAGACTGGAGGAGGCGTGGCGGCCTGGCATTCCCGCCTTCCAGGCCCAGCGCGGGGGGTTTATCCTCACGGCTCAGGACGAGCAAGGGGCCATTGTGGACCCGGGCCAGCTGCTGGCTTTGACCGCCCTGATTGAGATGGAGAACGGCTGCGGCAAGGTAGCTGTCCCCGCCGGAGCCAGTGCAGCGGTGGAACTGGTGGCCGCAGGGTATGGCGGCGCCGTCCTGCGCCTGGATCGGGATGGAGATCCGGCGTCTGAGCTGTATGCCGTCCAGCCCTGGCTGCGTCAGGCCCCCGCCGCCGCCGTCCGTATCTGTGCCCGAATGGCGGTTGCAGGCCAGCGGCTGGAGACACTGGTGTCAAAAACCCCCAGGTTTTCTTCCCGCCGCCGGGAGGTGCCCCTCACCGCCGACCGGGGACAGGTGATGCAGGCTCTGGCCCAGGAGAGCGCCCGAAAACCAACCGGCGACGGGCTGAGAATGAGGACGGGAAATGGCTGGGTCTACCTCACGCCGCTGGCCCGGCGGTCCGCCCTGCGCATCATTGCTGAAGGACCTGACCTGGAGCTGGCTGCGGAGCTGTGTGACTTTTACGCCGGCCGGGCAGCGGAGATTGACCGGGCGATTTCTGAACAATGTGCCCAAGAAGAGGACAGAACCCTGTGATTTTGTTTTTTACAAACGCATAGTATACTTTTGGAAAAAAGTGTGGTAAACTATAAAAGATTATCTTTTGATTTAAACGCCGGATGGGGCAGGGAGCGGCGCTCCCGCCCCGGCGTCTAAATATATTCCGCAGCTTCCGAACCGTAGGACAGGCGGGGATGGAATGCGGGGCAAACAGACAGAGAATCCGTTGCAGGATGAAAGGACACCGCACCCCACCGGCGAGGCAGGGCCGGCGCGGGCGCAGCCGTTCGTCTGTATATTGTGCTGTCTGGCAGCGGGGCCGCCGCTGTTGGCGGGTCCTACATAACAACGCATCATCAAATTGAAATGTAAGGAGAAATTATGGCAGAAAAACTGAAAATCATTTCCTTGGGCGGTTTGAATGAGATTGGAAAAAATCTTACCGTCTATGAGTATGGCAGCGACATTATCGTGGTGGACTGCGGTATGGGCTTCCCGGACGACGACATGTATGGCATTGATGTGGTCATCCCCGATGTAAGCTATCTCATCAAAAACCAGAACAAGATACGGGGTATTTTTATCACCCACGGCCACGAGGACCACATCGGGGCCCTGCCCTATGTGCTGCGGTCCATCAATGCTCCCATCTACGCCACCCGTATGTCTGCCGGCCTCATCAAACTGAAGCTGGAGGAGCACCGTCTGCTGGATCGAACGAAACTGATTACCTGTGAGGCAGGCCAGGTGGTGAAAGCGGGCCGGTTTGCGGTGGAGTTTATTCATGTGAATCACTCCATCGCCGACGCGGTTGCCTTTGCCATCAAGTGTCCGGTGGGCACCTGTGTCCACACCGGCGACTTTAAAATCGACGCCACCCCCATCCAGGGGGGGATGATGGACCTGGCCCGGCTGGGTGAATTGGGTAAGGAGGGGGTGCTGGCCCTTCTGGCCGACTCCACCAACGTGGAGCGCTCGGGCTACACCCGTTCCGAACGCAGCGTGGGTGCCTCCTTTGACGCCCTGTTTCGGGGGTGTGAAGAGCGGATCATCGTCACCACCTTCGCTTCCAATGTAGACCGCATTCAGCAGGTTATCGACGTGGCCGCTCGGTATGGGCGCAAGGTGGCCGTTACCGGCCGGTCCATGGAGAATGTGATGAAAGTGTCCTCGGAGCTGGGCTATATGAACATCCCGGACGGCATTCTGATGGATCTGAACCACATCAAATCCCTGCCGAAGAACCGGGTGTGCATCATCACCACCGGCAGTCAGGGGGAAACGATGTCCGCGCTCACCCGGATGGCCTTCAACACCCACCGGCAGGTGGACCTGCTCCCCGGTGACCGGGTGATTATCTCGGCCTCCGCCATTCCCGGCAATGAGAACGCCATCGGCAATGTGGTCAACGAGCTCTACCGCAAAGGGGTAGAGGTGATGAATGAGCGGGACCTGGCGCTGCACGTCTCCGGCCACGCCTGCCAGGAGGAGCTGAAGATTGTCCACGCCCTAGTCCACCCCAAATTCTTCATCCCGGTCCACGGGGAGCAGCGGATGCTCCAGATCCACGCCAAACTGGCCCGGCAGATGGGGATGGAGCCCAACCACATCCTCATCAGCGAGATTGGGCGGGTGATGGAGTTCACCCCCAACTCCGCCAAGCTGGCGGGGACGGTTACCGCCGGGCAGGTGTTTGTGGACGGCTACGGTGTGGGCGATGTGGGCAGCGTGGTTCTGCGGGACCGCCGGCATCTGGCCGAAGACGGCATGATTGTGGTGGCACTGTCCATGTCCGGAGAGGATGGCACACTGGTCTCTGGCCCGGACATTATCACCCGGGGCTTTGTCTATGTGAAGGAGTCGGAGGGGCTGCTGGAAGAGCTGCGCCAGGTGGCCCTGGAGGCCCTTCAGCACGTGGACACCCGCTATTCCACCGATTGGTCCGCCATCAAAGGGGCTATCAAAGGCGATCTGTCCGGCTACCTCTACAAAAAGACAAAACGTTCTCCCATGATCCTGCCTGTTATCATGGAGGTGTAACCAAGAAACCGGCCGCCTGATCGGCGGCCGGTTTTTTACTCCGTTTCTATATCCATCAGCAGTCCCACCCGGCGGGCATGCCGTCCCCCTTCGGGTTGGGTGGCTAAAAAGACGTCCACAATACGCTCCGCTGTGCCGGGACCGATGATCCCTCCCCCCATGGCCAGCATATTGGCGTCGTTGTGTCGGCGGCACAGCTCTGCGGTAAGGACATCGCCGCACAGAGCGCAGCGGATGCCCTTCACCTTGTTGGCGGCGATGGAGATGCCGATGCCGGTGGTGCAGATGACGATGCCCCGCTCACACTGGCCGCTGGCCACCGCCTGGGCGGCAGCTTTGCCAAAGAAGGGGTAGTCGCAGCGCTCGGCGCTGTCGGTGCCGAAGTCCTGGCAGGGGATGCCCTTTGCGGCCAGATAGGCTTTGATGTGCTCTTTCAGCTGGTAGCCGCCGTGGTCAGACGCAATGGCGATCATAGTCATATCCTCCTGTACATCCGGCGGGAAGCCCGCCGTTTTTCTCTATTGTATCCGCTCTCCGGGGATTTTGCAAGAGGAAGTAAATTTTTTGCCATGGATGTATAACCGCCCCCCAGCCTGTCCAAACTAGGCTTTGGAGGTGGTTTTTTGAAAAACCAGTTGAAGAAGCTGGGCGACTTTGCAATGGGAAAGGGCTTTTACATAGTCCTGTTCCTGTGTGTCGCCACCATAGGAATTTCGGGCTATTATCTACTCCAGACTGTTATGGGTTCGTTCCGCTCCACGGAGCCGGTGGGGGGCGGCGCCTCTGTGACCATCCCGGACCAGAGCGCTGTAACGCCTGTCCTTCCCGCGCAGGATCCGGCGGAGGACCTCACCGTCACCCCGCCGGTGTCCGCCGTCACCCCCAAACCGGAGGTTCAGCCGGACGACCCGGAGCCGGTGAAAGACACAACCCCCGAACCGGATACCCAGTCCAGCAAGGAAACCCTGTCCAAAGTGTTTACCTGGCCGGTACAGGGGGAGGTCCTGCGGGATTTCAGTGTGGAGACCCTGTCCCTGGATCCCACTCTGGGGGACTGGCGGACCCACGGAGGGCTGGACATTGCCGCTGCCCAGGGGGTAAACGTGCTGTCCATCAGTGCAGGCACGGTGGCACAGGTCTATAAGGATGGGCTGATGGGCACCACCGTGGTGGTGGATCACGGCGGCGGACTGGAGTCCTGGTACTGCAACCTGGCGGACGATGTGGCCGTGGAGGCCGGCGACCCAGTGGAGATCGGCAGCGTGCTGGGAACAGTGGGTTCCACCGCCATTGCAGAGGTGGGGGTCAGCTCCCATATCCACCTGGAGACCCTGCTGGACGGCCAGCCGGTGGACCCCAGAGATTATTTGAAGTAGACAAACGGGGCCCAACCGGGCCCCGTTTCCCTTTTATAGCTTTGCCTTGGGCAGATTCCAGTGGTAGTGGGCCGCCAGCACACGGATGAGGACCACCGCCCCCATTCCCACCAGCATAGCATCTACGCTGCCCACATGGTTCCACATGCCAGCGCACAGCATGGCCCCGGCCAGGGAGGCGCTGGCGTACACATGCTTAACAAAGATGTAAGGCACCTCCTGGGCCAGCAGGTCCCGCAGCACGCCGCCCCCCACGCCGGTCAGCGTACCCACAAAGACCAGCAGGAAGAAGGTGGGCTGGGCCGCACGGGAGAGGGCCAGCTCCACTCCGATGACAGTGAAAGCCCCCAAACCCAAGGCGTCCATCCAGAACAGCAGCAGATCATACCGCCGCTGGTTGTGCATCAGCACCTGGCGTACATGCCGGGAGAAAAACACCGCAGAGGTCACCAGGGCCACCACGGCGGAGGTGGGGTCCTGAAAGGCCATGGGGGGAGTCAGCCCCAGAATGAGGTCGCGGATTACCCCTCCGCCGGTGGCGGTGGTCAGCCCAAGGATACACACCCCGAAGAGGTCCATATTCTTTTTTAGGCCGATCATGGCCCCGGAGGCGGCAAAGGCCAGCGTCCCCAAAAAGTTGAGGATAAAAATAAAAGCGTCCATACCTTCATTATATGGAAAAACCCTGGGTTGTCAACCAATTTTCAGTCCCATTTCGTCCATGGCGTGGCGCATATGGATTGCCATGGCGTGGCGGGCCCCGTCCGGGTCCCCTTTGGTGAAAAACTCCATCAGCAGAGCGTGATCCCGGAGGGTATATTCGGCCAGACGGTCCCTGCGGTTCCCGGATAGGATAGCCGTTTCCACCGCCTGGCTGATGATGGGCAGCAGGCGGGCCATGAACTCGTTGTGCGTGGCCCGGACAATGGCGGCGTGAAATTCCCGGTCGGCCTGGGTGCGGTCGGTTCCGGCGCGGATGCAGGCTTCCACCTCCCGGCCCCAGGCCAGGATGTCCGCCAACTCCTCCGGGCTGGCCCGGCGGCAGGCCAGAGCGGCCATCTCCGGTTCAAAGACGGCCCGCAGCTCAAAGAGGTCCCGCAGCTGGCCCTTTACCTGGTCCAGAGCGGAAAAACCAAAGTCGTTAATCTCTCCTGCGCGCTGGGAAACAAAGGTCCCCCGCCCCCGGCGGACCTCCAGAACCCCCTGGGTCACCAGCTCCCGAATGGCTTCCCGCAGGGTGGCCCGGCTCACCCCCATCTCTTGGGAGAGCTCCACTTCGTTGGGCAGCTTCTCCCCGGGGGCTATTTTTTTCTCCGCCGCGATCAGGCTGTACAGCCGCCGGGCCGTCTGCTGAGACAGACTTGTTTTTTTCATGGTTGGTCAGTCCTCGTCACAAAAATCAGTTTCAAACAGTTTTTGAATGGATTCGACTTTTTCGGCATCCGGTACAAATTCGGCGTCCGCAAAAATGATGCCCTCGACCATCTCCAGACGGTGTTTGCTCTCCTCGCATATGGCCTCTTCAAATGCATCCAGGTCAAGGCCGGAAATGTTCATTTCAAGTTTGCCGTCCCATAGAAACGTGAGCAGTATTTTTTCAAAATAGTTCATGATCGACTCTCCTCTATACAATTGATATACGAATAGGTCGCAATAGGGATGCATAAATATTATCCCATTTGCATCACAATGTAAAGTACAAATTGTATAGCAGGTGAGAATATGGCGCGAAAATTTAAAATCCCCGTCATTCCCAGCACGACACAGAAAAATGTTCGATTTCCCAACGATGTGATTGAAGAGGTAGAACGTGTTATCCGTGGCAAAGACTCTAATTTTTCCGCCTTTGTCATTGCGGCTACCAGGTGGGCGCTGGAAAACTTGAGAGAGCAGGAAGAACAGAATTCGGACACGCCCTAAGGCTCCCCCACAAGGGGGAGCCTCTTTTTTCTTCCGTTTTCCTATTCTACCACATTCCCTCTTGACATGTCCAGTCTTTTGTGGTACTCTGATGTCAGACAACGAATGAAACTCAGACAACTGAGACAGGTGTGTAGTTCCCCGTCCTCCGGGCGGGAACACCCGAAAACAATTTGGAGGTAGCTGCTATGCGCTCTGACGTCGTGAAACAAGGTATCCCCGCCGCACCCAACCGCTCCCTGCTCTACGCCCTGGGCTATACCAAGGAGGAGCTGGAACGGCCCCTCATCGGGGTGGTCTGTTCCTACAACGAAATTGTCCCCGGCCACATGAATCTGGACAAGATCGCCGAGGCGGTCAAGGCCGGCATCCGGGCCGCCGGGGGGACGCCGGTGGAGTTCCCCGCTATTGCCGTGTGTGACGGCATCGCCATGGGCCACGTGGGCATGAAATACTCCCTGGTCACCCGGGATTTGATTGCTGACTCCACAGAGGCGATGGCTATGGCCCACCAGTTTGACGGTCTGGTGATGATTCCAAACTGTGACAAGAATGTCCCCGGACTGCTGATGGCGGCCGCCCGGGTGAACGTGCCTACTATCTTTGTCTCCGGCGGGCCCATGCTGGCCGGAACGCTGAACAATGGCCGGCGCACCTGCCTGAGCCACATGTTTGAGGCGGTGGGCTCCTACTACGCCGGCAAGCTGGATGAGGCCGGGGTGGAGGAGTATGAGAACAGCGCCTGTCCCACCTGCGGCTCCTGCTCCGGTATGTACACCGCCAACTCCATGAACTGTCTCACCGAGGCCATCGGCATGGCGCTCCAGGGCAACGGCACCATTCCCGCGGTCTATTCCGCCCGGCTCCGCCTGGCCAAACATGCCGGCATGAAGATCATGGAGCTGGTGGAAAAGAACATTTGCCCTCGGGATATTATGACCGAGGCCGCGTTCCACAACGCTGAGACCATCGACATGGCCCTAGGCTGTTCCACCAACACTATGCTGCACCTGCCCGCTATCGCCCATGAGTGCGGCATTGAACTCAGCTTTGATATGGCCAACGAAATCAGCGGCAAAACTCCCAATCTGTGCCATCTGGCCCCCGCCGGAGACACCTATATGGAGGATCTGGAGCGGGCTGGCGGCGTCTACGCGGTTATGGCGGAACTGGCTAAGGCCGGATTGATCGACACCTCCCTGCCCACCTGCACCGGCAGGACCGTCGCAGAGAATCTGGAGGGCGTGGTCAACCGGGACCACAACCTGATCCGGCCCATTGACAACCCCTACTCCAAGACCGGCGGCATCGCCGTCCTCAAGGGCAACCTGGCTCCCGATGGCTGTGTGGTCAAGCAGTCCGCCGTGGCCCCCGAGATGATGCAGCACACCGGCCCCGCCCGGGTCTTTAATTCGGAGGAGGAAGCGATTGCGGCCATCTACGCCGGAAAAATTGTGGCTGGCGACGTGGTGGTCATCCGCTATGAGGGCCCCAAGGGCGGGCCCGGGATGCGGGAGATGCTCAATCCCACCTCCGCCATCGCCGGCATGGGCCTGGACAAAGATGTGGCCCTGATTACCGACGGACGCTTCTCCGGCGCCACCCGCGGCGCTTCGATTGGCCACGTCTCCCCGGAGGCCGCCGCAGGCGGACCCATTGGGCTGGTGGAAGAGGGGGATGTTATCACGATCGACATCCCCGCCCACACCATCCAGCTGAATGTATCCGATGAGGAGCTGGCTGCCCGCCGCGCCAAGTGGGTTTGCCCTGAGCCCAAAATCAAGACCGGCTACCTGGCCCGATATGCCAAGCTGGTGTCCTCCGCCGACAAGGGCGCGATTTTGGGGTAATGCAGCAGGAGGCCGCAGATGCGGCCTCCTTTTTGAGCGCTAAAAAGCGGCTATTTTGTTTGATACCAGCGCAGACAGGCGGTATCACCGGTCCGGCGCAGCAGCAGGGCGGTGAGAATCCCGTCGGCGGCCACGGTGGCCAGAGCCATTCCGCTCACTGGACCAGGGATGCGGGCCAGCCAGGGGACCAGCGCAGGATGGACCCAATCGACCAGAACCAGGGCCAGCAGTCCCCAGACCAGAGAGAAGGGAAGGCACACCCGGCCCTGGAGATTGCCAGGCAGACCGGCGTAGTCCCAGAAGGCTACCCCCAAGACTTTTTTGTGGTACAGCGCATCGAAATACTCCGCCGCGGTGGCGGTAAGTCCCCCCAGGAGGAACAGCGTCCAGGGACGGGCGCCGGCCCAAGGGGGCAGAGCCAGAATAAGACAGGCGCCCAAGCCGTAAATGGGACATAGGGGGAGCACAAGAAGCCCCTTTCGGTTGGAACGCCCGCCGGCTGCTGCGGAAAAAGCGACCTCCAGCAGAAAGCCGAAAAAACTGTAACATACAAAGCTCCAGAACCAGACCAAGAAAACCCCTCCATTCCTCCCTGCTAGGGTGTGGAATCGAAGGGGTTTTATACTGGAAGAGAGCGGAACTCAGGCCGGACAGCCGTGGCAGCTGCCGTCGCAAAAACCGCTTTCATGACCATAGCCGCAGTAGGAAGCGCCGCTGTGGGTGTGGCGGCCGGTGAGCGTGCAGCC
>CAMWBA010000113.1 GCA_947172355.1 uncultured Bacillota bacterium
GTCCATGATCCCCATGGGGGAGGGTGTGGGGGGTGTCCTCAGCAAGCGGTAGGGGTTGATTCTGTCTGGGGCGGTCTACTTCCTGCTGGGGGTGCTGACCACGATGGCGGAGCCCGACCTCCAGGTATTGGCCAAGCAGGTGTCTGCCATTCCCAGCCAAGTGCTGATTCTCACCGTGGCGGTGGGAGTGGGGCTGTTTCTGGTGGCGGCTACCCTGCGCATTCGTCTGGGCTTTCCGCTGCGGCGGTTGCTGCTGCTGTTCTATGGGCTGGTGTTTCTGCTGGCCCTGCTGGCCCCATCAAATTTCATCCCGGTCTCCTTCGACTCTGGCGGCGTTACCACCGGACCGATCACCGTCCCCTTCATCATGGCCTTGGGTCTGGGTATCGCCTCCACCCGCAGCGACAAAAACTCCGCCAGCGACAGCTTTGGTCTGGTCTCGCTGTGTTCCATCGGTCCCATTCTGTGCGTGCTGCTGCTGGGTATTATCTACCGGCCGGAGCCTGCTGCATCCTCTCCCAACGTGGTTCCCTCGGTCGCTACCACTGCCCAGGCGGCCCGGTACTTTGAAGAGGCTTTCCCCGAGTATCTGGGGGAGGTGGCGTTGGCGCTCCTCCCGGTGGCCGGACTGTTCCTGGTTTTTCAGATGCTTACCCGCCGGTTTAAGCGTGGGATGCTGCTGCGCATCGGCGCAGGATTGCTGTATACTTATGTAGGATTGGCTCTGTTTCTGTGCGGCGTCAATGTGGGGTTTATGCCGGCTGGCCAGCTGATTGGCGCCACTATTGCGGTGGGGGGACAAAATTGGCTGCTCATCCCCATCGGAATGCTGATTGGTTACTATATCGTCAAGGCGGAGCCCGCTGTGGCGGTTCTGACCAAACAGGTGGAGGAGGTGTCCAACGGCTCCATCTCCCACAGGGCCATGAGCTTAGCCTTGTCCATTGGTGTGTGTGTCTCGGTGGGGCTGGCTATGGTGCGGGTACTCACCGGACTGAACATCTTCTGGCTGTTGGTTCCGGGGTACGCCATTTCGCTGGGACTTACCTTTCTTGTTCCAAGCATATTTACCGGCATTGCTTTTGACTCCGGCGGCGTGGCCAGCGGACCGATGACAGCGACCTTCCTGCTCCCCTTTGCCCAAGGGGCCTGCCACGCCCTGGGGGGCAATATGATGGTAGACGCCTTTGGGATTGTAGCCATGGTGGCCATGACCCCTCTGGTTACCATTCAGGTGATGGGCCTGTCCAGCGTGGTGCGCCACAAGCTGGCCCGCCGCCGTATGCGCTCGCGTATGGAGCGGGTGGAGGACGTAGTCCTCTACTTCGACTGAAAGGAGAGGACACCATGGAAGCAATGAAATTGATCCTCTCCATTGTGGAGCGGGGCCAGGGAACTGCCATGCTGCGGCTGTATCACAAGCGGCAGGTTCCCATCCATATTCAATGTGCGGGCAAGGGCACAGCCACCTCTGAAATTATGGACATCCTGGGTCTGGGCTCCAGCGAGAAGGATGTGCTGATCAGCTTTGCTGCCGCCTCGGCCGCCAAAAAACTATTCCATGACTTGGACAATGAACTGCGGGGACATACCGGTGGAGCGGGGATTGTGGTGTCTGTCCCTGTTTCGGGGCTGAACAGTCTGGTGGCCAGCCTGGCTGCCTATCACGCCGAGGCGCTGAAAGGAAAGAAGGAGGAGAACATGGAACGCTCTGAAAACAGTCTGATTCTGGTCGTGTGCGCCCGGGGCTGTACCGACGATGTGATGGCCACCGCCAAGGCCCACGGGGCCCGGGGCGGCACGGTAATCAAGGGCCGCCTCTCTGGGCGGAAGGAATTGGAACAGGCCTATGAAGTGGAGCTGAAGGCGGAGCGGGAGATTGTGGCCATTGTGGTTCCCACCGAACTGCGTGCCCCCATTATGGAGGCCGTCAATGCAGAGCATGGCCTGCGCAGCGAGGCTCAGGCGGTTTTGTGTTCTTTGCCCATTGAACAAATTGTCCGCTTGGGATAACATGGTGGACGGCCGCAGGCCGTCCATTTCTTTTTGGGAGGTGAGCGTTTTATGGAATCTGTGCGCCTGGTGGATGCCTGTACAGAAAAGCACTTTCAAGATATGTCCCTTCTCCACGCCCTGGGCTGGCGGGCCGCATATCGGGACAGCATTCCGGCAGACTATATGGCCCGAGAGATTACCGACGGCCGTTGGACTGCCGTGTTCCAGAAGAATTATCAAGAGGGCAAGTACCATGGCCTTCTTCTCTACCGCGGAGATGTCCCCCTGTGTTGCGCAACCTATGGCCCCGCCCGGGTAGAGGACGCCGCAGGAGATACAATCTGCCAGTTCAGCTCTCCCGACCTGGCATCCTGGGGGGAACTGGTGTCCCTCTATGGTCACCCGGAGTACTGGGGACAGGGGTATGGCTCCAAGGTACTGGAGGAGGTTTTAACCCGTATGAGGGCCGCGGACCGCCCGGGCTGTTTTCTCTATGTCCTGCGGGAAAATGACCGCGCCCGGCGCTTTTATGAGAAGCATGGGTTTGCCTGGGATGGGCACAGTCAGGCTGTGACGCTGGCAGCGGATACCGTCCTGACCGATTTGCGGTATAGTATCGGGTTTTAGAACGGATCCCAAATATGCTGCGAAATGAGAATTTGAAGAGAGGCTGCTGCATTTTCCGCCGTGGAAATGGGGCAGTCTCTCACTGTTTGCTGGCTTCCGGGATATGTCCTTTGCAGGAGGGATTCGACGGTAAACCGGGTGCAGTTTGTGATGAAATTCCCGGAAATGGGAGGGGATTGCGGTTGTTTCCCATAAGAAATGGGGCATTTGGAAGAACGACAGTCGAATTTTTGGTAAAAAATTCTATTTTTGTCTAATAATCGGAGAAAATAAAAGATGAAATTTCCAAAAAATTCCAGAAAATGACTTGCATATCTTGTCAACTTATGTTAAATTGATATTGGCGGGTCGAAATGTACCGGGGATACACGAAGTCGGGAACTTTTGCCGGCCAAATACCACAAATTTTTAGAAAAGGAGACATAATCATGGAGAGCGTCAAACGGATCGTAGTGGCCGACACAGGCGCCGAGTTCCGCAAGAGCTTGGTGCGAACACTGACAGACGAGCCGGGCCTGCAAATTGTGGGTGAAACGGGAGATGGACCAGAGCTGCTTCGCATGGTACAGGACTTAAAGCCGGACGCCGTGGTGATGGAGATGGTTCTCACCGGAATGGACGGACTGGATGTGCTGGACGAACTGCAAAAGGGAAAGGACAGGCCCAGGGTGCTGGTGCTGTCCAGCTATATCAAGGGCGGCGTGGTAGACATGGCAGCGGCCAAAGGGGCGGACTTTTATATGACAAAGCCCTGCCGGATCTCTTCGGTAGGGGAGCGGCTGCGGCAGGTAATGACCCCAGGCGGCCTTGAGACGGAACAGGAGAGCGGGCCCAGCCTGGAGAGCCAGGTTACCGCCATTATCCATGAAGTGGGCGTCCCCGCCCATATTAAGGGGTATCAATATCTGCGGGAGGCCATCATCATTGCCGTTAAGGACATGGATGTGATCAATGCCGTGACCAAGGTGCTCTATCCCGAGATCGCCAAACGTTTCGGCACCACCGCCAGCCGGGTGGAACGGGCGATCCGCCATGCAATTGAGGTGGCTTGGGATCGGGGGGACCTGGAAACGCTGCAAAAATACTTCGGTTATACCGTATCCAACGCCAAGGGCAAGCCCACCAACAGCGAGTTTATCGCTATGATTGCCGACCGCCTTCAGCTGGAGCGGCGCAAGAAGTCGAAACAGTGATTTCCCCCTTGCCTTTCCGCCGGGAATCTGCTATATTGCTACATGAGGCACTAAAATAGATGCCGTTTCCCCGAAAGGCGGGCGGCGGAAAGAGAGGCAATTTTCGATGACCATTCAATACACCCCCAAGGGGGTCTGTTCCCGGGCCTTTGAGATTGAGGTGGAGGAAGGTGTGATCCAGTCCGTCCAGGTGGCGGGGGGGTGCAGCGGAAACCTCCAGGGACTGTCCGCTCTGCTCAAGGGCATGAAGGTGGAAGAGGCCATTCAGCGAATGGAGGGCATTCGCTGCGGTGTGAAGGACACCTCCTGTCCCGATCAGATGGCCCAGGCGCTGAAAACGGCGCTGTAACCCGTCAGAAAAAGCAAACATTTATGTGTGCGGCGGCCATTCTTGGCTGCCGCACGCTTATAGGCGGTTTCACATCGCTCAGTATGGTAGCTGACGGGCCGCTTTGTGCCGTAGACCGCAAACAAATCCTTTGATTATTTGGAAGTGCGGTGACGGTAAAATAGATTGCCAAAAGGAAAAATCAATTAGAGTGGAACTGCCGCAGGGCAATACCGGCTGGCGGGATTCAAAGGATAAGGTTGGTGAATAAAATCATGCGAGAGATTGATTTTATGGACTTGGGAGGCTTTCGCGCAGGTCACGCCCAGGATTACCAGGCGGGGACGGGCTGTACAGTGTTCCTCTTTGATGGCTGTGCCCCAGCAGGGGTGGATATCCGGGGAGGCGGCCCCGCATCGAGGGAGACCCCTCTGCTCAATCCGCTGATGGATGCCAAGGGCCTGCACGGACTGCTACTGTCCGGCGGCTCGGCGTTCGGGCTGGACGCGTCAGGGGGCGTTATGCGTTATTTGGAGGAGCGGGGTGTGGGGGTTGCGGTGGGAGGTGTCCGGGTGCCGCTGGTGTGCCAATCCTGCATTTTTGACCTTGCCATTGGGCGAAGTGAGATCCGCCCAGATGGAGCCATGGCCTATCGGGCCTGTGAGAACGCCGGATGCCAGCCCCTTGCCAACGGCTGTGTGGGCGCGGGGACCGGGGCCACGGTAGGCAAGTACCGGGGCAGCGCCTATGGGATGAAATCCGGCATCGGTACTTACGCGGTCCAGCTGGAACAGCTGAAGGTGGGAGCCGTGGTGGTGGTAAATGCCCTGGGTGACATCTTCGACCCGGATACCGGGGTGCAGATTGCGGGGATGAGGACGGAGGATGGGACCGGTCTGCGCTCCTCGGAGGCGGAGATGTGGGCGGACGGAGAGAAGATGGCCTCTCTGCCCGCTGGCAATACCACCATCGGCGCAGTGTTTACCAATGGTGCGCTCACCAAAGCCGAGCTGAATAAGGTGGCCGCCATGGCCCACAACGGCTATGCCCGTACCATCCGGCCGGTCCACACAACCGCGGACGGCGACTCTGTTTATGCGCTGTCCGTAGGGGGAGTGCCAGCTGAGCTGAACCTAGTGGGTACTCTAGCCGCCCACGTGATGGGGAAAGCTGTGGTGCGGGCGGCGGCCAGCGCCACCGCCATGTTTGGACTGCCCTGCGCCGCAGACCTGGGGAATTTGGCAAAATAGACAAAACCAATGGATAGCTCCGCCGGTATATTCTGGGCGGAGGCGAGGGAATCCATATGCAGCCACAGGCCGGAGCTGAACGAAAACGCACGATGGAGCTCCGGCTTGGGAGGCAGCTTCCGTCATTTTGCTGATTTTTTTGGAAAGTGCTTCCTTTACACTGCCGTTATGTTATAATGATTGTGGATGAGGATAGGGCTTACAATGACGTGCTGGAGTGAGCCCCTCAAACACATCGGTCTAACACGGAGTAAGCGTAGGATGAGAGAAAGGAGGCATGCCCTATGACGCAGGCAGCCCCACCCTGGCGTTGCCCCGCTGGCGAATGTACCGTCTCCGGCGGGAGCATAGTTGTTGGTACGTAGGCAAACCAGCGGAAACGTTGGGACGCAAAGCTACGGGGCTACGGCGCAAAAGGGAGACCTTTGCGCTAGGTTCGCCGGGCTGCAATTAGGCAAACCAATGGAAACATTGGGACGCAAAACCACGGGGCTAAAGCGGAGGGAAGTGATTCATTCCGGATGCCATGCCAGCCGGGCTGCAGCCATAGCAAACTGCCGGAAACGGCAGGACGCAAAGCGAGGGGGCTAAATCGCCGGCATCTCGAGGCCCGCGCAAGCGGGTTTGAGCACAGCTCCAGCCGAAGCTGGACGCGCCTGCGGGGAAGGCCGACTGTCCGATAGGGCGGTGCGGCGGACCCGGTTCCGACGACAAGCCAGCCCAGCCGCCGGATACTTTGCATCCGAGCAAAGACCTTGCAAAGAAAGGAAGATTATAATGACGAATCTGAAAAGAGTGAGCAGACGCACCCTTGCGCTGTTTCTGAGTCTCGTCATGTGTATGGGGATGCTGAACCTGACCGCTTTCGCAGCGGAGACGGATCAATGGACTTGCGGTCTGGAGGAGCATGCCCATACTGAGGCGTGCTATGAAGCGTCTCAGCCCAGAGTCCCGGACAGCCAAGAGGAGGAAAAGGCCGGACACACCCACACTGAGGCGTGTTATCTTTGCACACTGGAGGAGGGCCACACCCACTCGGACAGCTGCTATACGACGGAGGAGTCTGAGGAGACCGAACAGGTTCTGATCTGCACCCAGTCCACCGAGGGCCATACCCATGATGACAGCTGCTACGGGCGGACGGAAGTTCTGACCTGTACCCAGGAGGAGTCTGAGGGCCACAGCCACTCCGACAGCTGTTACAGCAGCGAGCTGACCTGCGGCCAGGAGGAAGGCGGCGAAGGCGAAGAGGCCCACAGCCACTCCAGCGGCTGTTATACCCAGAGCCTTGCCTGCGGTCAGGAGGAGTCCGAAGGGCACAGCCACTCCGATGGCTGTTATGAACAGCAGGAGAACCTGACCTGTACCCAGGAGGAGACAGAAGCGCACGAGCACAGCGAAGCGTGCTATGAGACGGTGACCAAGACCCAGCGAGTGCTGTCCTGCACCGAGGAGGAGACCGGCCACCGCCACGGTGACGGCAGCTGTGTGCTGGAACTGGTTTGCGATGCGGAGACTTCCCAGGCGGACCAGTCCAGGGATTCCCAGGAGGAGTCCGCCCCCGAACCGGCCGAAGAGGAGAACTCTGAGGCGGCCGAGCTCGTCCGTACCTGCGGCAAAGAGGAGCACAGCCATACCTACGCATGCAGCCAGTGCGCCGTTGCCTTTGTGGAGGGTGTGGAAGCGCTGAAGGCCGATGTAGAGCAGTGGTGCGCTGACTGTGACGCAGGGACAAAGGATGCCGAGATACTGAATACCGAATGCGAAACGCTTCGGGCCGAGGCCGGTCGGCTGTCCGCGTTGCTGGATGCCATGTTCTCCCAGGTAGGAAACTCCAGCGAAGTCCGGAGCGCCCGGTCCGAACTGGAGACCGTGTGTGCGGAGCTGAATCCTCTGGAAACAGAGGAGGCCGTTGAAGTATCTACCCTGGCAGAGCTGAACAAACAGATGACGGAGGGCAAGCTGAACCGTAATGTCAACGTCACGGAAACCATTACAATCGGGGAACCCTTCCGCCTGGATTTGAACGGGCACACGATGCAGTTCACCGGTGAAACGGGCAGCGTGCTCCAAATCACCGGCGGAACCTTTACCCTGGACGACAGTGCCGGCGGAGGCAAAATCACCGGCGGCAAAGGAATGCCTGATCCGCATACTAAGCACAGCGACTATGGCCAATGCGGCGGCGGTGTCTTTGTCTGTGCCGGCGCAACCTTTGTTATGAATGGCGGCGAAATTACCGGGAACGAAGCCAATACCGGCGGAGGCATCTATATTGACCGCTCCATTGAGAATGTTCCGGGGAATTTTGACATGTATGGCGGCTCCATCACCAACAATACCGCTAAGACACACGAGGGCGGCGGTATCTTCTGCTATGGCGTTGGGGAAATCAATCCTGTGCATGGCGATATTTATATTACGGGTAACCGGACCGACACCACAACAGACCTTGGCGGCGGCGGGATTCATGTCAATATGGGCGGCGTGATGAACATCTGGAACGCCGTTGTTACCGGGAATACCGCCCGCGGCATGGGCGGTGGTGTTGCTGGCTGTATCCATGGCGATATCAGCAATTTGGCCCCCAAAACGGCCGCGATTTATGAAAATACAGCTGAGCGCGATCCCAATGCGCAAGCCGAGAATCAAAAGGTTGACCACGGTGCAGATTCTATTAAGTGGACCGAGGGCTTGAAAAACGCTGCGGTTGACTATTTTTGTGCTGGCAAAACCACCATTGCCTCCGAGGCGTTGGGCGGCTTTACCCGCTGGACCGGAACCGTTGTTACAAAGGACGACGAAAAAGCGGTTGATACGAATGAGAACGACCCTATCGTGGTGGAAGGGGCCCTCTGTGGCCTAACGGCGGAGTATGATGGCAGCTTTTCGGGCAACACAGTCACCATCCGCGATAATTATTCCAACATCCATGGCGGTGGGATTGGATGTAATGGCACCTTGACCTTTGGCGAGTACCGGCTGAACCCCGTATTTGGGCGTGTCAGCCTGGAAGCCCAAAAGACGGTGGAGGGTGCGCAGGAGGACGATCAGCTGCAAAAGGGTCAGTTTACCTTCCGGCTGTATGACAGCGGGAAGAACCCAATCTCCGGTGGAACGGCCACAAATGACGAGAACGGCAAGATCCGCTTCAATGTCAAGTCCGACAAACTGTTTGGTGATGAGCGGGGAACGTTTGAGGGTCGGGAGTTCACCCTCTACTTGCGCGAGGACGAGGGCGGCAAGGAGGGCATGACCTATGACCTTACCTGGCGGAAACTTGTCCTTACGGTGAGCAGGAGCAGTAGAACATCTGGCGAGACAACGGTTTTCACGGATAAAATTACAAGCGCTTCCATTTCGGATGAGGACGGCAACACACTGGGTAATGTTGTGGTCAACGAGAATGGCAATGTCTTGACCTTGAATGGCGAGGCAAACTTTGTCAATCGGATGGCCTATTATGGCAGCCTGACCGTGAAAAAGAGTGTCAGCGGTCCGGAGACCGAGGAGGCGTTCACCTTTACCGTGAAGCTGGGCGAAGGTACTGTGGATGCCGGTGCAGGGACCGAATACGTGGAAAACGGCGTGTACACCTTCCAGCTGAAGCACGACGAGTCTGCAACCATTACCGGCATCCCCGTCGGAGTGAAGTACACCGTGACCGAAGCCGAAGCTGAGGGGTATGCCAAGACCGGTGAGGTCACCGAAGGGAAAGAGATTGTGTCTGGCAAGCAGACAGAAACGGTTATCAACACCTTCATCAAGGGCCAAATCAGCATTGCCAAGAAGCTGGACGTGGACGGCAAGGAGCCTGA
>CAMWBA010000114.1 GCA_947172355.1 uncultured Bacillota bacterium
CCCTTGGGACCCCTGCCCCGGCCAGGGCAGCCAGCTTGTGGGCCCGGTCCTTGTCCATGCACAGAGCGCTGGACAGAGCGCCGCAGCCCACAATGGGGACGCCCGCCAGCTCCAGCAGCCCCTGGACGGTCCCATCCTCCCCGTTTTTGCCGTGGAGGACGGGAAACGCCCCGTCGAAAGCCAGCGCCCGCCCCGAGCCGTCCAGCAGGAGGAGGGCCGCGTTTTCCCGGTCCAGCCGCAGGGTGCAGGGGAGGCCCTCATAAGTCCACTGGCCGGTCCGGGTGATCTGGACGGGCAGCGCCCGCCACCGCTTTGGGTCCAGATGCTCCAGCACCGCCTGGGCGGACTGGAGGGATACCCCGTACTCGCTGGAACAGCCGCCATATACAATTAAAATCGTCTTCATAAAAACAGCTCCCTTCGGATAGGACCAGCCTACCAGATGGGAGCTTGTTTTGCTTTGAAATTATCCTGTGAAGTTCTTGCAATTTCCTTGCAATTCCTTAAAGCTTTGGTAAACAGACAGTAACCGTGGTGACGCCGTCCTCACTCTGGGCGGTAATGGTCCCGCCATGGAGCTGAACGATCTCCTTGGCTATGGCCAAGCCAAGGCCCGCGCCTCCTGTCCCGGAGGCGCGGGAGCTGTCCAGCCGGAAGAACTGCTCAAAAATGCGGCTCAGCTTCTCCGGCGGGATAGTGATACCGGTGTTGGCGAAGGTGAGGGACAGTTCCTCCTCCCGCTGTTCCGCTGCGATTCGGACCTCGGTGCCGGCCGTGCTGTAATGGCAGGCGTTGCGCAGCAGATTGTCAAATACCCGGGCCAGCTTGTCCGGGTCGCAGAGGTAGGGCAGGCGTTCGGGCAGAGACAGCTTACAGGTCAGCCCCGCTGCCTCCAGCATGGGGACAAACTCACTGGCCACCTGCCGGAGCATGAGCGCCAGGTCTACCGGCCGCTTCTCCAGTTCCAGATGGGTGAGATTGAAGCGGGTGATGTCAAAAAATTCGTTGATAAGCTCCTCCAGCCGCTCCGCCTTATCCAAGGCTACCCCGGTGTACCGCTCCCGTAGGGCGGAGGAGAGGTCTGGCTCGTCCCGCAGGAGGGTGAGGTAGCCGATGACGCTGGTGAGAGGGGTTTTCAGATCGTGGGCCAGATAGACGATTAGGTCGTTTTTCCGCTGCTCCGCCTCCCGGGCGGCCATGGCGTCCCGGAGGGCCCGCTCCCGGAACAGGTTTAGCTGAGACTCAGTCTCCTTCATGGCGGCGGACAGGACAATGGGGTCCTCCCCAGGACGGGCCAGCTTCTCCGCCGCATCCACCAGCTCGTTGAGATACCGGATGGGGCGGGCGATAAAAAAGTAGCTGATGACCAGCCAGCCGCCCAGCGTCAGGACGCTCCCCAGCAGCAGCACGTTCTGGTGCGCCCAGTGGATCATAGGGTACAGCGGCTCGCTGCCTCCCCATGACCTGGACGCACAAATAAAATAGGCCAGCAGCGCCGCCCCCGCCACTCCGCCGGCCCAGGCCAGCAGAGCCAGGATATACCCCATCCACAGTGTGACAGACAGTTCACGCTGCCGGTTTTTTCCGCTACTCAATGGTATACCCCACCCCCCACACGGTCTTGACAAATTTCGGCCTCCGGCTGGGCTCGTGCATCTTCTCCCGCAGGCGGGCGATGTGGCTCATGACGGTGTTGCTGCCGTCCAAATACTTCTCTCCCCACACCGCCTCGAACAGTTCCTCGCTGGACACCACCTGCCCCCGTCTTTCGCACAGATACCACAAAATGGAGAACTCCAGGGGCGTTAGGGCCAGCTCTTCGCCGTAAAGCAGGCACTTGTGGGTGGTCCTGGAAATTTGCAGCCCCCGGAAGTCAAATTCCTCCTCCGTCGGAATGGGACGGTTGTACCGGGTGTACCGCCGCAGCTGAGTCTTTACCCGGGCCACCAGCTCCAGCGGGTTGAAGGGCTTGGTGATGTAGTCGTCCGCCCCCAGAGTAAGGCCGGTGATCTTGTCCATGTCCTCCACCCGGGCGGTGAGCATGAGGATGGGGAACAGGTGGTTTTCCCGGATTTTTTGGCACAGGACAAAGCCGTCCGTGTCAGGAAGCATCACGTCCAGAATGGCCAGATCAGGCGGGTTTTTCTCCACATAGGCTAGAGCAGTCGCTGCCGCCCCAAATTTATGGACGGTAAAACCCTCATTGGTCAGATAGACCTCCACCAGATCAGCAATAGCAGTTTCATCATCGACCACCAGAATCTGCTGGGGCATACAGGCACTCCCTTCCAAATAGTCGGTGAAGGCAGTATAGCATATTTTTCAAAGTGAAAAAAGTATTTTGACGAAAATATTCAACCCTTCTCGAAAAAATGGACCACAGGGTTTCGTTCCGGTATCCGCCCTGTTTCTCACTGGATCAGTTCTGCCAGATTTCTCCCAGCAGTCCCCAGCTGAACAGAAATAGGGGGGCAAGGCTTTTGCAAACCTTGTCCCGTTGCTTACTTTATGGCAAATCACAGCCAGCAGTTTTATTCGGCGCATCAAACTGAAGCGATGGGGGAATTTGTTATGCGAGATATTTGCTGAGACAAATTTGCCCACAGACTCTTCGGGCAAATCAAATGCAAATTGCAGCGAGGGCAGGAAAAATCCCTAGAACCGTTGCGGTTCTAGGGATTCTGGTTGCGGGGACAGGACTTGAACCTGCAACCTCCGGGTTATGAGCCCGACGAGCTACCAATTGCTCTACCCCGCGATATGGTGCCGGAGACCGGGGTCGAACCGGCACGGGAAAATCCCACGGGATTTTAAGTCCCGGGCGTCTGCCAATTCCGCCACTCCGGCATAAAGTGGCCGCCAGTCTCAAGCGCTTTCTTAGGATAACACAAATATTCCATGATGTCAAGCAAAAAATTTCGTCTGTTTTCGTTCGCTCCTTCATCTTTACACAGAATGGTCTGGAATTTTATTGCACACCTCTCCTGCGGGAACGGTGCAAACAATCGGGAATATCCTAAGTGCAGCGTTTATATTCGTGTTTTCCCATGACGGAGGCAACACATCAACAGAGCTTTGCTGTGGACATTCCAAAAAATTCTCGTTTTTCTTTTTAGTTGTACACAGAGGTACACATATCGCAGAGTACGCCGCATATACTGATATGTATGCTGCAATCTATACAATGGAGGAACGACTATGAACAACAAAGCATTACTGCCCCTTCCGCCTCAAAACCCTGCCCCCTGTGGCCCCGACCTGGATGATTTGATTTTTCAGGGAGAGGGCTGGCTGGCAAGTGACCGCTAGGGGACGCCTCCACAACGGAGACGTCTTTTTTCAGCCCCATTTTACCATAATATCAAACGATCCAAAAAACACAGTACGGCCTCTGGAGATTGCTCTGGAGGCCGTGCTGCATTTCATTCAAATTACACCTGTCTGATAAAACGCAGGAAGGCTTCCTGGCCCGCCGCGTCCCGCTTATAGACTCCGGCGTGCTCCAGCACTTTGGCGAAGACCAAACCGGTCTCCTTCTGCACAATATCTAGGGCGTTGTCCGGCGTAATGGTGTACCGGGGAGCAAACTCCTCCGCCCAGCTGGCGTGTTTGGCGGTCAGCTCACTGGAACGCAGGTCTCCGCCGCAGGCCAGGCAGTCCGCCACAGCGGCCAGCTCTTCCTTCAGCCGGGCGGGGAGGACGGCCAAGCCCATCACCTCAATCAAGCCGATGTTCTCCTTTTTGATGTGGTGCAGCTCGGCGTGGGGGTGGTAGACCCCCAAGGGGTGCTCCGGGGTAGTCAGGTTGTTTCGCAGTACCAGGTCCAGCTCGTACTTGCTCCCCCTCCGCCGTGCAATGGGGGTAATGGTGTTGTGGGGCTCGCCGTCGGTCTGGGCGAAGATGAAGGCGGCTTCATCGGTATAGCCCCGCCAGGCCAGCAGAATTTTGTCCGCCAGGTCGATGAGCCTCTCCGGGCCGGCGGAGACGATCCGCACCACCGACATGGGCCACTTGACGATCCCGGCCTCCACATCCTCAAAGCCGGGGAAGGTGACGGGCGTCTCGATTGGAGCTCTCTCCATGGCGAAGGTGTAGTGTCCGCCCTGGAAGTGGTCGTGGGCCAGGATGGAGCCGCCCACGATGGGCAGGTCGGCGTTGGAGCCCACGAAGTAGTGGGGGAACTGCCGGACGAAGTCCAGCAGCTTGGCGAAGCAGGCCCGGTCGATCTTCATGGGCACGTGCTCGCTGTTCAGGCAGATGCAGTGTTCGTTGTAGTACACATAGGGGGAATACTGGAGGAACCAGGGGGAGCCGTTGATGGTGATGGGGACGATCCGGTGGTTCTGCCGGGCGGGGTGGTTCACCCGGCCGGCGTAGCCCTCGTTCTCGGCGCACAGCTGGCACCGGGGATAGGCGGAGGCGGGCAGGTTTTTGGCCGCCGCGATGGCCTTGGGGTCCTTCTCCGGCTTGGACAGGTTGATGGTGATGTCCAGCTCCCCGTACTCGGTGGGGGCCTTCCACTGCATGTCCTTGGCGATGCGGTCCCGGCGGATGTAGTTGGTGTCCTGGCTGAAGGCGTAGTACCAGTCGGTGGCCACTTTGGGGTCGTCATGGCGGATGTACTCGAACTTCTCGATGACCCAGGAGGGCCGGGGGGTGAGCCGGCCCATGAGCTCAGAGTCGAACAGGTCCCGGTAGACCACGGAATTCTCCGTCAGCACCCCCCGGGCATAGGCGTCGTCCAGCAGCTCCTCCAGGATGGGGGCCAGCTCCAGGCTGTTTATATCCCAAGTAAACTCCGGCTCTGTATAGCTGTCCAGCTTCAACACGTCCAGAATCGTGTTGATGGCCCAGGTGTAGTCGCATGACTCAATCAGTCCGTTTCGCACGGCGTAATCCGCCAGCTTGGCGACAGCGATATCGATCATCACAGATCCCTCCTTTACTCCGCCACCACGCAGCCGCCCTGGGGGCGGATGTGGAGCACGTGGCACTTGCCCGTGCCGAACAGCTTTTCCATGCCCGCTTGGAAGGACGCCAGGTAATCCTCTGGCACAAAGGCTTGAATGGTGCCCGCAAAGCCTCCGCCGTGGACCCGGATGGCCCCCATGCCGTCCAAAAGATACTCGCCCACCGTCAGGGCCAGCGGGATAGCCTGCTGCCGGGGGTTGTGGATGGACCAGGTGTTTTGCAGCAGGAGGGAGGAGGAACGGCCGGAGGAATTGACCATATTCAAGAAAGCCTCAAAATTTCCGTGCTTCAAGGCGTCGGCCTCCTGGGAGGCCCGGCGGTCGTCGCCATAAAAGTGCATGGCGCGCAGCACCGCCCGGTCGCCGTATGCCGTCCGCAGGGCGGGAATGGCGGCGTGGAACTCCTCTTGGGGCACCTCCCGCAGCACCTGCTTGCCGAAATGGGCGGCCACCGCCCCCATCTCCCGGGTGATATCGGCGTAATCGTCGGTCAGATCGCCGTGGCTGGAGGCGGTGTCCACAATACACAGGACATGGCCGGACGTTGAGAAATCGTAATCCACCCGCTCCACCACCGGGCTGGCCGGGTCGGCGAAGTCGATGAACACCGCTCCGCCCACCGAGGAGCCCATCTGGTCCATCAGGCCGCAGGGCTTGCCGAAGTGGACATTTTCCGCGTACTGACCGATTTTGGCGATGGTAACGGCGTCCAGCCGGCCGCCGCAGCAGAAATGGTTCAGGATGGTTCCCACCAAGGTCTCATAGGCGGCGGAGGAGCTCAGGCCGGAGCCGGAGAGCACGGTGGAGGTGACATAGGCGTCGAAGCCGGACAGCGTAAAGCCCAGCTCCTTGATTTTGGCGCACACCCCCCGCACCAGGGCGGCGGAGGTGTTTTTCTCCTCCTCCCGGACCTCCAGGCTGTCCAGGCTGACCTCCAGGGCGGGGTAGCCTTCGGACTGGATGCGGATAAGTTTGGTCTGGTTGGGGGCGGCGCAGGCCAGCATGTCCATGTCCACACTGGCGCACAGCACCCGGCCGTGCTGGTGGTCGGTGTGGTTGCCGCCAATCTCGGTGCGGCCGGGGCCGCTGAACAAAGCGGCGGGGCCGTCCGGCACACTGGAAATGTGTTCCATTTCGAGCCATGCCTGGACCACATGGCAGGCCCGGTCGCGGGCCCGGTCCAGACTGGCCTGTGTGCCATCCAAAGCGTACAGCGCAGCCAGCGCCTTGTCGTGGGTTCCGCTGCGCAGGGATTCCAACAAAGATGTGCAGGAACTCAAGGGGGTCACCTCTTTCTCAGCATCTCGACGGGCTCTGCACCCGCCGGTTCTCGCCAGGGGCGTTTGTTCTGAATCTAATCCTGTTGATTATAACACGCCGCCCCGGCCAGGGCAAGAGCTTCCCATCGGGCTTCGGAAAAAACAAAGTTTTTTCATGGTTCATCCAAGAATTTTCTATCGTTTTTTTCATAAAGAGATTTTAAAATGTAGAGCGTAAGCTGAGCTGGCTGCCCAGCTTGCGAAATAACCTATCTTATAGGAGGAACAAAGAATGAAGAAGACACTTGCTCTTGCTCTGGCTGTTGTGATGAGTCTCGGCCTGCTGGCCGGTTGCGGCGGCAACAACGGCAACAGCAGCAATCCCCCTGCTGCTTCCAATCCCCCTGCCGCTTCCAATCCCCCTGCGGCCTCCAACCCCGCTGCGTCCATCCCCGACGCTCCCGCCGGCGGCGGCACCGTGGGCGTTTGCATCTACAAGTTTGACGACGCCTTCATGACCACCTACCGCAACTCCCTCCAGGAGATCCTGGAGAGCAAGGGCTACAAGGTCACCGTGGTGGACGGCAACAACGACCAGGCCAAGCAGAACGAACAGATCAACACCTTCATCACCCAGAAGGTGGATGCGCTGATCATCAACCCCGTCATGACCTCCGCCGCCGATCAGATCATCGACACCGTGAAGAACGCCGGTATCCCCACCGTGCTCATCAACCGTGAGCCCACCGCCGAGCAGATGTCCGCCTACGACAAGCTGGTCTATGTGGGCTGCAACGCCGCTCAGTCCGGCACCTTCCAGGGCGAGCTGATCCTGGAGACCGAGAACCAGGGCGACATCAACGGCGACGGCGTGATCAGCTACATCATGATCCAGGGCGACCCCGAGAACATCGACGCTCAGCTGCGCACCGAGTACTCTGTCAAGGCCCTCACCGATGCGGGCAAGGAGGTCAAGCAGCTCAACCTGACCCGCGGCGACTGGGACCGCAACCGCGGCCAGGAGATCGCCGCCAACGACCTGGCCCAGTTCGGCGACCAGATCGAGGTCATCTTCTGCAACAATGACGACATGGCCATCGGCGCCCTGCAGGCCATCCAGACTGCCGGCCGCAAGGTCAACGAGGACATCTATCTGGTGGGCGTGGACGCCCTGGACGCCGCTCTGACCGAGGTGAAGAACGGCAACATGACCGGCACCGTGCTCAACGACGCCATGGGCCAGGCCACCGCCGCTGTGGAAGAGATGGAGAAGCTGCTGGGCGGCACCACCTACGCCTCCGGCGAGCAGAGCGTGTATGTCGACTATGTGAAGGTCACTCCCGAGAACGTGGGCGACTTCATGAAGTGATCGGCTGTATCACCGCAAGGCTTTTTTGGGGTGCGTGCGCAGGTGCGCACGCACCCTTCTGTATGGAACCGTAGGGTGTGACGACTGGGCACGCCGCCCCGGGCCCCGGAACACGGCGCGCCGGGGTCGTCGCACCCTATACTGGAAGTCTGATCAGGAAAGAGGGGGACTGTGAATTGTCAGAATATCGTTTGGAAATGAGGGGTGTGGTGAAGACCTTTCCCGGCGTCAAGGCCCTGGACCATGCCCAGCTCAAGCTCCGCCCCGGCACCGTCCACGCCCTGATGGGGGAGAACGGCGCCGGCAAGTCCACGCTGATGAAGTGCATGTTCGGCATCTACCACATGGACGAAGGCGAAGTGATCTATGAGGGGGAGAAGGTCCAGATCAAGGGCCCGCTGGACGCCCTCCACCGTGGCATCGCCATGGTGCACCAGGAGCTCCAGCCCATCCCCGAGCGCAGCATCGGCGAGAACATCTATGTGGGCCGCTACCCCATGAAGTGCCGCGGCCTGGTGGTGGACCACGACAAGATGTATGAGGATGCCGCCCAGGTGCTGAAGGAGGTCCACCTGAACTACGACCCCAGGGCCAAGCTGGGCAGCCTCAGCGTGTCTCAGATGCAGCTGGTGGAGATCGCAAAGGCAGTGTCCGCCGACTGCAAGGTGCTCATCCTGGACGAGCCCACCTCCTCCCTCACCGCCGCCGAGGTAGAGGCCCTGTTCACCATCGTCGATGAGCTGCGGTCGAAGGGGGTCTCCATCGTCTACATCTCCCACAAGATGGACGAGATTCTTCGCATCAGCGACGAGGTCACCATTATGCGGGACGGCCAGTATGTGGGCACCTGGGACGCCAAGGGCCTGACCACCGACTTTATCATCACCAAAATGGTGGGCCGGGAGCTGTCCAACCTGTTCCCCAAGCGGGAGAATGTCCCCGGCGAGGTGGTCTTCGAGGTGGAGGACTTCACCTCCATCAACCCCAAGAGCTTCCGCCACGCCACCTTCAACGTCCGCAAGGGCGAGATCCTGGGGGTGGCCGGTCTGGTGGGCGCCCAGCGCACCGAGCTGATGGAGGGTCTGTTCGGCCTGCGGTGCCACACGGCGGGCAAGATCACCTATCAGGGCAGGGAGCTGAAGATCAATCAGCCCAAGGACGCCATCACCAACGGCATCGCCATGCTCACCGAGGACCGCCGGGCCACCGGCATCCTGGGGGTGCTGTCCATCGCGGACAATGTGTCCATCGCCTCTCTGAACCAATACCTGATCGGCGGCATTATGCTGGACGACAAGAAGATCGAGCAGCTGGTCCAAGACAACGTTGCCAAGCTGTCCATCAAGACCCCCTCCTCCAAGACACAGATCCAGTCCCTGTCCGGCGGCAACCAGCA
>CAMWBA010000115.1 GCA_947172355.1 uncultured Bacillota bacterium
CAAGATCAAGCCCAGCAAAAGCCGGCACATCAAGGCGCTGATCCCGCACAGTCAGACGCCTCACCTCCTTCCCACGATCTTCACCCTGGGTTCCGGCCTTCTGGACACGGTCCACGACCAGAACATCCGCAAGGCCGGCGGTGACGGGCAGGCAGCCCTGAGCTACATCAGCGATGAGGTTTATAACAACGTTGTGGGAAATCCCCTGATCGACCGCATCGCCTATACAAAGGCGGTCACCTACAAGCTGAAAAATCCGGGGCTGGCGCGCTGGCGGTCCGACATTTGGTATATGGATGATACCGCCCTGGAGTTTGCCCGCTACACCCCCACAACAGGCCGACGGCCCGAAGCGGAAAACGAGATCATTGCGGACACAAAGACGCTGGAGGCTCTGGGTGTCCCAGCGCGGGTGGGGGAGACGGTCTCTCTGGCCTACGAGGTCAAGGGCATTGTGTATACCACCGATTTTACCCTCTGCGGCTTTTGGGAGACGGACAGTCTGAGCAACATCGGGCGGCTGATCGTATCAAAAGCCTTTATTGACGCTCATTCGGACATTCTGACCTATACCTACCCCG
The DNA here is from genome assembly GCA_947172355.1 of uncultured Bacillota bacterium. Classification (GTDB taxonomy): domain Bacteria; phylum Bacillota; class Clostridia; order Oscillospirales; family Oscillospiraceae; genus Lawsonibacter. The sequence goes on from CAMWBA010000115.1 coordinate 582, forward strand.
TGGACAACGACTATTCTGGTGTCGTGACCGCCTATATCATGTTTCAGGGGAGCGGCAACGTGGAGAGCCGCCTGCACCAGCTTCTCTCCGAGGCGGGTTATACCTGCGACACCATGGGCGGAACTCCAGAGGACAGCAACTATATCATTGCGGGCATCAGTCCCGCTTACCAGAGCGGCGCGTTGTCAGAAAACCCTGCCATGCTGATTTCCGGCATCGCGGGTGTTCTGCTGATTATCATCACGGGTTATCTGATTATCTACAACATTTTTCAGATTTCCGTCATTCAGGATATTCAATCCTACGGGCAGCTCAAGACCCTGGGCACCACAAAGCGCCAGATTAAGCGACTGATTAACCGGCAGGCCCTCCGGCTCTCCGCCGTTGGCATCCCCATTGGATTACTGATTGGCTTTGTGATTGGACGTGCCCTGGTGCCATTCCTGATGAATGGTACAACCTATACCGCCGATGCCGGGGTCAGCGTGACAGTCAATCCGCTGATTTTCTTTGGCTCTGCCGCCTTTGCCCTGCTGACCGTCTTTATCAGTGTCCGCAAGCCCGCCAAAATCGCCGGAACAGTTTCGGCCATTGAGGCCATCCGCTATGCGGAAAACGACGCAGCGGCATTTGGAAAGCACGAAGCCAAGGATAAAAAGTCCACTCGCGGCGCGAAGCTCCACTTCATGGCGCTGGCGAACCTGGGCCGCAACCGCAAGCGAACGGTGCTGGTGATTGTGTCCATGACATTGAGCTTGGTTCTGTTCAACACAGTATTCACCTTGTCTGGCGGATTTGATATTGATAAATATATCGAGAAGTTTTTGAATACTGATTTTGTAATCTCCACTGCGGACTATTTCCAGTACCAATTTGAAAAGAGTGAGGGCGATTTGTCGGAGAGCTTTATCGAGGCCGTCCGGCAGAACGAGAACTTTGCCGATGGCGGCAGGCTCTATACCTCCCGTTTGTTGGAGGAAAACTTTTCTACGGACCACCCTGCGTTTACGAACTACAACAAAGACGAGAATGGCAACCCCTTTGTAGACGTGTATGGCGCGGATGATTTTGTGTTGAACACGATGGAGGCAGTAGAAGGAATCATTGACCTGGAAAAGCTGAAAACGGGCAAGTATATTCTGCTGAGTGTGGAGTGCATGGACGATGGGACGGTGATCGACAATCCGAATATCCATGTTGGGGATACCATCCGGCTGAACCATATCCGAGAGGACGGCCTCTTCGGCAGCATCGGGGAGAGCTATGAGTTTACCATCATGGCAAAGGTCCGAAAAAACGAAAACACCACCACCACCCGCAATACCGGCGCTTCACGGCTCTATCTCCCCACGGTAATTTATCTGCCCCTCTGCAACCAGCCGCACCTGGTCAACTTCCCATTCAATGTGAAAACGGGAACGGAGGCCGCGATGGAAGAGTTTTTGAACAGCTATATTGACAGCGTAGAGCCCAGTATGGACTTTGAGTCCAAGGAAACCTATGTCAGCTCCTTTGACAACCTGACTTCCATGATTATTACGATTGGCGGGGCATTGAGCATTATCGTAGGAATTATCGGGATTGCCAACTTTGTCAACTCCGTTCTGACCAGCGTAATCACCCGTAAGAAAGAATTTGCTATGCTGCAAAGCATAGGTATGACCGGAAAGCAGTTAAAGCGTATGCTCTCTTTTGAAGGGCTGTACTACGCGGTGGGAACGATTATCACATCCGCCGTCCTGGGCGTTTTGTTCTCGGTGGTGATCGTAAGGGGCATTTCCAGCGGGATCTGGTTTTTCACCTACCAATTTGTCATGTGGCCCATGCTGGTGGTCTATCCGCTTCTGCTCCTGTTTGCGGCCACAATACCGGTGCTTATGTACCGGAAGATCGCAAAGGTCAGTATCATTGAGCGGCTACGTCAAAACTGAACGCTTGCCTGGAAACCGGAGGCAATATGCCCCCGGTTTCCGAATGTCAATCTTTTTACTCTTTAAGATAGAATAAAACGTGTGGAGGAATATTATGAAACAGTTTTTATGTGGAATCCTGGCGTTAGCCTGTCTTGCAGGTCTGACCGCCTGTGGCGGCAAAGAAGAAGTGCCTACATCGGCTGCCAGCAAGGGGACGGCACAGGAGCAGTGCCATATCTATACAACTCAAGTACAGTACACAGGCGAGGATGACCCTGTGCAATATCTGGAAATTGCGGCCCGAAGCGCCCATCTTCTTGCCGAGCTGGAGGATAAAGCGGGGGCCTTTGTTGCGGACTTCTACAACTATCAGGCTATGGATGATGCCGGTACGCCGCTGTATACCATGAACGGGATGCAGTTTGCGGAAGAAATCGACCCTAACGGACACTGTATTCGAGTGAGCAGGAACTACTTTGCACATAACCCAATCGAAACTGCGGACGACAGTAATTTGACGGAGCAGTTTGTTTATGATGATCTGACGCTGAATCTCCTGGTGCCGGAAAAATATCAGGATATGGAAGAAGATATTGTCGCAGCACACCGGGAGCGTTTTTATTTTGAAAAGGTCGAAGCGGAGAACTCTTATAACCAGGAGGCCGGAATCAGCGACAGAATGAATATTGCAAAAGAGGACCTGAAAATTAACATCATCTATGTAAAAGACGGTCAGGACTATTTTTCCTTCCGTTCAGACTGTGCCCCGCAGACCGGCTGTCATGTGGAGGACCCCGTTGTGCAGATTTACACCGGCAATATTCATTGTAACTACGCCCATAGCTTTATGAGCCAGTGGGTCTATATTCCCTCGGAAGCGGAGAGTGCGGAGGAGGCTTATCAAGAAATCTCGGACATGATTCGCTCCTGCGGAGCGGAGGAAAGCGTACAGAAACTGGTCGCATCTGCTGTGGCAAATTCATAGGTGAACCTTTGTTTCGACACTTGACATCTCCGCACTTGAACAAAATATTAACAGCCTTACGGCGGTTTTGAAATTTTATGGTCAATTTTCCAATGCCAAGAAAATTGTAAGACTTGTGTCATAAGGGAGTAAAAATTGAGTGCTATCCTTTGACTTGGACAAGGCACAAGCTGAGAGTTAGAGCCATATTGGCAGACGCAAAGGAAAGAGGTTGTATATGAGTAAAATATTGCTGCTTGAAGATGACCTGAGCCTGATCAATGGGCTTTCATTTGCGTTTTTCAAACAAGGGTATGAATTGGAGGTCGCCCGGACCGTCAGGGAAGCAGAGGCCGTTTGGGCAGACGGGAGATACGATTTGTTGATTTTGGACGTGTCCCTCCCGGACGGTTCCGGCTTTGAGGTCTGCAAAATCGTTCGTCAGACCTCCAAAGTGCCAATCATCTTTCTGACGGCCTCGGATGAGGAAGTCAGTATCATCATGGGACTGGACATCGGCGGCGACGACTACATCACCAAGCCCTTCAAGCTGGGGGTGCTGCTCTCTCGGATCAACGCCCTGCTCCGCCGCTCCAAGGACTTTGCGGATACGGAGTTATGCTCCAATGGCCTGCGGGTGGAGATGGTGAAGGGACAGGTTTACAAGGGCGATACGCTCCTTGACCTGACGGCGGGGGAGTATAAGTTGCTGTGCCTGTTGATGCAAAATCCCAATGTGGTTCTATCCAAGGAGCAGATATTAGATAAGCTGTGGGACTGCCAGGGCAGCTATATCGACAATAATACGCTGTCCGTCTACATCCGCAGGCTCCGGGAAAAGGTAGAGGACGACCCCAGCCACCCGCAGAAAATCGTAACTGTCTGGCGCATGGGCTATAAGTGGAATGTGGTGGGTTGAGTCGGGATGATGAGAATGCTGACAAACGCGGCGATCAAGCGGCTGTTTCTGGAAATTTCTCTCTGCCTGGCAAGCATTGTTGTCCTGTCTCAGCTGGCGGTACGCCTGCTACCTGACTGGGCTCCTCTTTGCCTGCTGGTGCTCTCACTGCTGACAGCCGGGGGGATCCTGGCAAGCTGTATCCGCTATTTTCTCCAGCAGGAGCGGACCCTTGAGGAAGCGCAGGCCCAAATCAACGCCCTCCTGTCCGGGGACTGCACAGCCCGCATTTCCTGCGATGAGGACGGGGAACTGTTTAAGCTGTTCCACAGCGTCAACACCATGGCGGCTGTCATGGCGGCGCACGCCAACAAGGAAACCCAGGCGAAAGAGTTTTTGAAAAATACCATCGCGGATATTTCCCACCAGTTGAAAACGCCGCTGGCCGCTTTGAATATCTATAACGGCCTGCTGCAGGGGGAAGCGGCGGACCTGCCAAATATCAGGGAGTTTGCCGATCTGTCGGAGCAGGAGCTGGACCGTATCGAAACGCTGGTGCAGAACCTCTTGAAGATCACCAGGCTGGACGCCGGAACGCTGGTCACCCAAAAGGCCCTGGAGAATGTGGGGGATATGATGGGCGAGATTGAGCAGCATTTTTCCTATCGGGCCAGACAGGAGCAGAAAACCCTCCAATTCTCCGGCCCAGAGACCACGATGCTTTTCTGCGACCGGGAGTGGTTCATGGAGGCGGTCAGTAACCTTGCAAAAAACGCCCTGGACCACACCAAAAGCGGGGACACCGTTTCCATCTCGTGGAGAGAACTGCCCAGTCAGGTGCGCATCACCGTGACAGACACCGGGAGTGGCATCCACCCGGAGGACATATACCACATCTTCAAACGGTTTTACCGCAGCCGGTTTTCTAAGGACACCCAGGGCGTCGGCCTGGGCCTCCCTCTGGCAAAGGCCATCATTGAGGCCCATGACGGTATGATCCAGGTGGACAGCGCATTGGGCCGGGGAAGCATTTTTACGGTCAACCTGCCAATTCCAACAAAATTGTAGGCCCTGTGCCATTAGGAGCAAGAATTGGGTACTATCCTTTTTTCTAGCGAGAGAAGGATAATACCCAATTCCTTTAAGCCGAAAAAACTTTTATTCCTCTGGTGCAGCATACTTGCCCTGCACAGCCTCCGGCAGTTCCTCATACTGCACTTCGGCCCAGGAAGTCACGCCGCGCACTGGCACGACCTCCAGGGAAATGAACGCACCCTCCTGCAATTCTTTAGACGTTCCGAAGGTAATCTCCTTTTCCTCGCCGTTCTCGTCGTAGGAGGTAAGGGTATAGGAGTACGGGAGATTTCCTTTGAAGTCAATGACGCCGCCTTTGGAGTCATTGGTTTCTACTCTGCTGTTGTCGATCTGCGTGTAATAGATGGTGGTTCTGCTGCCGTCAAACAGCGAGGGAATCGTAAACGCAGCGGCGGCGATCAAAAGAACCACAACCGCCGCAAGGACGACAAACGCCGTTTTCTTCTTGGATTTCATATTCATAGCCTCCATTACCAACCCTTTTTCAAGGGCGCTTTTGCTTTTTTCTTGGCAGATTTCCGATTATCTGTGCTGGATCTCATGGTCAGGAGAATGACCGCCGTCAACATAAGCATCAGCGCCATACTCCCGCAGCACAGGGTCGTATTCCATGTGACGTCATAATCTCGATACCCGATCATTCCCAGGCTGGCCGTTATGGGATAAAGATTGGACAATTTCACGCTGCCGGCGGCGAACATCCCGCCATAGCCGTAGACAAAGGCAATGATTACGCCGGTCATATTGCCCCCTGAAACATAGGCGGAAACCGTAATGATGGGCAAAACGGCAATATAAAGGCACAGACAGTTGAACATCATCTGTACCTCTGTCTGTACCAACCCAAGAGCGGTAAGTCCCGGAAATCCCGCAATCAGATTACCGAGAACCGTCAGCACCGCGCAGGCCAGCCCGAACAGGGCGGAAACCAGTCCGCCGGCCACCAGCTTGCCGCACAGCAGAGCGCGGTAGGAGACGGGGATGGTCACAATGTTTTTCAGCGTATCATCCTTTTCCTCTCTGGCAATCATGTAGCCGGTAATCAAGGTGATGCACACGGGAAAAATGGTGGTGGCATTGTTCTTAATGACCTGCTCCACCAGAAAAGGAAAGGTCCACACAGAGCCGTCCTGGGCCGTGGAGCTGAACAGTGCCAGCAATACGGACAGCGCCATCAAAAGCACACCGGCCCACAGGATATGATAGCGTTTCAACTTCCAGAGCTCGGTTTTGATCATCCGAAGCATGTTTATTCCCCCCTTCTCTTGTACAGGCGGTCGATCAGCAGAACCGACAAAACCGCCATAACGCCCAAGGTGGCCGCGGTCTGAAAGGTAGAGGGAATGAGATGCGCCAATTCCGTCAGGTTCATGGAAATACCATGGTCCGCCATATTTCCGGCGAACCATAAGTTTGTCAGCGGAATGGGGCACAGTGAGCAGAGCGATTTTGGGAGCACTCCATACAGGCCCTCCAGCGTCAGGCTCAAAACGCTGTAGAATACACACAGCAGGATGGAGAAAATATAGGTCCTGCTGAAAAAGACCACCAAAACTACCAGGGGCAGGGTCCCGGCTGTGATAAAGATTCCCAGCACAACAGACGAGAGCAGCTTGTAAGCAAGACCGCCCGCCTCCGCCACCACGCTTCCACATAGAATCGTGGCGAATGTGGAGGCGAGGGAAAACAGGATACCCATGAGGAACAGTACCGCAATCTTTGTCAAAACCATCTGTGTGCTGGTTACCGGAATGGTCCGCAGGCTTTTGAAGGTGTCGTTGTCCCGCTCCATAAAGAACAGCATGGTTGCCAGAACGCCGATGACGCAGGGCAGGAGAAGCAGCACGCCATACCCCATGATAAAGCTGAACAGGGTGTCAAAAATCTCGGCCTTTGTGTCGTAGCGCCCCATGATGCTGGGCGTCATTGCTACAGCCGTCACAGGGAGAGGAAACAGAAACGCCGCCAGCACCACCAGCAGTACAAGCCGCTTTCGTTTCAGTTTCCAGAACTCACACTGGATCAGTTTAAGCAATCCCCACACCCCCTGTCACCCGTTTGAAGTAGTCCTCCAGGGTGTCCTCACACAGATGAGCGTCGGAAACCGCAATGCCGTGTTCCACAAAACAGCGGATGATCTCCGGCATGGGGAGGGACGCGTCCATCAGAATCAGGGTATATTCATCCTCGATCTGACAGTCCCGGGCTTTGAATTGATAGGCCAGCAGATTGGACGCCCTGTTGGCGTCGGAGAGGATAAATCGGATGTATTTTCCATTCTTGGCCTCCAGCTCCTCCAGGCTCTCCTCCTCCAGCAGCCTTCCCTTGTCGATAATCCCAATGTCGTCCGCCAGCAGCGCAATTTCGGAGAGGATATGGCTGGAGATCAGGATGGTCTTGCCCTGGGCGTCGCACAGCTCCCGGATGAAGGAGCGCACTTCCGCAATACCGATGGGGTCCAGACCGTTGATGGGCTCGTCCAGAATCAGCAGCTCCGGGTCGTGCATGACCGCCAGGGCAATGGCAAGCCGCTGCTTCATGCCCAAAGAATATTGGGCATAGAGCTTTTTGTCCCGGTAGGGCAGGCCCACCAGGTCCAGGGCATTCTGAATCGCGCTGCGCCGTTTCACGCCCCGAAGCTCGGCAAAGATTTTCAGGTTTTCTGTTCCGGTCAGGTTGGGATAAAACCCTGGCGACTCGATCAGGCTGCCCACACGGGGCAGAATTTCCTTTGCCGCAGTGCGAATGTCCTCTCCGAAAATGTGCAGTTCGCCGGAGCTGGGGGCTGTCAGGCCCAGGAGCATTTTCATGGTGGTGGTTTTTCCGGCCCCGTTGCGGCCCAGCAGGCCGTAGATGCGCCCACGCCGGACGTGGATGTTCAGGTCAGAGACGCTTTTCTGACTTCCATAGATTTTTGTCAGCCCAGCCGTCTCAATGATGCAGTCATTCATTGGCAGGTCCTCCTTTTCGGTTGTGCTGTAATCATAGCACCCGCTCCTTGAGAGAACCTTGTGGCAACCTTGAATTTACCTTGAGATTTGAGCGTCATCCTATGCAGGTGATTGAAAAAGAGGTATAATACTCCCAGCCGAAACAGTTGGAGGTGCGCTGCGTGAAAGACAAGCCGATTCTGATTGTGGACGATGAGCCTGATCTGCTGGCTATGGTCCGGTCGATTTTTGAGCGGGCGGGATTTACGCAAATCATAACCGCTTCCTCCGGGGAAGCGGCTTTGGACGAATGTTCCAAGAAGGAGCCCGCCATGGCAATCCTGGATGTGATGATGCCGGACATGGACGGGTTCGAGCTGCTGCGGGAGATTCGGCAAACCAGCGAGATTCCCGTCTTGATGCTCACCGCCAAGGGTGAGGCCGAGGACCGGTGCCGGGGGCTGGAGTTGGGGGCGGACGACTA
>CAMWBA010000116.1 GCA_947172355.1 uncultured Bacillota bacterium
AGTCCGGCTCGTACACGGCGATGGGGGGCAGGACGGACAGCCGCTCCGCCACCACCGCCTGCCGCTGGCCGTTGGTCAAAAAGCCCTGTTTCTCCAGGGCTTCCAGCTGCGCGGCCACCCCCAGGGGGCTGCTGTCGCCGTCCAGCGCCAGATACTGCATGGCCAGATGGATGGCGGTGCCCCGCTGGGCGGGGGTCAGGCCCCGCTCCTCCGCGATGAAGTTGGGGCGGGTGACGGGCTGGCCCAGCTGGGGGGGACATAGGGTGTCTTCCGCCGCCTCCTGGTCCAGCCTGCGCCCCTTGATCTGGGTGGCGGTGAGTTTCGAGGGGAGGCTGGCCGCTGCCCGGTGGGGATACACCCAGTTGAGCCGGGCGGTCAGTTCCGGGTCCAGGGCCTCCTCCGGCAAGCCGGCGCAGCGGCCCGGGAGGCTGTGTCCCTCCCGCAAGGCCAGCCCATCCACCCAGTTGACCGCCCAGGCCGGCCCCAGACCGGCCTCCGTGGCTTCCGGCAGGCCGGCCTTTTCCCGGAGGACCCGCCCTTCCGGACGGGTGAGGGCGTGGAGCAGCACCCAGGCCCCCACGCTCTGCTGCCGCTCCAGCACCATGGGCAGGATGGGCAGGGACAGTCCCTCCCCAATCCGCCCCAGGCTCTCCGCTCCGCCGGTCAGCGCCATGGTCAGAATCAGCTTTTCCCGTGCCCGGGTCATGGCCACATAGAGCAGCCGCAGCTCCTCCGCCATCATCTCCCGCTCCAGCTGGCGCTCCACCGCCCGGCGGGCCAGCGTGGAGTACTCCACCATTCGCTCCCGGTCCAGCCCCTTGGGCCCCACCCCCAGCTCCGGATGGAAGAGAACCGGCCGCTTGAGATCCTCCCGGTTCAGCTGGCGGCTGAGTCCGCACACCAGCACCACCGGCCGCTCCAGACCCTTGGAACGGTGGATGGACAGGATGGCCACGCCCTCCCCCTCCTGGCCGCCGCCCTGCGCCGCTCCCAGCTTGGAGCCGGCATCCTTCAGCCGTTCCAGCCGCAGAAGAAACTGGAACAGCGTGCGGCAGCCGCTGTCCTCCATCCGTCCGGCCAGGGCATAGAGAGCCAGCAGATTGTTCTGCCGCTCTGCGCCGCCCTCCATCGCGCCGAATATGCCAAGCAGGTTCGTCTGTTCGTAAATATGCCACAGCAGCTGGCGGCAGGTGCGGTCCCCGGCCCCGAAACGCAGCGCCTCCAGCTGGTCCAAAAAGCCGAGGCACTCCTGGTCGCCACTTTGGGCGGCGTGGACCAGGGCGCTGTAGAAGTCCCCGCCGCTGTCCGCCCGAAGAAGGGCCAGCTTGTCCCCGGTAAACCCATACACCGGGGAACGCAGGGCGGCGATGAGCGGCACATCCTGCCGGGGATTGTCCACAATCTGGAGGATGGACAGGGCCACGTTTACCTCGGTCGTCTCAAAAAAGTCCTCTCCGCCGTCGGCCGTCCAGGGGATCCCCTCCTCGTTGAGCGCACGAAGATAGTGGTGGAGCACCGGGTTTGGGCTGCGCAGCAAAATCATCACATCCGAGGGGCGCAGGGGCCTGAGCCCCGCCCCCTCCTCCACCAACAGGGGATCCTCCAGCAGCGCCCGAATCCGCCGGGCCGCGAAGCGGGCCTCCAGCAGCTCCTTACTGTCCTTTTCTCCCTCCTGCTCCCCCAAAAAGGATAGGTCGACGGCATTCAGCTCCAGGGCGTAAGGGTCCTCGGAACCGCCCCCCGCGGCGGGGGGGAACTCCCTTCCGGGCACCAGCGCTTGGTCGTCGGTGTAGTCCAGCTCCCCAAAATCAGTGGACATAATACCGCGAAACAGGTCGTTGCAGCCCTCCAGAACCTGGGGCCGGGAACGAAAGTTCCGGGACAGCACCCGCCTGCGGGGCCGCCCTTCCTCCGCCTCCTCTCCGTCGGAGAATTGCCGGTATTTTCGCAGAAATATGGTGGGGTCGGCCAGACGGAAGCGATAAATGGACTGCTTCACATCCCCCACCTGGAACAGTTTGCGGCCTGCGTGGGAAATGGCATCAAAGATGGCGTTCTGCACCTGGTTGGTGTCCTGATACTCGTCCACCAGCACCTCCTCATACCGCGCAGCGCAAAACCAGGCCAGTTCACTGGGCTCGCCGTCCTTTCCGGTCAGCAGCTTTACCGCCAAGTGTTCCAAATCGGAGAAATCCACCAGCCCCCGCCGGAGCTTTTCCCTGGAAAACGCCTCCTGTAAATCCAGCACCAGATCCATCAGTGCCTGGACCGCAGGCCGGGACAGGGCCAGCTCCTCCATCTGCTGGGCGGTGGACTGCTCAAAGGGCTCCGCCGCCGCCTTCATCGCCTCCTTGCACCGCTCCCGGATGGCCTTCATCCGTTCCCCAGCCTGGGCGGCGCGCTCCTCTTCCATCGGGCTGAGCTCCACGGTTCGCTTCCGTTTCCGCCCGGCGGCGGGGAAGGGAATGGGCATCCGCCCGCAGGCCCCATCCCAGGTTGTCTCCTGCAAAAAGGCATCCAGCCCCTCCAAGGCAGCGGAGATGGAGGGGGCATAGTTTTTCCCAAGCAGTTCGTCCCCCTGGGCCAGTTCCAGGGCTTGCAGCAGCTGGGGAATACAATAGCGCGCCTGCCGCCGGGCATCCTCCAGCAGCAGGTTCCCCCACGGGGTCTCGCTCAGGTCTGAAATTCCCTCCAGCTCCCACCGCGTCCGCTCCTCCCGAAGCCAGCGGGCGGGGTCTGGGTGACTCTGCACCCGCGTAAACACATCCATGACAATCTGGACCAGCCGGCTGTCATCCCGGCCGGCGGACAGGGTGTCTACCAGCTGGGTGAAGGGGCTGTCCTGTGCCAGTTCCTCATACCGCTTGTCCAGCACGTCCTCCAGGGTCTGGGCCAGCAAAACCCTGCCCTCCCCCTCGTCACACAGCCGGAAATCCGGGTCCAGGTCCAGCAAGTGGCCATTCTCCCGCAGCAGGGCGGCACAAAAGGCGTGGATAGTGGAAATCTGCGTCCGATAGACCAGGGTGGTCTGGCGGCGCAGGTGGCGGTCGTTGGGGGACTGGGCCAGCCGGTCAGACAACTCCTGGGCAATCCGCCCCCGCAGTTCCGCCGCCGCCGCCTTGGTGTATGTAATCACCAGAAAGCGGTCGATGTCCATTGCCTCCTTGGTCACCCGGTCCAGCAGCCGTTCCACCAGCACCCGGGTCTTTCCCGACCCTGCCGCCGCCGAAACCAGCAGCTCGCCGCCCCGGTCGTCTACAATATTTCGCTGTTCCTCCGTCAAGGGAAAGGGCATAGGCCAACGCCGCCTTTCTCGTTTTGATCTCCTGTGGGGAAACCGGCAAAAGCGAGCCGTTCCGCCCGTCTTTCATGTTTTTAAACCGCCCGGCCCATATCGCTGCATTTTGGCGATTGGCGCCGCTTCTTACTCCGTCAATACGCTCAGATATTTCTCAATGCGGATGCCGTTGTTCCGCTCTGCCACATCCTGTTCCATGAAAATCAGCCGCTCCAGCAGGTCCACCGCCTTCTGGACCGCCTGGGGCAGCGATTTGCCCTTTAAAAGCTGGCCGGTGAGCAGAGAGGTGAAGATGTCTCCGGTGCCGGGGAAGTGAGCCTTGATGAAGCGGTAGGGAACCGTGAAATATTCCTCTGTCCCGCCAGCAAAGCCCCAGACTACATGCCGTCCAGTCTCCGCCTCCCGGCCGCTGGTGATCACCACCGATTTGGGGCCCAGCTCCAGCAGCCCGGTCAGCACCCGCCGCTTCTCCTCCCCGGACAGGCTCTCCTTCCCCACATATTGACCGGTGAGAAACTCCGCTTCGGTCAGGTTGGGGACGATTACATCGGCCGCCCCCACAAAACGGCGCATGTTTTCCACCGTCTCCTGGGTGGAGCCGTTGTACAGCTTGCCCCCGTCCCCCATGATGGGGTCGGTGACCACCAGAAAGCCCTCCTTCCGCTGGCCGGCAATAAAGTCCCGCAGCAGCTCCACCTGGGCCCCCGAAGCCAAAAAGCCGGTGGTAATGCAGTCAAAGGGGAAGCCCAGTTCCTTCCAGACCTGGATGGTCCGGCCCATATAGTCCGTGGTGTCCAGAACGGAGAATGTTCCATAGTCAAAGTTGTTGGACACCAGGGCGGTGGGCAGGTTGTAGATGCTGTGGCCCAGGTTGGACAAAATGGGCAGCATCCCTGCCAGGCCCATCTTGCCATAACCGGGCATGTCGCCGATTATCAGGATGTTTTTGCTGTTTTCCATGTGAACCCCTTCTTTACTCCGCTAAAAATTCTAAAATGACCGGATTAAACGCCTGCCAGTTCCGCCGGGCCACAAAGTGGCCGCCGGGGAGGATAACCAGTTTGCTGTTGGGAATGGATTGGGCAATCCGCCGGGTGTGCTTCTCCCGGATCATATCCCGCTCCCCTGCCACCACCAGAGTGGGCATGGCCAGCGCGGACAGGGCCTTCGGTTTTATGTGGGGCTGGGTGGTCATCAGGTCCAGCAGCTCCCACTTGGACTGGGCCTTTCTGTCAAAGCGGCGGATTATCTGGAGCATCCCCCAGCCCAGAACAATGGGGATCTGGGTAGACCACTTTACCCCGGAAGGGGACAGGTCCGCCCCATTTAGGATCAGCTTTTCCACATAATCCGGATGCTTCAGCGCAAACAACAGGGCGATGTTGGCTCCGTCCGAAAACCCCAGCAGGTGGCAGCGTTTGATCTCCCGGCTGTCCAAAAAGCCTTTGAGATCCTCGGCAAACTGCTCCAGGGTAAAGGGGGCTGTCCCCCTGGGGGAGTGTCCATGCCCCCGGGTATCCAAGGCAAACACCTGATATCCCGCCGAAAAGGGTTCCATCTGCCGCTTGAAATAGGTGTGGTCCTCCCCGTTTCCGTGGAGCATCACCAGAGGAAAGCCCTGGCCGGCCACCGTATAATTTAGCTGAATCTCCATCCCTTATTCCCCTGATTCCCATACGTCGTTTGCTTCAAAATTCCGATAGTAGGCCACATAGTAGGCCACGAAGTTTTGAAGGATTGTTTCTCTGGAGCGGACCAATTCCGTCTCCCTGCCGCCGTTTTTCAGGCTTTCGATCCACTCCACGTCCACCATGCAGCCCACATCCATATTGATACCGTATTTCGCCCGCTCCAGAAGCGGGACATCGGTCCCATCTCCGACACCGTACAGGTATCCGCACAGCAGCCGGATATACTCGGAGCTGCCCTCCTGAAAGTCCTCGATTTCCTGCTCGATCAAGCTGCGTATTTCATCCTTGGGGATGGAAGGAAACTCAAATCCATACTTCTGAATCAGCGCTTCCGCTCTCTGCTCATTTGTCATGGCTGCTGCCCTACCTGTTCCCAAAATTCCTCCGCACTTACACGGGCCAGCCAGCGTTTGCAGTCGCCCCCCTGGCCCGGCTCAAAATGACAGGCCGCGGCGTAGTCACAGAAGCGGCAGGCGTTTTTCTCCGGTCCCCGCCAGAAGGGGTCGGCGGCGATGTTGCCCCCGGCCAACTCCTGACAGATGTCCTCCAAAACCCGCTGGATATGCCGGCCCAGCCGGCCCAGCTGCTCGGCAGAGGCCAGCGCCTCTCCGGATATCTCTCCCTTACTCACCTTGAGGGGCAGGAACCGGTAGCCCCCCTCACTCTGAACCTCCATGGCGTCCAGCACCCGGCGGTCGGAGATCACCAGGCCGCTGCGCTTCAGCTCCCGGTCTATCTTTTTTTGCAGCTCCTCGTCGCGGATGGACCGGCTCCCCCGGATCACCGCCTCGCGAGCGGGGAGATAGAGCACACCCGCCCCCTCCACCGGCAGTTGATAGAGCTCCCGCCCCTTCTCCTCCAGGGTAAAGAGGTAGAGCAGCATCTGAAGTCCCAGACCGTTCCACACCTCGGTGAGATCGAAGCTCTTGCGCCCCGTCTTGTAGTCCACCACCCGCAGGAAGAGTTTTCCGTTGTCCTCCCAGCCATCTACCCGGTCCACAAATCCGGTAATGCTGAGGGTCACCCCTCCGCAGCTCAGTTCCACCGGGGGCAGACCGCCCTCCGTTCCAAAGCCAAGTTCAAAGGAGATGGGTTTGAACTTGGAATGCAGCAGCTCTTCCGCCACATTGTCCACCACCGCCTGGACTGAGCGGAGCAGACGGCGGAACAGATATTGAAACCGGGCGCTCTGGCCCTCCAGTCCCCCCAGCTCCTCCGTCACATACCGGTCCACCGCCTGTTTCGTCAGTCTGTGCAGGCGTTTCTTCCGGGCCGCCTCCTCCAGTTCCGGGGAGGCCTCCCGGGAAAACATCCCGTCCTGAAGCACCTGTTCCAAAATATAGTGAACAAAGGTGCCGTACTCCGGCGCGGTAAAGCCGGCAGGTTTTCGGGGCTCCGCTTTCAGCCCGTACCGCATAAAGTAGGAGAAGTGGCAGGATTTATATTTGTCCATCCGGGAGGCGGACATGGCCACCCGCCGGCCATACAGCCGGTCCACCGCCCGGCGGGAGAGCCGCCCCCGCTCCCAGGCGGCGGCTCGGTCCAGCCGGTGCAGCTGCTCCCCAAAGCCGGGCACCCCCTCCAGAGCGCGCCGGGCGCGCCGGTCCCTGCCCGCCTGTTCCAGCGCGGGCAGGGGGGCCTCCAGCCGGAACGCGCCGTCCGCTTCCCGGAGCAGCGCGACATCGTGAAACAGCAGCCGCAGCCGGCCCACCAGAAAGCTGGGCCGGCGCTCCTCTCCCCCCGGCCCTTGAACCGGCCAGGTCACCGCCAGCTTTTGACTGGGCCGGGCGCAGATTTGATAGATGGTGGTCATCTCCCGGTAGAGCAGGTCCCGTTGGGACTGGGCCATCTCCAGCCCATACCCCGCCAGCAGGGCCCGGTCGTCGTCGGAAAGCAGGCCGGGCGCCGTCCCCACTTGGGGCAGGGAGGCATCGTCCGCTCCCAGAAGGAAGAGCACCTTCACCCGATGGCCGGTCTGCCGGGTGGTCTCCCCCGCCGTAACCCGGTCCAGCGAGACGGGGATGGTGCCCACATCATATTGCGACAATACCAGCCGGAACAGCAGGGCAAATTCCTCCAGCTCCATGGGGGCCTCCCCCAACAGCCGGGCACACTGTTCCAGCCCTCCGCACACAATGTCCCACAGCTGACGGTACTCCGCCGCCAGCGCGGGCTGCTCCCGGCGCAGGAGGGTATCCACCCGCTCCTCCAGCCGCCGGGGCACCCCAATCTCCTCCATAAACGTATACAGGGCAACCGCCTGACCCCGGCCTGTTCGCTCAGGATTTTTGCGCAGCGTCTCCAGCGGGCCGGACACCTGCCGCCGGGCCTGGTCCATCCGCTCCAGAAGGGCCCGGTCCTCCTCCGACCAAGACAGGCCATAGCCCTTGGGATGCCAGGTCCACTCCTTTTTTTGGGTCCACCGGCTCCCTTTGATATCCCATTTGAGGACGTAGTTTTCCAGCAGGTCGATGTCCTCCTGATTCAAGTCGGTAAGGCCGGTCTTTAAGTATCGGAACACGTCGTCATAGCGATAGCCCCCCGCCGCCGTCTCCAGCGCCGCGGTGACCAGGGCCAGCACCGGCTTCTCTAAAATATCCGTCATGGCGGAGGAGAACACCGGCACCCCATACCTCCCAAAGACGGATTCCACCAAGTCCCGGTAGTCCCCGTAGTTCCGGGCCGCCACTCCGATATCCCGGAAGCGGTAGCCCCCCTCCCGCACCAGCTGCAAAATACGGGCGGCGGTCCACTCCACCTCCTCCCGCTGGGAGCCTGCCCGGAACAGCTCCACGCTCCCTCCGCAGGGGACGGGGGCGGGCGTCTCCGCCCCAAAGAGGGCCCCTTCCAAATAAAGCAGCGCCTTCGCCTTTCCGGTCCTCGCCGGGGCCAGGTGCTCCACCTCACAGAGAATGCCCTCCGTCCGGGCCAGCCGCAAAAGGGTGTTGGCTGTTCTCCGGGCGGGAGAAAAAATGCCGGTCCCCCCCTCGTCTTCCTCCAGGTGGTCACAGGTCAGGGCAACGGTTACGCAGCGGCTCTGGGTCATTAAAATTCGCAGCAGTTCCCCCTGCTGGGGGGTAAAATCGGTAAAGCCGTCCAGCCAGATGTCCTTCCCCTGGGCCCAGCGGCAGGAGCGCAGCTTATCCGCCGCCCGGGTGAGCCGGTCCCGGGGGTCCAAGGCGGTCCGGGCGGTGAGGGCATCATATTCCCCCAAAATCAGGCCCAAATCCCAGAGCTTGTCCCCCTCGGGCCCTGGCGCGCCGCCGCCCGCCTGAAGCAGCAGATCCGGTGGGACACAGCAGCTTTTCAGCTCGTCCGCCGTGGCCAGAAGGGATGTGAGAAAGGCCGGCCGTTTGGAGGGCCGGCCATACACTTTCAAGTGGGAGGCTGCGTGCTGCACCGCCTGATACATCAGAAGCAGACGCCCTCCGGCGTCCAGTTCCTCCTCACCCAGTCCCCCCGCCTTTTGAAAGATGCGGTTGGCCAGCCGGCTGAAGGACAGCACTTCCGCCCTTAAATTGATCTGCGGGCCACCGGCGGCGCACAGGGCCCGCTCCGCTTCATGGGACTGCTGCTCCGGAACCAGCAGCACCTGCCCCCCCCCGGCCTTGCACAGCCGCTCCAGCACTGCGGTGGTCTTTCCAGCCCCCGCACGGCCTAACAGCAGTTTAATCTTCCTACCGCGCCCCCTTCTGCCCCCGCCCCGCGGCAGGCACGCCACTCTGTTTGGAAATGTGATGGGGAGGTCTGAGGGTTGGG
>CAMWBA010000117.1 GCA_947172355.1 uncultured Bacillota bacterium
CGGTCTCCCCGTGGACGGCCACCCGGTCGTCCACGTCGTTGATGAAGTATGCCTCCACCCCATAGAGCAGCTTGATCTTTTTGGCGGAGTGCCACGCCTCTGGGAATGCCTGGGCCACGCCGTGGTCGGTGATGGCGATGGCCGGGTGGCCCCATGCCTCCGCCCGCTTGACCACATTCTTGTCCGGACCCAGCTTGGGCCCTACCGGCGTGAGCGCGTCCATGGTGGACAGGCTGGTGTGAAGATGGAGCTCCACCCGCTTCTCTGGGGCGGTGTCCTCCTTCATCTTCTTCTCCGCCGTGGTGACCGCCACCGGCTCCAGCACCATGTCGCCATAAAACCGGTCCAGATTCAGCCGGCCCTGAACCTTTAGGTGCATCCCCTTCTTGATGCCGTCCACCAGGGGCTTGCCCTCCTCGCCAGGGAAAAATTTGTTTACCCGAACCGAGCCGGTATAGTCGGTTATGTCGAAGGCGACCACCCAGGCCCCCCGCTTTTTCAGCTCCCGGTTGTCGATGGCAAAGACGTCCCCCTCCACCACCACGGTCCCCATGTCCAGCTCCAGCTCCCCTATGGGGACCGGCGCTTTGGTGACGGCCTTGCCATATATGGCCTTCCCTTGGGGCTTTTTGTCCTTTTGCGCCGGGGCGGACGAAGCGCGCACGGCGTTCTTCATCGCCGCCCGCCGGATGGCTTCGGTGCGGGCAAAGGGGTCATCGCTGCCGAAGCCCTCGCCCCCTTCCCTTCCGCCCGGCGGCAAAAGCTCCCTCCCGCCGCCGCGCTGCGCCGCACCGCTCCCGCTCTGTCCGGCTTCGTGCGGCTCCTCCGGAGCCTCAGGGGCCGGTGTCTGCGCCGCGGCTTCCGGCTCCTTGGGTGCAGAGGGAAGCGCCTCAATCCATACGCTGTTCAGACCATAGGCCCGGCCGACCGCCTCCTCCGCCTGAGCCACCAGATTGGGACCCGCTCCGGCGGCCCCCTCCACCTGGATTTTGGCGCTGCGGCTGGCTTTGTCAATGGCGGCGGACACAATCAGCCAGCCCTCCACCCCATTGGACAGCTCGGTCCACTGGCGCAGGGCCGCAAACATCTGTAAAAATGGTATCTTCTGGGACATTTAAATTTGATTCTCCTTTGTACTCTGAAGCATTTCCATCCGGCTGTCCAGCTCCTCCCGGGGGCAGACCAAACCGGCCTCCCGCAGAACCTAGGAGGTAAGCTCTTCGCTGCTCCATTCATAGCCGTAGGCCAGCATCAGCCCTCCCCCTTCAGCAGCTCCGGGTGCTTGCGGATCTCCTCAAACACCTTGGCCACCGCCTCCATATTCTCCCGGCAGACCTGCGCGACGCGCAGATCCTCCGGTCCGTTCATCCGCTGGACGACCAGAGCGAGGGGCGGCCAAACCATCCGCCCCACACCGCCAGGCCCCTCCCGACGCAGCTGGGGCGGTTCGTCCTCGGGAAAGTCCCATTCCCAGGCGGGGTCGGCCCGATGGACCACCTCTCCCACATAGGACCCCCAGCCCATCACAACACCCACCAGCTGCCGCTGGGCCTCCTCTCCGCTCAAGGTCTCCTGCCTCCTGCGGAACTGCTCCAGGCACCAGTCCACCAGCTCCAGACTGTCCATGGAAAAATCCAGGCCCTCCAGCCGGTTGGAGCGGGCAAAGCTCATAGGCGCTTCCAGCCACTCCAGCCACTCCTCAACCTGCTTTGGGCGGTTCTGATTCATATCAACACCATCTTTCTATGTGATAACAGGCGGCCAGTCCCAATCGTACAATGTCTTACCGTTCCTGTGCCAAATGCGGATCTCCCGGCGGCCCCAGCCCTTCTCGATGGACTGGGAGGCCAGCATCAGCTCCTCGGAAAAGTAGGTAAAGGCGCTGCGCAGCACTGCCTCTTCGTCCCCCAGGCGCTCCAGAATGGTGACTTCGACGATGTTCTGTACATCGCTGTCCCCGTTGGCGTACATATCCTCCATAAAGTCGATATATTGGCGAATCATTCTTGGACTCTCGTTGGCCTCCAGCAGCGGAAAGAGGACCGCGTTCAGCGTATTCCCGAAAAAGACGTGGCCCAGCAGTTCCCCGTATCCGCGCAGATGGTCCTGATACTCCCGCTGAAATTCCGGGAACCGGCGCACCAGCCGCCGGGCGAAGGCCTCCTTGGGCAGATCCCGTTTCATAGCGTCTCAATCAGCTGGAACAGCTCGTCCACCAGCCGGTCCTGGGGGACCTTCTTCACAATCTCCCCCTTTTGGAACAGCAGGCCCTCGCCGATCCCTCCGGCGATGCCGCAGTCGGCGGCGGCGGCCTCCCCGGGGCCATTGACGGCGCAGCCCATGACCGCCACGGTAATGGGCTTGTCCACCGTTTTCAGCCGCTCCTCTACCTGGCCGGCCAGAGCAATCAGGTCGATCTTCGTCCGGCCGCAGGTGGGACAGCTCACCAGCTCCGGCCCCTCCCTTCGGACTCCCGCCGCTTTCAAAATCTCTCTAGCGGCGTAGACCTCCTCCACCGGGTCGGCAGACAGAGACACCCGTATGGTGTCCCCCACGCCCAGAGCCAGCAGACCGCCGATACCTACGGCGGACTTGAGGGTCCCCATGTGCACGGTGCCCGCCTCGGTGACGCCAATATGTAAGGGGTAATCACTTTGCAGCCCCATGCGCTGATAGGCTTTCATAGTGACCGGCACATGGGAGGATTTCAGCGAAACGCAGATGTTGTCAAAGTCAAATTTGTTCAGCAGGCGGATGTGTCCAAAGGCGGACTCCACCATGGCCTCGGGGCATACCCCGCCGTACTTGGCTAAAATCGCTTTCTCCAAAGAGCCGCCGTTGACGCCAATGCGGATCGGGATATTATGGCAGCGGCAGGCGTCCGCCACCGCTTTCACCCGGTCCTCTCCGCCGATGTTCCCCGGGTTGATACGCACCTTGTCCGCCCCGGCGGCGATGGCCTCCAATGCCAGCTTGTAATCAAAGTGGATGTCCACAACTACTGGTATTGGGCTGTGCTCCTTAATCCTCCCCACCGCCCGGGCGGCTTCCATGTCGGGCACCGCCACCCGGACAATCTCACACCCGGCGGCGGCCAGCTTTTTGATCTGCGCCACCGTGGCGGGCACGTCCTGGGTGGGGGTGTTAGTCATGGACTGAATGGTGACCGGTGCGCCCCCTCCCACGAGGACGCCGCCCACGTTGATTTGTTTGGTCATGGTATTCTACCTCATATTGCATCTCCATGCAAGGGGAACGCCGGGAAGCGCCCGCCGCAAAGACCGGTTGCTGTGTGTTCTCCGCCTCCGGCGGGGGACACGCAGTTGGATTCTCTGCGCCTAGAGCACTCCCGCAGCGCCCTTGCCCGATTTATTTTCCAAACAGCTTGCCCACGTCGCTGAGGGTAACCGCCAACATCAGGCACATCAGAGCGGCTAACCCGGCTAGGTGGACATAGCCCTCGTATTTTGCGTCAATCTTCTTTCGGAACAGTCCATAGAGCAGCCCGTTGATGGCCAGGAACAGCACCCGGCCTCCGTCCAGGGCGGGGAGGGGGAGCAGATTCATCACCGCCAGGTTGACGGCAATCAGAGCCGCCAAATAGCCCAGGTTCCAGGCGGCGTCCGCCAGGGTGGGGGAAAGTTCCGGGTTACTGCCCACCTCTCCCATCATATCCACGATGCCCACCGGACCGGATAGATCCCGCAGGCCCACCGCCCCGGTGACGATATCGCCCAGGCTGATCCAGACGGTTCGGACAAAATCCATGGCGGTGTTCCAGGCATAGCCCAGCTTGTCAAAAACTCCGGCGGGCTGCGCCGTGACCGCCATGGTCAGCCCCCGCAGACGGCTGTAATTGCCGTTCGCATCGGTGCGCTCCTGATAGGGCAGGTGGACGTTCTTCAGCACCACCCGCTGCCCGTCCCGGTCCACCACAAAGTCCAGGGTCTCCCCCGCCCGGTCCAGGTAGAACCGGGCGTTGCCGTAGACCAAAACCCGGTGGCCGTCCACCGAAAGAAACCGGTCCCCAGCCAGCAAACCGCAGTCCTCAGTACCGTAGCCCTCTATGGGCCCGCCATACACCTCCGCCCGGAAGCCTGCGGCCGGGGCATAGAGGATAGCAATGAGCAGCAATCCGGTAAGGAAGTTCATAAAGGCTCCGGCACACAGAATGATGATCTTTTTCCACCAGGCCGCCCGGCCAAAGGCTCTGGGATCGGCGGAATCGTCGTCCTCCCCCTCCATGGCGCAGAAGCCGCCGATGGGGAACAGCCGCAGGCTGTATACCGTCTTATCCGCCTCCCAGGGCTCCCCGGCGGTCTGCCCGCTCTGCCAGAGGGCGGGCCCCATGCCCACCGAGAACTCGTTTACCTTTACCCCAAGCAGCTTGGCCGCGGCAAAGTGGCCCAGCTCGTGGGTGGCCACCAGAATACCAAAAATCAGGATCGCAACGATGATATAGAGCATAAAACAGGGACCTCCAAAAAAAATACGTTCGCCGGGGCACCCCGCCCAGCGTCCTCCGGACGGCCCTCGGCCGTCTGCCCAAATTATTACTTTACCATCTCCCGGGCCGCCTCGTCGGCGTCCAGAATCTCCTGTATGGTGGGGTTCTGGACCGCTTTGACCCGGGCCAAGGCCTGTTCCACCTTGGCGGCGATGTCCAAAAAGCCGATTTCCCCCGCCAGGAACCGGGCCACCGCCGCCTCGTTGGCTCCGTTGAGGATGGCCCCGGCGGTGCCGCCGGTCTTCGCCGCCTCTAGGGCCAAGGCCAGACAGGGGAAGGCGTCCGGGTCGGGAGCGCCGAAGGTGAGCGGCCCGCAGTTCCACAGGTCCAGAGGGGCGGCGGGCCCCGCCACCCGCTTGGGATAGGTCAGGGCATACTGGATGGGCAGGCGCATGTCCGGCGCCCCCAGCTGGGCAATCATGGCATTATCACAGTATTCCACCAGAGAGTGAATGATACTCTCCCGGTGGATTACCACGGAAATTTTTTCCGCTGGCATCCCGTACAGGTGCATGGCCTCGATGACCTCCAGGCCCTTGTTCATCAGCGTGGCGGAGTCTATGGTGATCTTGGCCCCCATGGACCAGTTGGGGTGCCGTAAGGCATCTTTCCTTGTCACTCCCTGCAATTCTTCCCGCTTCCTGCCGTAGAAGGGTCCGCCGGAGCAGGTGAGAATCAGCCGCTTCACCTCGCCCCGGTCCTTGTTGGCCTCCAAACACTGGAACAGCGCGGAGTGCTCGGAGTCCACCGGGTAAATCTTGGCCCCATAGTCCTTGGCCTCCTCCAGCACCAGCGGTCCGGCACAGACCAGCGTCTCCTTGTTGGCCAGACAGACCCGCTTGCCCTCCCGAATGGAGGCCAAGGTGGGCCGCAGCCCCGCCATGCCTACCAGCGCCGCAATAGCTGTGTCAGCGCCGGCGAACGCGGCCGCCTCCACCACCCCCTCCATACCGCTGAGGACCTGTATGTTGGTGTCCGCCAGACGGACCCGCAGGTCCGCCGCGGACTTCTCGTCCGCCAAGGCCGCAATCGCAGGCCGGTACTGCCGGGCCTGCTCCTCCATCAAGGTTACATTGGAGTTGGCCGCCAACGCCGCCGCTTCCATGCCGCAGGCCGCAATCACTTCCAATGACTGACGCCCAATGGAACCGGTGGAGCCTAATACTGTCACTTTCTTGCTCATAATTGTGTTCCTTTCTGGGATTCCCCTGCCGTGCGGAACGTGACTAGGAAACCCCTCCACCACCGCCGCAGGCGGCGGTCCCCCTCCCTTTGCGAAGGGGGGTGGGTGCGCCGGATGCCCCAGGCGCTTCTTTCACCGCTGGAGGAAAACGAAATTTTCCAGGAAATTTTCTTTGCCTACTTTCTTTTTTTATGAAAGTAGGTCAAAATGCCGGCAGCACTTCCACCAGCAGCAGAAGCATAGGCGCGGCAAAGGTGGTGGAGTCAAAGCGGTCCATCATGCCGCCGTGTCCGGGGAGGAGGGTGCCGTAGTCCTTGATGCCGCACTGGCGTTTGATGAGGGAGAAAGCCAGGTCGCCGATCTCGGTGACGATGCTGCCCAGCAAGCCATAGAGGGCCATAATGGGCAGCTTTACCTGGATTCCGCCGAACCGCGCCACCAGCCAGCCATAGAGAAACATGCACAGGCACCCGGTTACGATGCCGCCAATGTAGCCCTCCAGGGACTTGTTGGGGCTGACTTGGGTGACATTCCGGTGCCTTCCCAGGAAAACGCCGAAGAAATAGGCACCGATGTCGGTGGTAAAGGCGCAGATGACCGGGAGCAGAACATAAAACGGTCCGTTGTCAAACTGCTTGAGCTGGACCAGGGCGGACAGAAACAGGGGGATATCCACACCGCCAAAGAGGCACACAATAATGTGCTCAAACCGGATCTCGCTTCGGGTTCCGTAGTGCTTCAGCGCAGGGAGAAACAGAGCGGCCATGAGCAGAATGGAGACCGCCCGGGTGGTCCAGCTGCCATATCCAACCGCGTGGCCCAGGGGGATAAGGGCGGCGGCCAGGGCGGTACAGGCGTACATCCCGTTGTGATGGGCCACCTTGGCCGCCCGCAGCAGCTCAAAGGAGGCCATGGCCGCAATCACAGCCACAATCACCGCCAGGGCGATGGGCGGCAGGAAGTACAGCGCCGCCAGAAAGGCCGGGCCCAGAGCCAGACCCACGATGATTCGCGTGACCAATTTACACACCTCCAAACCGGCGATCCCGGCTTTGATAGGATACAATGGCCCGGTTGAGCTCCTCCTTGGAGAAGTCGGGCCACAGCACATCGGTGAAGTAAAATTCCGCGTAGGCCGACTGCCACAACAGAAAATTGGACAGCCGCAGCTCTCCGCTAGGCCGGATCACCAGATCCGGGTCCGGAATGTCCCGGGAGAATAGATAGCCGCCGAAGCGCTCCGCCGTCAGGTGGTTGGGGTCGGCCCTGCCCTCCAGACAGTCCTGGGCGTAGGCCCGGGCCGCCCGCAGCAGCTCGTCCCGGCCCCCGTAGTTCAGGCAGACGTTTACCTGACAGCCATCATAGTGCCGGGAAATCTCCCGCGTGCGCTCGCACAGCCCACGCAGCTCCGGGGTGAGAGGGGACAGATCGCCGAAAAACTCCATCTTCACCTTGTCCCGCTCCATCTGCCCAATGGCCTCCAGCAGATACTTTTTCAGCAGACCCATAATCGCCCCTACCTCCTCCTTCGGCCGCTTCCAATTCTCGGTGGAGAAGGCGTAGACGGTGAGATAGTCGATGCCAATGTCTTTGCAGTATGTGGCAATGGTGCGGGCGGGCTCTGCCCCGGCGGCGGGGCCCGCCGTCCGGGGCAGGCCGCGGCGCTTTGCCCACCGGCCATTGCCGTCCATGATTACCGCAATATGCCGGGGCAGACGGGAGAAGTCCACCTCCGTCCGGATTGGGGCGGCTTTTTTTGAGAAGAGAGCCATAGGCGGTCGCTCCTTTGCGTGTCGTTCCATTCAGTCAAAGGCCCCCTTGGAAAAGGGGGCCTGTTCGCGAGCGGTTGATTTCCTCCCTTACACCGCCATGAGTTCCTTCTCCTTCTTGGCCGTCAGGTCGTCGATGTCCTTGCACCGCTTGTCGGTCAGCTCCTGGAGCTCCTTCTCCAACTTCTTCTGGTCGTCCTCGGTGAGCTCGGATTTTTTGGTCTTCTTCTTGATGTCGTCCATGGCGTCCCGGCGGATGTTGCGCAGGGCTACCTTGCCCTCCTCGCCATATTTGCGCACCTGCTTGGTCAGCTCCTTGCGGCGCTCCTCGGTGAGCTGGGGGAAGGCCAGCCGGATCAAACGGCCGTCATTCTGGGGGTTGATGCCCAGGTCGGAGGTCTGGATTGCCTTTTCAATGGCCTTGAGCAGCGTCATGTCGTAAGGCTGGATGGTCAGGGTCCGGGGATCAGGGGAGCCGATGTTGGCTACCTGGTTCAAGGGGGTGGGGGCGCCATAGTACTCCACTGTGATTCGGTCCAACACACCGGCGTTGGCCCGCCCCGCACGGACGGCAGCAAAGTTGGATTTGACCACCTCGATGGTCTTCAGCATTCTCTCGTCATAGTTCTTCATTTCGGGACTCATGGTTTTCCGCTTCCTTTCCTCAACGTTATGATTTGGTCTGTGCCAGCTGCACAGAGGTGCTTAGAAATCGACAATGGTTCCGATCTCCTCGCCCATGACCACACGCAGAATGTTCTCCGGGTCCTTCAAGGCAAAGAGCAGCACGGGAATCTTGTTGTCCATGGACAGGGAGGTAGCGGTGGTATCCATCACCGTCAGGTGCTGGGCCAGCACTTCGTCATAGGAAATCTTGCTGTATTTCTTGGCGTTGGGGTCCTTCTTGGGGTCGGCGGAGTACACCCCGTCGATATTCTTGGCCAGCAGAATGACGTCCGCGTCAATCTCCGCGGCCCGGAGAACGGCGGCGGTGTCGGTGGAGAAGAAAGGATTTCCGGTGCCGCAGCCGAAAATCACCACCCGGCCCTTCTCCAAATGGCGGATGGCCTTGGAGCGGATGTATGGCTCGGCCATGGCCTGCATGGCGATGGCGGTCTGCACCCGGACCTCCACCCCCTTCTGCTCCAGCACATCGGCCACCGCCAGGGCGTTGATGCAGGTGGCCAGCATCCCCATGTGGTCCGCCCGGACCCGCTCCATGG
>CAMWBA010000118.1 GCA_947172355.1 uncultured Bacillota bacterium
ACTCTGTTTCTATGTATTCAATTTCCTCGTCCCGGCACCAGCGAATGGCGATCTCTCGGTACGCTTCCGCCTGATAGTCAAACCACTGTTGTTCAATTCGATGATAATAGATGCCGTTCTTGAACCGGCGGAAAGCGCCTTTACCATGAATCGCGTGAGCCAGCTCCTGACGGACCGCGCCGGGCGGCAGCGATTCAATAAAGCTCTCCATAATGCTGTATTCGTGAATATCGTATTTCGTTGGGAATTGCAGAAACCGGCCTCTCGGTGAGTTTTCGATCAATTCTTATCAATATTGATGATATTAAAATCAACCCTGGACGCCGCGAGGCCGCACCGGAGGACGTGCAAAGGCTCTCGGAGAGTATCGCGGAGGTTAGCATGATGAACCCCATTACCGTGGATGCCGACTACACCCTTGTTGCAGGACTGCATCGCCTGGAGGCTGCAAAACGGTTGGGCTGGATGGAAGTGGAGTGTGCCGTCTGTGAGTTGGACAGCCTTCCTGCAGAGCTGGCGGAGATCGACGAGAATGTGATCCGTACCGGCCTCTCCGATTTGGAACTGAGTGATCTGCTGGCACGCCGGAAGAAGATTTACGAAACGCTTGCACCCTGCCACGATTGCGCGTAATCTGCCGGGTCATGCCAGCAACTATGAATCTTCGAGCGACAAATTGACGGGCAAAGAAAAACCGTTTTCCCAGGACACCGCCGAGAAGATGGGCGTTTCGCCGCGTACAGTGGAGCGCCACGTTCAGATCGGGGAAAACCTGACATCGGAGACAAAGGAAATCCTGCGCGGCGCGAATACAAAAATCACGAAGCAGAATTTGACGAAGCTCTCCCGCTTGGAGCCGGAGCAGCAGACAGAGGCCGCAAAACGGTTGACGGAGGGTGCGATCAAGTCTGTCGATGAGTACACGGCAGGAAGCACAGTTACAATACAAGAGGTTAATTACTATCGCACCGGAGCATTTATCGTTGATGCCTTTTCACAGTACAACAGCGCACTGACGCATATCCCGGAAGCCTATAAACTGTGGTTAGAGCATTACCGGGAAATTCTGTCAAATGATATTGCCATCGAAGACAAGCGGATATAAATACACCGCAGATCAAGACATCTCCCTCTCGACTTGCGGACCGGAGTGTGCTATACTGTCGAAGCACAACGCAGGTGCTTGGGGAGGAACGGTTATGGACTATGACAAGCTGTTGAATATTTCGGTGGAACTGGGGTGTCGGCTGATGTCCAGCGGGGCAGAAATCTATCGGGTGGAGGAGTCGGTGCGCCGTCTGCTTCAGGCATATGGTCTGGAATCGCCTGAGGTGTTTGCCATACCAAACTGTGTCATTGTCAGCATCACCACACCGGAGGGACACCCCATCACGCGGATGCGCCGGATTGGCGCCCACGGTACGGACATTGAGCTGCTGGAGCGGTGCAACGACCTGTGCCGTCGCTTGTGCGTCCTTCGTCCTCCTTTGGAAGAGGCCCAGTCGGGACTGTCCGCTTTGACGGAACATACCCCTCAATATACCCCATGGAACATTCTTTTGGGCTATGGAATTGCCCCTGCGTTTTTCTCCCCGCTGTTCGGCGGGGGGATTGCGGATTCGGTGTGTGCCCTGATCGGCGGTCTGGCGGTGGGGTTCTGTCTGCTGTACGGAAGCCGGCTGATGGGCTCCAACGGCTTTTTTCGCACCGCAATTTGCAGCGCAGTGGCCTCGCTGGTGTCGCTGCTGCTGGTACATATCGGACTGGGACATAACTTGGACACAGTAACCATCAGCGTATTGATGGTTCTGGTCCCAGGTGTGGCACTGACAAACGCCATGCGGGAGATTATGGCCGGAGATATTATTTCGGGGCTGAGCCGGGCGGCCGACTCTATTCTGACCGCAGCGGCTATTGCGATCGGTTCTGCGGTTGGGTTGGCCATCAGCCAGATCTTTTAATTCCAAATCTGATGGGAGAGTAGATTGAAATGGATACAATTTGGTTGAACTATGCATTGCCCTGTCTGTGTGCCTTTCTGGCCTGTGCCGGCTTCACGCTGGTGTTCAATATCCACGGGGGTGGGATGCTGATTTGCAGTTTGGGCGGGGCGATGTGCTGGTTGATCTATTTGCTGGCCGGCAGCACAATTTTTGCCGCCTTTCTGTCCGCAGCGGCAATTGGGGTGTTTTCGGAGGTCATGGCCCGGCTACGCCGCTGTCCGGTTACCGGTTACCTTCTGGTGGCGCTGTTGCCGCTGGTTCCAGGGGGCGGGATTTACTATGCCATGAGCTATTGCGTGGCAGGGGATATTCAGCGCTTTTTGGATACCCTGCTGCATACCTTCGGGATGGCGGCGGCCTTGGCAGTGGGCGCCATGATGACCGCCTCTTTGTTTCGGGCAGTGTACATGCATCTGTATCATCCCAAAGGCAGAAAATAGAGAGAATGTGGCGCAGGAACTGTGCTGGGCGGTTATAGGGACGTGCTGCAGGAGAATAAGGTAGGGCGGAGGTGTTGTACAATGCTGTCGCCGGTAATCTACCTGATGATGAACGGACTGTTCTTTACACTTCGCCTGTCTGGAGGAGGCGGCTCGTTTCCGCGTCCACTGAAAGCGGCGGAGGAGAAAGAATATTTGGAGCGCTGTGCTCAAGGTGACCTGGATGCCCGAAATATCCTGGTGGAACACAATCTGCGTCTGGTGGCGCATATTGTAAAAAAATATTATGCCCAGACTGGAGACCAGGATGATCTGATTTCTATTGGGACGATTGGACTGATTAAAGGAATCTCCACCTTCAAGTCGGATAAGAATGTACGCCTAGCAACTTACGCCAGCCGCTGTATTGAAAATGAAATTCTGATGCATTTCCGTTCTCAGCGAAAGCTTCAAGGGGAAGTATCCCTAACCGATACGTTAGAGGCGGCTGGGGAGGGGGGAACGCTTTCCCTGATGGATGTCATTGCGGTGGATGACAATATGTTGGAGGACTTGGATACACGGGATGCCTGTGTGAAGGTGCGGCAATGTTTAAAAACCTGTCTAACACCTCGAGAACGAATGGTGATCACAATGCGCTATGGTCTGGACGACCAATCTCCCCGCACTCAGCGGGAGATTGCGGCTCAGTGCGGCATTAGCCGGTCCTATGTATCCCGCATTGAGAAAAAAGCGTTGGAAAAGCTGCAAGTTGGCATGGAGGGATGGACACCCTAAATGCGAATAAGCACGAATTGACATAGGGTGTTTTTGATGCAGAAGAGGCTGCATAGAAAAAAATGAAAAAATACCATTTTTCTCTTGACAAACCTGGCGGAATTTTGTATATTATACCCATAGTAAACCTTCCTGATTCTGCAAAAAGTTATATAATGCTGCTTCTATCTAATTGAACATGATAATTTTGTCATAGTCGTCATAGATGAAATCCAGCAGTAGTGAGAGGCAAAGGTGTCTTCCTTGGCTGTCTTGCTCTGCTGGTTTTTGTTTTATTAGTAATTTTATCATTTAGTGTACGAAAAAGGAGAGAGGGCGAAACAGATGATAATTGGGCTGCCAAAGGAGATCAAAAACAACGAATTTCGGGTAGGACTGACCCCCGGCGCGGTAAGCGCCTTTGTCCAGGCAGGCCATACCGTTCTGGTGGAGGAGGGGGCCGGACTGGGGGCTGGCTTTACCGACCAGGAGTATGTGCAGGCAGGCGCTGAGCTGAGCACGAAAGCCGCTGCGGTGTGGGCGAAAGCGGAAATGATTGTAAAGGTGAAGGAGCCCATTGAACGTGAGTATCCATATTTCCGCAAGGATCTGATCCTATACACCTACCTTCACCTAGCGGCTGATGAGCCCTTGACCAAGGCGCTGTTGGAATCGGAGGTCAAGGCAGTGGCCTATGAGACCATTGTGGGCCGGGAAGGAGGGCTGCCCTGCCTGGCCCCTATGAGCGAGATTGCCGGCCGTATGGCTGTACAGGAGGGGGCTAAGTACCTGGAGAAGCCCTATGGCGGACGGGGTGTATTGTTGGCTGGAGTGCCCGGTGTAGATCGGGGGAATGTGGTGGTTCTGGGGGGCGGTAATGTGGGAACCAACGCCTGCAAGATCGCTGTAGGTATGGGGGCCAATGTTACTGTCATGGATGTGAATGTCCGCCGTCTGGCCTATCTGGACGATATCTTCCCCAGACAGATTACCACCCTCTGCGCCACGCGGGACAATATTCTAACCGCCATTGCCCAGGCCGATTTGGTAATCGGGGCGGTGCTTCTTCCAGGCCGAACCACCCCTAAGCTGGTCCGCAGAGAGGATCTGGCACGGATGAAGCCTGGCGCGGTTATTGTAGATGTAGCGGTTGACCAGGGGGGCTGCGTGGAGACCACCCACGCCACCATGCATGACGACCCTATCTTTACCGTGGACGGCGTAATCCACTACTGCGTCGCCAATATGCCTGGCGCGGTGGCCCGCACCGCTACGCTGGCTCTGGTCAACGCCACCCTGCCCTATGGTCTGGAATTGGCGGGAAAAGGTGTGGAGGGGGCCTGCAAAGCGGATCGGGGCCTGATGGCCGGTCTGAACTGCTATGGCGGAAAATGCACCTTCCCCGGTGTGGCGGAGGCGTTGGGACTGGAGTACACCGACCCGGAGCGTCTGCTTTGAACACACCTCTGCTCAAAAGCGGCCGGCCGCTTTTGGGTGCGCCTCAATGGGCGCACCATGACATACCTTCCATCCACACAGGGGCCGTTGGCCGGCCCCGCCGCCCCACAGGAGGCAGACATGAACGAATATGAATTGGAACGGGGCCCGGGGGGTGCAAATACCCGCACATACTATGTGATAGGGGAATCCCGCACCAATGCGGACAACGCCATTACCACGATTTACGGCTCGTTCTATCTGGCCTTTGAGGTCAGCGAGGTGACAGAGCAGGTTGTGGCATTCAGCTGTACCCACACACTGGACTTGACGGAAAATTTTCTCCGCAAGCTCTTTTTGGGCCAGCATTTTCCCTCCATTGATACTTGGCTGGAGGAGGTGCTGGAGCGCCGGTACGGCGGGTCCTCCCGACGGGCGGTGCTGGTATCCTACCGGGACGCCTTAAAGCGATACCGGGCTATGCGGAGAGGAGGATGTCCGAACAAACATTGAAGGATGCAGGGACAACGAGTGAGAGAGAAAGGGAGAGATCTTTGTGTTTGTCATCGAAAACGGCTTTACTTATATCGCGTTTCTGATGTTCCTTAGCGGCGGCCTGCTGGCCCTGCAAAAATACGCCAAGTGGAAGATCTTTCATGTAGTTCCGCCCCTAGTGTGGATCTACCTGATCGGTATGGTATGCTGTACCGCCGGTATGTTTGAGTCTGAGGGGGTCAGCGCCGCCTACGGTGCGCTGAAAAACAACCTGCTGTACGCCATGATTTTCGTTATGCTGCTGCGCTGTGACTTCAAGAAGATTGCCAAGCTGGGCGGGCGGCTGGCGGCCATCTTCTTGGGCTGCTCAGCGACTTTGGCGGTTGGATTTATCGTGTTCTATCCCATCTTGAAGGGAGCTATGGGCGGCGGTGAGAAGACCTGGGCCGCGACTGCCGCGCTGTACGCCTCCTGGGTGGGCGGCTCCGGAAATATGGCCGCCATGCAGGCCAGCTACGGCGACTTGATTGATGGCGGGGCCTATGGCTGTGCCATGGCACTTGACACGGTGTGCTACTCGGTGTGGATTGCCCTGCTGTTGCTGGCGGTGAAGTTTGCTCCCAAGTGGAACAAGGCCGCAAAGGCGGATACCTCCAAGCTGGACGCTCTGGCTGCCGCCGCCAACGCCGAGGTGGCCAAGGAGCAGAAGAAAGCCACCAGCAGTGATTGGGTGTTCCTCATCGGTTTGGCGCTCATCGTCTCCGCTCTGTCCCAGAAGGCCGGTGCAGCGATCAACAACGGCTTGTCCTCCGTGGGGCTGTCCATGTTCGATAAGGGCACCTGTACCACCCTGTTTGTCACCATCCTAGGCTTGGTCTGTGCTACCCTGACCCCTCTGGGCAAGCTGCCTGCCGTGGAAGAGCTGTCCACCGTCCTGCTGTATGCAGTGGTGGCCATGCTGGCCTCTCAGGCTCCGCTGAACGCCTTATTGGAATCCCCCATGTGGGTGCTCTACGGCTTCCTGATCCTGGTGGTCCATGTAGCACTGATGTTTGTTCTGTCCAAAATCTTCCATTGGGATCTGTGCATGGTGTCCACCGCCTCGGTAGCCAACATCGGCGGTTCTGCCTCCGCCCCCATTATTGCCTGCGCCTACAGCGACTCCTTCGCCGGCATCGGTGTGATTATGGGTGTGCTGGGCGCCGCAATTGGTAACTTCCTTGGTTTGGGTATGGGCGCAATTCTGCAAATGCTGGCCTAACCAATCCAATATCTGCCCAATTGGTTTGCTGAGAAAGGGCCCCGTCCCGCTGGGGGCGGGGTTCCTTTTGCACAAAATCGGGAAAAGGAGATGTTTTATGAGCGTCAACGACACCTTCCGCAGCCTGAATGTGGGTCTGCCGGAGGACATTCTGCGCCGGAAGATTTATGGGGATTTTGCAGGCGCGATCCGGCTGATCGACGCCCGGCTGGCCCGGAAGGGCATTCCCCAGGGGCTGCGGGACTGCATGACTGCCCAGAGGGAGATGATGCTGCGCACCCCTCCGGACTACCCCTTTGACCGGGACCAGGCCCTGGCCCGGGTGCGGGAACATGTTCCGGATTTTACCGAAGAGGAGTTTGATCGGTGGGTGGACGAGGGAAAGATCGGCTGGATCTATCTGAACGGTCAGCCCCGCTACTTCGCCCGTTTCTTTGAGACTCTGTGCAAAGCGGACCATGCCTTTGCCCGCCGGGCTAACGTTCAGATGCACGGCGTGGAGAGCGCGGCCGGTATGGCCGGGACAGAGGACCGGCTGGACCGGTGTATCCGGCGGATGGAGGAGCGGGGCAGGCTGTCCAACCGCATCCGGATCCGAGCGACGGTGCGGCTGAAGGATGGATTGTTCAACCCCGGCATGTTTCTCCGGGCTCACCTGCCCATCCCTGCCAACTGTGAGCAGCAGAGCGAGATTGTCATTGAGAAAATGTATCCTGACGGGATTGTCGCGCCCGAAGATGCTCTTCAGCGGACGGCGTGTTGGGAGGGGGATTGGGAGAAAAACCCAACCTTCTCTGTTATCTACTCCTATGTCCACACCGCAGTATTCCACGACCTGTCCCAACCCGGGAGGGCGGCCCCTGCCATGGCGGGAGAGCTGGCCGCATGCCTAAGGGAAGA
Organism: uncultured Bacillota bacterium; assembly: GCA_947172355.1. Lineage (GTDB taxonomy): Bacteria > Bacillota > Clostridia > Oscillospirales > Oscillospiraceae > Lawsonibacter. The sequence goes on from CAMWBA010000118.1 coordinate 7,293, forward strand.
GCCGCCCCATATTGTCTTTACCCCATATCTCCGGACACTGGCGGCCCAGTTGACTGCGGGGGTGGAAAAGCCCGTGGAAAAAGCCCGGAGTATTTATGATTTCATCACCTTACATATGAAGTATACCTTTATGCCCGCTTACTTCGGGCTGGAGAACATTGCCGAGAACTGTGCCCGCAGTTTTACCGGTGACTGCGGGGTGTTTGCGCTGCTGTTTATCACCCTGTGCCGGTGTGCCGGCATCCCGGCTCAGTGGCAGAGCGGACTCACCGCCGAGCCGGATTTCTGCGGGGGACATGACTGGAGCCGGTTCTATGTCCCGGAGTACGGCTGGCTGTATGCCGACCCCTCCTATGGCACCGCCGCAGTCCGGGCGGGGAAGGAGGCACGCCGCAAGTTTTACTTTGGCAACCTGGATCCCTATCGTATGGTGGCGAACCGGCAGTTCCAAGCCGCCTTTACGGTGGAGAAGTCCCACTGGCGGGCCGACCCCTATGACAACCAGGTAGGCGAATTGGAGACAGCAGATCAGGGTCTGCACTATGAGGACTTTGAACGCAGCAAGACTGTGCTGCTGTGCGAGGAACTCCCCTAGAATCGTTTCATGGTTTAGACAGCATCTGAGGAAGAATAAAACAGAAAAGGAAGAATGATATGAAAATTACGGAAGTAAAGCTGGGCAGGATTTCCGTTCCGCTGCGGGTCCCTTTTAAGACTGCTCTTCGTACGGTGAACAGCGTGGAGGATGTGATTGTGGAGATCCACACCGATACCGGAGCGGTGGGCTATGGCGAGGCTCCCCCTACCGGAGCGATCACCGGCGATACCACCGGGGCCATAATCGGGGCGATCCAGGACCATATTGCCAAAAGCATTCTGGGCTGCGATGTGGACGACTTTGAGGATGTGCTTCAGAGGGTCCAAACATGCGTAGTAAAGAACTCCAGCGCCAAAGCGGCTATAGATATCGCGCTGTGGGATTTGTATGGCCAACTGTATAAGATTCCGGTTTATAAGCTGATGGGCGGGGCTCGGAAGCAAATTGTCACCGATATTACCATTAGCGTCAATCCCCCGGAAGAGATGGCGCGAGATGCGGTAAATGCGGTGAATCGGGGCTATGACACACTGAAAATTAAGGTGGGCGCCAACCCCGCGCTGGACGTGGCACGGCTTGCCGCGGTCCGGCAGGCCATCGGCGACAAGACCTGCATTCGTATTGATGCTAACCAGGGATGGGAGCCTAAGCAGGCTGTCCGCCTGCTCAACCAGATGCAGGACAAGGGGCTGGACATCGAGTTTGTGGAGCAGCCCGTCAAGGCCCACGACTTTG
>CAMWBA010000119.1 GCA_947172355.1 uncultured Bacillota bacterium
CCTCCTTTGTGGTTTTTACGGTTTTCTCTGCGGTCTGCCCGGCAGTTTTTACGGATTTGGCGGCAGATTTGATTGTCCCTTTCCCGGTATTCTTCACGGTCTGCCCCGTTTTCCCTGCGGTCTTGACCGTCTTTTCGCCCCGGTCTAGGGTTTTAATCGTCTGCTTGGGAAGCTCCCGGATTTGTGCCGCCTGCTGTTCTGCTTTCCGCTGTGAGATTCCCTGCTGTGACGCCCTCTGCATGGTTCTCTGCCCTGCGGCTTTCTTCTGTGCCGCCTGTTTCGCCGCCTGCTCCTGCGCCTTTTTCCTCATCTGCTCTTTCGGCTGGTAAGGCTCTCCCCTGCCTGACGGGGCGGAAGGCGGGGGAGATTGGGAAGGCTCCCCGTGTGTGTGGTTTCTCCCCTCATGGACTGCCTCTCTGGTTTCTTTCGTTTCTTTGGAAATCCTGCGTTTTTCCTTTGCCTTGTCCACAAGCCTGCCGCCCTGTTTTCTCACCTGATGTGCGGCTTCATGGACGGCCCGGTCGGCTCCCCGCTCTGTTTTGTCCTCGGCGTATTCTGTTGGGGAAGCGTATCTTTTATCCTGCGGCTGTGCGTTTTCCACGGTTTCCTTTGTGCGGACATAGGCACGTTTCACCCGCTCCATGCCCGTCACGGTCTTGTCCAGTGCCTTTACATCCTTATGGACTTGGCGTGTTTTGATTTCTTTGCTCATCGCCCGCCCTCCTTTGGGGTAAAACTGTCGTTACTCCGCAACTTTTTTCGCCACTACCACAAGCCGCCCGTTTGTTCTGGAATACTCGCAAGTGGAAAGCGTAATCAGCTTGTCCCCGTACTCGGCGGTCACTCCCGTGTCATAGAGGGACAATGCCTTGCACTCATCCACATACGCCTGAAAATCCTCCTCCGTTTCCGCATTGGCGAACAGGTAATATTTGAACCCCGTATCGTCATACACCGTGGTCTTGAATACGGCGATCACCTCATAGTCCGCTGTTTTCGTGAGCGTGTCAAAGTGGATGGTTTTATGCCCCTCGTAAAATTTCCGGCTCTCATAATCCATCAGCCCGGTGAACATTGTCCCGTTTTTCATGTGGTGTCCGTAAATAATCACGTTGTCGCTGGGTTCAAAGGGGCTGCAATGCTCCGCAATATACGGCACACCGTATGCGCTGTACTCCTTTTCAAAGCTGCGCTTCAGGTAGAAGTCGGGATTGTCCGGCGTAAACATCACCGAATAGTTGATGTTCGTCCCGTCAATGGAAATCCACCCCGCCATATCGTTGTTTTGGTTGAAAAGCTCCTGATATTTGGCAAGCGGGGACTGGTTCTCTCCTTCCGCCATATTCTCCGGCGTTTCCCCGGTTCCCTCGGTTTCTTCCGTTTCCTCCGCCTGCTCCACAATCTCCGCCAGCTGTGCAAATTCATTGGTTGATTTCCCTGCACTGGCATAGTGGCTTATGACCTGAAACATGGAAATACAGAACAGCAGGGTACAGAGTGAGCAGGAAGCTCAAATCCTTCTTCCCGCAGTCAGAGCCATCTTATCGGCCATTCGGAATCAAAGTGATCTTCTGGTCGGTGCGATTACATAAAATAAAAACGGAGAGACTGCGCCCCTATAAAGAGGAAGCAGGCTCTCCGCTTAAAGCGTCTGGCTCATTTGCTCATAACCATTTTCAATTGTACAATATCAACACGAAATTCTTTTTTGCACTGCGGACAATAAAGAGGAAATCTGATAAGGATCGTATCCTCATTTACCTTGGTTTTTGTTTTAGCCCCGCAGATTGGACAATGCACCCAATGGGAGCTTTGTTGTTCCTGCTCTTTCATGGACAACACCGCCTATTCATAGGAATGCTTTCGATATGTTTTTTTGCTGCCATCCCAATTTTTTAGACATCAGGGCAGTCTCATATCCGCCTGTAGTAAGCAAGAGAAGCCCCGGAATTGCCGTTCTTTTCAAAAGAGAAGTATAATTCCAGCGTATCAGGATCGGTGATGGCAACGAAATACGAGACCCCTTCCTCCTCACATAGTAGCTGAACAGACCAGGCCTCGTTGGGACAGCCGTAGTACAACAGTTCATCCAAGAATTTGACCTCCATATTCCGCTCATGCGCCTCGTTTCCATTTTCATCCATTCTGTCAAAATCCGCAGTGAGATCCGTGGTTGGAATATTGCTGTCGTAGATGCGGGTAAAGCACAGCGTCGAGACAATGCCCTCATCCGCCGCACTGTACCGCCACCCCTCGACTTCTCCCTCGACCATCTGCCAGCTGCCCTCCAGATCGGACATGGCAAATTCCGCGCCCGGAATGGAAGGCTCACTACCCAACTCCAGCCATTCATCGTTGATCTGGTCATAGGTATAGATTGTGTCGCAGCTGACAGCGTAGTAAATTTCCTGCACAAAATGAGTTTCATGGTCAGTACCCAGGGAGATGATCCGGCAGTTCTGCCCGTTGACAGTCTCCTGAAGCCCTGTGTCCAGCATAACCATGCCAAGTTCGAGGTAATACCGGACAATCTCGGTTTCCCGCAGACGCTCAAATGCCTGCTCGGAGGCCGGATACTCCGCGCCCGAACCACTAACGGAAACTGCGGCAGCTTCCTTGTCAGATGGAGGAATCATATCTGGCTTACCATCCGGAACCGCACTGCTTTCGGAACTGTCTCGGTTCATATCACCCGTCTCCGTCTTGGATATTTCCGGCAGCTTCCCGCCGCTTCCGGCTGTTGGAAGCGGCTGTGCGGCATTATTTGCATCTTTGCAGGCAGTCAGGCTAAAAATCAGGAGAAGCGCCAGCAGGATGCCTATCCAGCATTGTTTCATATTCTCACCCCCAAGGATCGCATTCCGCGAGGGACCGTATCCCGCTGAGGATGCTGGAATACTCCCAGAGATACCACAGGCTGCCCTTTTGCCGGAGCTTGACCGGCCTGGGAGAATCCGCCCCCGCTGTTTTCAGGAATACCCGGATATACCCGGCTTCTATGTCCTGGGGACGTGGATCCGGAAGCACATTCAGTACATAGGGCTGTGCCGGGGTATAGTTGTTTTTAGGTGCCGCTCCCTCAAAGTAGGCCAGGGGCAGATAAGGCTTATCCCGCAGGCGGTCCCGGAGAAACTGGCTGTCGTAGGGAGTCATGGGTCTGGGATCCCGCAGCATATTCATTGCCTCCACCCCGGCATCCCTGTCCTTTATGTATAGCTGTAATGCACACAGGAACATGGCGCAGGTGTTTTCCGGCTTGGAAAGATCCATCTGCGGACACGTTTGGAATTCCTGCAAAGTAGCGGGGATCATGTTTAATGTGACTGGCATTTTTCTGTCTCCTTTCTTTCAAAAATGGCTAAAAATCTGCGTACTGGTGGTGTGGACTCCGTCTGTATCTTTGAGACGCACTTGAAGCAGCAGGGTATCCGCATCCAATACTGTGACGTAAAATTCTTCTTCTGCGTAATTCTGGTATATCGTCTCAACGCTGAACAGCTGGAGACGCCATGCCTCGTTCCCGCATCCCTCATAAATTGGGGTCTCCTGGTATTCCACCGCCATGGCCTGTGCCTCCCTGAGATAACCGGGATGCCACTCGTCATAATAGTCCACACCGTCCGGCTCAGTCTCGTCCCAAGAACTGTGAAAAGTCAATCTGCGGTCAATCTCCATTTCGCTGGCCGTGAAATTCCAGACCTCCGGATCCCCTTCTGTGACAGTCTCGCCGGAAACCATGCGCCATTGGCCGAACAGGTCCGCCATGCAGTATTCCCCGCCCTTGGCCGGCATGGGCTGCCGCTCCATCCAGAACTGGTCGCCCAAGAAATCCAGCATCAACTGGCCATCCGCCATATGGCCTTGGGCAAAAACCGTGTCTTCGTTTGTCCCGTCAGCTTCCGTACTCAGAAAAAAGCCACCGCTGCCATCCGAATACCAGAAGCAGTCCGGGCCGATTCCGAGCAGAAGGTGGTACACACCGATATAGTCAAAGCTCCGGGGCTTCCATTCCCGATACCGGGCACCGCCGCCCTCCAACAGGTACAGTTCTATAACCCAATCATCCTCCGGCAAAGTCCCTTCCATCGTCTGGCCTTCCTTTGCCATTATGTACCGTACAGCCTGCCAGCAGGTATTCGTCCACGGATCTTCAGTATCTTCCGGTTCCGAAGTGTTTTCGGGCAAGGCATCCGAATATGTGCTGCTCTCTTTATTGATAGGCGGCAGCGCACTGGATGGGCCGTTCTCACCCATTTTTCTCCCGTTTCTCCCACACGATGCCAGTACCAGCGGCAACAGCAGACAAAGCAACGCTGCCGCAAATCTACTGCTTCTCATATCTATCCTCCACGTCTTTTCATCCACTCGTTATACATTTAAGTTGCAAATGTTTTCGTTCGTGCGTATAACATCGGGCGGTTACATCTCAAGGAAGAACAGCCGTCCGAAAACATCATCTATGACATCCTCCATATCTGCGTAGACCTCGTGCCACACGTCAAAGGCATAGAGATAGGTATAGCCATCCGCCTCCGTCATAAAGATTTTCCAGTGAAATGTGTGATCATTTTCACTTGTCGTATACGTCAAAATATAGACGGGGTGTCCCAATGCCTCACTGTAGCCGCTGTTCTTTTCGACAGAGAGATCTTCTGCCTCATACATCGTCAGATGCTCGATACTTTTTACTGCGTATTCTTCCATGGACACTCCATTCCTGCGGCCGCCTGGATAAGCGCAGTTTATGATCAATATGGAACCGTCCTGTGTCATATCCTCATAGTAATAGCCCCCATCAGGATAGTTTTCCGTTTGAAGGACAGTCATGTGGGTAAATGCGGGTCCTCCTGTGGTAAGCACATGAGGGTTGACGTTTGCTCCCTGTTCCATACCTCCATTGTCTCCGCCCTGGTCTTCGCCCTCAAATACAATGGCCCATCCTCCACATCCATCAATAAAAGGATCCCCCTGAACATGGGTCAATCTGAGTGAGGATGTGCCTGGCCCGTCCCCCCGCTCACAGATCCAAACGCCGCATATCTCATCATGGAGTTCTCCCGGACCATATTGTCCCCACAGATCGTTATCCTCAATGCCCTCTACAAGGCACAGCTCGAAAACCACGCACTCCGGCCCGAACTGGACCATCGCCTCATCCGGCCTGCTCCAGGTGCCTTCGTACAGAGCAATCGGTTCGCTGTTACCGCGGCCATAGCTGTAGGTAAGATTTCCCCTGCGCCCGATATTCAGGTTCAGGGAGATACCGCCTCCTAATTCCGCCGGAATCACGGCGGACCATATACCAATAAGGTCAGGATTATGATACATGGTAAAATCAAAAATTTCAGACGGGCCTGACAGCGAACCATCGTAGAGCCACAGAGAGGGCTGGTAACTCAAGCTTCTCCCTGTACTGTCCACAATCTCCACATCCAGGCTGGGCGTAATATCGCTGAGGTTGCCCAAAAGGAGGATAGGATCCCCGCAGTCGCTGCGGTAGAGTACCTGGTCGCTTTCGCCAAGAAAATCGTTGTCCTCGTTGATGTCCCATGTATTGACTGCTGTGGAAGCTTTTGGGTCTGTAGGAACGATACAGTAGACCTCATATCCACCCTCCGGGTGGGCAATCCACCGTTCAGGCGGTATCTCCTTGATGAATGGATACGCATCCAGATATTGCTCCGCCTCCTCTGATGCCAGAAAGGCCGCAATATCTTCCCCAGGCTCCAGGGCGGCGCCCAAAAAAGCTACAGAACAGATACAGCCGTCCGCCTGCGCCCCTTCACGCAGGTCATCCAATACTTTCCCTCCTTCGACAGAAAGCCAGGCGGCTGCCCCTTCACTGGCGGCGGAACCGGATGCTCCGCCATCCTCTGTGGGGGTATTGATAGCTCCTTTACCGGGTATTTTCTTGTCCTGATCCAGGGGGCCGTTCCCTGGCGGAACCTGCTCCCTGCCGCAGGCGGTAAGGGACAGAATCAAAACGAATAAAAGTGCAAATATGCGTCTATATTTCATGCCATTGTTCCTTTCCGGTTTATTTATCCATAGGAGCGTATCAGCTCCATGGAACTCATGTCATTATCAAAGAAAGGCGGACGCATTCCGTTGTCCCTGTCCTGCTGGATATGCAGGTAGTCCCCGGACGGGTCAATCAGGACAGGAAAGACGCCGCTGGCATCGCTGGGAAGATTTCCTGCTCCCGTGGAGACAATTAGCTGTAGACAGTCATCCACCATCCGCCAGACGCCGGAATAGAGCAGTTGATATTCCTGCCCATCCTCGAACTGGCAATACAGTTCGGCAATGCCCGCGCAGTTCGGAGCACCGCCTCCACCAAGCAGGTTCAGAGACCATCCATCGCACACCCAGCAGGTATCCGCCAGTCCTTCCTCCGTGGGCGGCACCCACCAGTCATCCCCTGTCGGTTCCCAGCTGTCCGGATCGCCCCAATAATCCAGACCCGTGACATCGCCAAAGAGGGTGAAGTCCATGACCAGGGGGGCATAGTCCTCGCCTGTGGGAACGATCATATCACCCCCAACCTCCACGTCCCATACCGGATACCATGTTACCAGACCTCCTGCGCCACCGCTGTCACTGGCAATGATCTCTATATCCGGCTCATCGCGAAATTCCTCATAACCTACAAATACCAGCACCGGCTGGGCATACTCTTCCCGGTAGAGGACTTCATCCGGCTCGGGCCAGACTCCGTTGCCTGTGGATTTCCATGTGACATGATTCACTGAAAGGGTGGTCCTGTCATCTCTTGGCACGATGCAGTAAAGGTCCCCATAGCCGGGACCCAGAATACGCACGGGCGGGATCGTCCGGATAAAAGGCATCTCATCCATCAATCCGGGCGAGTTGTCCCGCAGCCATTCTGTCATAGAAGTGGTGTCATCCGCCCCCCTACAGCCAAGGTATGCTGCGGCTATGGCTGCCTGCGGTGCGTATTCCGCCATAAATTCCCGCAGCCAGGCCAGTGCCTCTTGCTCCGTTCCCTCGTCTGGTGCAGCAGACATATCCTTATCCGGCTGTCTGCCGTCAGCCAGCACTCCTTTGCCGGTACTTCCATCGGCTGGTATGGACGCTGCATCGCCGCTGCCGGTGCCGTCCTGCGACTTACTGCCGCAGGCGGCGAGGCCAAACAGGAGCAGAAACGCCAGAAGGGCGGACGCGGTCCGCATTATCATTCTCCTCATGAATTTGTTCCTCCTTAGAATTTCCCGCTACGGCCCGAACCGCCGCCACCGCTGCAGCTGCTACTGCTGCTACTGCTGCTCGAACTCTTCTGTTCGATCTTGGTACGGGTTTTGGTGGTGTGCGTGTAGCGGTCATAACTGTCTGCCAGGCGCAGCCCGCCAGGAACAATGTATTCGTTGGCCTGCGCGTTCTGCCGGACATTGTTCATCTTCCGTTTCAGCACCATGCAGACCGCCAGCGCCGCCAGACAGGACAAAAACGTCATCAATCCAATTCCCCACAAGGGGTTGGCCCGCACCGGATGCCCCGCATCCGCTTTGGCAAGATACTCATCGCAGGAGTCCAGGTAATGGGAAATGCCGCCATACCAGTCATCATTGCCAAAGTCGCCTAAAAAGCTCTCTTCCAGCTGTTCCTGTCCGTATTCGTTAAAGGCGTATCCGGCACTTTTACCGTAGACAAACATGGCGTAATCACGTTCCGCCATGCTCAGAAGGATCATGATGCCATCCCGCCCATCGCCCATTCCGAAGCCGTTTTGTTCGGAGTGATAGATCTGTGTGGTCACATCATAGACATCCCCGGAGCCAAAATCCTCATAGTCGTCCACAAGAACCACATAGACGCCACAGCCGTGCCGCCGGGAAATGTCCCCGGCCCACTGCTCCAGTTCCTCCCACTGGTCAAAAGGGAGCAGGTCGCTGATGTCAAAAATATAGTACATCGAGGTGCTGTCCGGTTCCTCCGCATCCTGACCGGACGGCCCTCCAGTCATTTCATAGCCGCTGTCTCCCGGTGCGAAAAAGTCCGCCACGAATTCCGCCATAGCGTCCACCGCCTGGGAAAGCGCCACGGCGCTCATATCCATATTGCCGGACCATGCCCCAGACTCCATGCCGGATTCCACTGACAAATAAGGCTCCACTGCCTTGGTAAGATCGTAAAGCCAATCCCCATAAAGCAGATTTTCATCCGTACCGCCCAGATAGACACACCAGTCATCCGCGGCCATTGTATAGGCGTCTTCGCAGGGCGTAAGCAGCAGGGGCAGCGTAATACCGGAGTGGTATTTTCCATAGCCATATTCATACTCTTCGTAAATACCTTCCGCTGCGTCAAGCACGGTATCATAATCACTTTCCGTCAGAATATCTACCCGCAGGTCAACACCATACCGCTCTGTGAGCGCGGGAAGCGTGACCTCTCCTGCATACCGCAGCGGTTCCGACCCTAACTGCCCTGTCTCATCGTAGATCACGCCGTAATCTTCCGCTGCCGTAGCCGGGATACAGAAGGTCAGTGCCAGTAGCACCGACAGCACAAAACTCGCAAATTTCTTCATATCCGATCCCCCTTATCTACAAAAGCGTGACCAAGACTGAGCTCAGCACCGACAG
>CAMWBA010000120.1 GCA_947172355.1 uncultured Bacillota bacterium
CATGATCCTGCTGAATACCCTGCTGTTTCCCCGCCTGATGCGCCAAGAGATCACGCAGGTGGACTACGGCACCTTCCTCACCATGCTGAAGGTAGCCGTGGCCCAGGTGGAGCAGGACGTCATCTACTTCGTTGACACCTCCGAGGAGCCTGGCCTGTACGCCAGATCACCTTCCATGACCCCAGCCTGGTGGATCGCCTGTGGGAGAGCGGCTGCGTGTTCGACAAGGTGAGGCCAAAGGAGATGAACCCCATCCTCAGCTTCTTCCCGACCTTCAGGGCCGCGAGGCCATCCTAAAGGTTCACGCCGCCAAGGTGAAGCTGGCGGAGAATGTGGACTTTAACACCATCGCCTGTGCCGCCTCCGGGGCCTCCGGTGCGAAGTTGGCCAACATGGTCAACGAGGCCGCCCTGCGGGCCGTACGCCAGGGACGGAGGCTCGCCACCCGGGAGGACCTCCAAGAGAGCATCGAGGTGGTCATTGCCGGGTATCAGAAGAAGAACAAAATCCTCTCCGACCACGAGCGGATGATTGTCTCTTACCACGAAATCGGCCGCGCCTTGGTGGCGGCGCTCCAGACCCACTCCGCCCCGGTGGCGAAGATCACCATCATCCCCCGCTCCCTTTTCAGTCACCTTTGAGCGTAAGGTTGTCCGCACGGGCCGCAAACCAACCCCCCAAAGAAAGCATCACTTTTTCTGCCTTTCCTTCAACCGCTGTAACTCTATATACTCCACAACAGCTTCTCTTCCATGTTCGCTTAAAGAAAGTATATCCTGCACCAGCTTCTCACAAGTACAATCACGAGTGACATATACCATCTCCAAAGGCTTCTTTTCATCATAGGAACACCGCCCGATTAGATAATCAGCAGACACACTATAGTATTTTGCCAGCGTGATAAAATGCCGCAGCGGAAATTCATATTCTCCCGTCTCATACTTGGAATAATGCTGCTGAGAAATTCCCAAAACGGCTGCTATATCACTTTGAGAGTAATCGTGATCTTCCCGCAGTTCCCGAAACAATTCCATCACGCTTTTCAATGTCAGTCCCACCTTTTTCAAGGAACGTATCATACATATATTTCTATGTATTGGTTTACTTATTCAATCATGTATAATACATATAATTCAATGTAAAAAGGGGACGATGGAAGTGACAACATTATCTTTCTGTTGACCACTTGCATTTCCAAGAAAAACAGAGTATCATTGTCTATCATAGAGTTTGAAAGGAGCGTTCAGGTTGAGCAGGCACACAGTAGAAGTTTCGGAAAAGCAAAGCCCGATGGAACGGATTGCGGCTTTTATTGTGGACAAACGCAAAGCCTTTTACCTGTTGTACATCGGAGCAGCTATTTTCTGCGTCTTTTCCAGCGGCTGGGTGGCGGTGAACGACGATCTGACCAGCTACTTGTCTGACACCACCGAGACCCGGCAAGGGTTGACCGTGATGGAGGCGGAGTTTGTCACCTTTGGCACCAGCCGCATTATGGTGGACAATATCTCCTACCGTCAGGCGGAGAGCTTGGCGGAGCAGATAGAGATGATGGAAGGTGTAAAATCGGTGGAGTTCAACGGTTCCAGGGACCACTACACCAACGGCTCCGCCCTGTTTTCCATCACCTACGACGGGACCGCCACTGACCCGGTGAGTCTGGAGGGATTGGATGGTGTCAAAGCCCTTCTGGACGGGTATGACGTCTATATCACCGGCGACACCGGCGACTCCGCCTCTGAAAGTCTGAACGCCGAGATGCAGGTGGTCATGGTGATTGCCGTGGTCATCATCCTGGTGGTGCTGCTGTTCACCTCCCACACCTATATGGAGATCCCGGTGCTACTTATGACCTTTGGCATGGCGGCACTGATGAACAAGGGCACCAACTTTATCTTTGGCGAAATATCCTTTGTCTCCAACTCGGTGGCGGTGGTCCTCCAGCTGGCCCTGGCCATTGACTACGCCATCATCCTCTGCCACCGGTACACCGAGGAGCGGGAGCAGCTGGAGGCCCGGGAGGCGGTGGTGGCCGCCCTGAGCAAGGCCATTCCGGAGATTGCCGGCTCCTCCATGACCACCCTGTCCGGCCTGGGGGCCATGTGCTTCATGCAGTTCGGGATTGGTCAGGATTTGGGCCTGGTGCTGATGAAGTCCATTGTGCTCAGCCTGCTGGCCGTGTTTACCCTGATGCCCGGGCTGCTGCTCAGCTTCAGCAGTTTGATCGACCGCACCCACCACCGGAATTTTGTGCCCAAAATCACCGCCTGGGGCCGGCTGGCGGTGAAAACCCGTTTTGTCATGCCGCCCCTGTTTGTGGTGCTTCTGATTGGCGGTTTTGTGTTCGCCAACCGCTGCCCCTACGCCTACGGGCAGACCGAGCTGACCACCTTCCGCCAGAGCGACGCCCAGATTGCCCAGCAGCGGGTGAACGAAACCTTTGGCCGGGTGAACACCCTGGCGGTTATCGTGCCCAAGGGGGACTATGAGCAGGAGGGCCGGCTGCTCCGGGAACTGGATCGTATGCCCGAGACGGACACGGTGCTGGGCCTGGCCAATGTGGATGCCATGGACGGCTATGTCCTCACAGACCGGCTGACACCCCGGCAGTTTGCCGAGCTGACCGATCTGGATATTGAGGTGGCCCGGCTGCTCTACTCCGCCTACGCCGTGGACCAGGAGGACTACGGACAGGTAGTTTCCGGCCTGGACAGCTACGGCGTACCCTTGATTGATATGTTCCTGTATGTCTATGACATGATGGACGAGGGCTACATCTCTCTGGACGCGGACATGACTGAGACCATTGAGGACCTCCACGTCCAGCTGACCGACGCCCAGCTGCAATTGAAGGGGGAGAACTACAGCCGTCTGGTCTTACAGCTCAACCTGCCCGAGGAGGGGGAGGAGACCTTCACTTTTCTGGACACTCTGCATGAAATTGTGGGCCGTTACTACCCGGAAAATTCCCTCCTGGTGGGCAACTCCACCAGCGATTTTGACCTGTCCGCCTCCTTCGGCAACGACAACATGCTCATCAGCATTTTGACCATCGTATTCGTCATTCTGGTGCTGGTGTTTACCTTCAAATCCGCCGGGCTTCCGGTGCTGTTGATCCTGGTCATCCAGGGCAGTGTCTGGATCAACTTCTCCTTCCCTTACTTACAGAAGGAACCCCTGTTCTTCCTCAGCTATCTGGTGGTCAGCTCCATCCAGATGGGCGCAAATATTGACTACGCCATTGTCATCGCCAACCGCTATGTGGAGCTGAAACAGACCATGTCCCTCAAGGATGCGGTTATCGAGTCGCTGAATGAGGCTTTCCCCACCATTATTACCTCAGGCACTATTTTGGCCTCCGCCGGCGTGGCCATCGGCCTGCTGTCCACCACAGCCTCCATCGCCTCCATCGGCGTGTGTCTGGGCCGGGGCACGTTAATCTCCATCTTCCTGGTGATGGGTATCCTTCCCCAGATTCTGCTGCTGGGCGACACCATCATTGAAAAGACTGCCTTTACCCTGAAGACCCGGCATCCCGTCCAGACCCACACCGGCAGTCTGCTGGTGGACGGCCACGTCCGGGGATACATCTCCGGCATGGTGGACGCCGATTTCAGCGGCATCCTCCATGGCAGCATCAATGCGGCGGTGGCAACGGGGGCTGTCCGGCCGGAGGAGCCGCCCCAACCAGCGGCAATCCCTGCGGGAAAGGGGGCGGATTCTCATGCGTAAACGTGTCGACCGGCTGTTCCCCATCCTTCTGGCGGTCTGGATTCTGACCTCGCTGGTCCTGCCCGCCTGGGCCACGGAGGAAAGCACTGTCACCATCTCCAACGTAGCGGACCTCCAGCGTTTCGGGAAAAACTGCGCTCTGGACACCTGGTCCCAGGGCAAGACTGTTACCCTCACCGCCGACCTGGACCTGAGCGGGGTGGATTTCACCCCCATTCCCACCTTCGGCGGCACCTTTTTAGGCCAGGGACACACCATCTCCGGGCTGTGTCTCACCTCCGCCGGTTCCACCCAGGGGTTGTTCCGCTATATCCAGCCCGGCGGGCTGGTACGGGACTTGACCGTCAAGGGTACGGTGGCCCCCGGGGGTACCCGCTCCACCGTGGGAGGCATCGTGGGCAACAACGCAGGAACCCTGCAAAGCTGTGCCTTTCACGGCGTGGTTCAGGGGGATGCCACCGTGGGCGGCATCGCCGGATACAACAGCATCACCGGTGAGATTACCGGTTGTTCCGTCTCCGGTTCTGTCAGCGGCAAGAATATCACCGGCGGCATTGCGGGCCGGAATTTGGGGTCGCTGCTCAAATGTGAAAGCAGCGCCGGAGTGAATCTGACCCGGAAGGAAACCAATGTGGACCTGATGGACGCGGATGCGGCTGCCATCCTGGTGGAGCTGGCCGCGGCGGACGACGAACCCTACCACCTGCTGGACGGCTGCTTTGATACCGGTGGCATCGTGGGCTATTCCAGCGGCGTGGTGCAGAGCTGCGTCAATCGCGGCACGGTGGGCTACCCCCATGTGGGGTACAACACCGGCGGCATCGCCGGGCGGCAGGACGGCTATCTGTCCGGCTGTACCAACAGCGGCACCGTCTACGGACGGAAGGACGTGGGCGGCATTGTGGGCCAGGCGGAGCCCTATGTGCTTGTGGACCCTGGCCGGGACACGCTGGAGCAGCTGCGCCAGGAGCTGAACACCCTGGAAAACCTGATTAACCGCGCGCTGGACGACGCGGAGCGCACCGGAGACAGCGTCTCCGCCCAGCTCAGCGCCATGGGAGACTACGCCGGCAGCGCCAAGGACAGCACCAAGGAGCTGCTGGACCGGGTTTCCGATTTTACCGACGAGAACATCGGCACCATCAACACCCTGACCGCCGACATCACCGGCGCGCTGGACAAAATTTCTCCCGCCCTGGACGATCTGTCCGACGTGGGCGGGCGGCTGGAGCGCCTGTCCCGCCAGCTGGGGGACGCTTTGGATTCTCTGGGCGGCGCGGTGGACACCGGCGATCGGGCCGCGCGGGACCTGCGTCTCGCGGTGGAGAAGCTGCGGCAGTCCGCCTCCGGGCTGACCACGGCGGTAAGCCGGCTGGAACGCGCGCTGGACGCCTTTCAAGGCTTTCTGGATTTGGGAAGCGGCTCCATCTCCGTCAGCTCTCTTCTGGCGGCGCGGGAGGAGCTGCGTCAGGCATTCCGCGCCCTGCGGGGAGTGGGGGATGATCTGGATGATGCCCTGTCTCAGCTCCAGCAGGCCCTGAGCCGCTCCGGCGCTCTGTCCAGCCAGCTGGGAGACGCCCTGGATACACTGGAGGAGGCCTCTGACACCTCCGCCGTCATCGGGCGGCTGCTGCGCCGGGCGCTGGATACCATTGGCGATGCGGTGGATACGCTCACCGAGGACGGTCCTGCGGAGTTCACCCCCCTGGGGGAGGACTTCCGGCAGGCCGGCGACAGCCTTTATGATGCCATGAGCGGCCTGCTGGAGGAGATGGACGGGCTGAACAGCGCCCTTCAGACCGGGAACGGCACCCTGACCGCCGACCTGCGGGCCATCAACCGGCAGTTTAACGCGGTATTCACCCTTCTGCTGGACGCAATGGATGACGCCAGGGACACCGCTGAAGGCGGCCTGGAGGGCATCATTCAGGACACCTCCGATGAGGACATCTCCGCCACCCGGGAGGGCAAGGTGGCGGACTGCTCCAACCTGGGAACCGTGGAGGGAGACCGCAACGTGGGCGGCATTGCCGGTGCCGTGGCCATTGAATTCGACCTGGACCCGGAGGACGACACGACCGGCCGGTTCTCCTTTGGCAGCAGCTACGAGACCAAGGCGGTGCTGATGAACTGCGTCAATCGTGGGGCCGTCACCGGCAAGAAGGACTGCGTGGGCGGTCTGGCGGGGCGCATGGACCTGGGTACTGCCTTGGAGTGCCAGAATTACGGCCCGGTAGCCAGCACCGGCGGGAACTATGTGGGGGGTGTGGCCGGCTATGCGGACGCCTCCATCCGCAGCTGCCATGTCAAGAGCACCCTGTCCGGAGAGAATTACGTCGGCGGCATTGCCGGCTGGGCCAGCCGTCTGCGGGACTGCCGTGCCATCGTCACAATCGAGGAAGGCACGGAGTATCTGGGAGCCATTGCCGGCGGCATAGAGACGGATGGGGCGCTGTCCGGCAATCTCTTTGTAGACACCGGCACCGCCGGGGTGGACGGCGTCAGCTACGCGGGGCGGGCCGAGCCCATCCCCTTTAACGCGCTGAGCCAGCTGCCCGATATTCCGCCAGAGTTCACCGCCTTTACGCTGACTCTGGTGGCGGAGGAAAAAACGGTGGCGCAGATTCCCTTCCTCTACGGGGAGGACCTGTCCAGGCTCGACCTGCCCCCTGTGCCAGAGCTGGAGGGCAATTACGGCGTCTGGCCGGAGTTTGATGTCTCCGGCCTGCGCTCCGACCTGACCGTGAACGCGGTCTATACCCCTTGGGTTACTGTGGTGGCCAGCCGGGAGCTGTCCGGAAAGCTGGCCCTGGCCCTGGCGGAGGGACAGTTTACCGGGGACGCCGTTCTCCATGTGACAGACAGCGTCCAGGTTCCGCCCCAGGAGGCGGGGGAGCAGGCCGTCGTGTGGGACGTCGTTCTCGCTGGAGCGGAGCCAGAGGATTCCGTTCCTTTGCGGCTGTTAAGCCCTGACAGCGGTACCCATGTCTGGCAGTATCAGAACGGCCAGTGGCAACAGGTGGAAGCCGTCCAAAACGGACAGTATCTATTGCTGACCATGACCGGAACCCAGGGCACTTTCTGTATCCAATCTACTCGGAGCGCCCTGTGGCTGATCCCCGCTGTCGTGGGCGGTTTGGCTGCCTTGGCAGCACTCGTGCTGATTGCCGGCAAACACAAGAGAAAGGCCGCCAAGGCTCAGAAAGGAAAAGAGGAGCCAGCATCGAAATAAAATGCCCCGCTCGCTGGATAGACTTATTTCATCCGGCAAATCGAATCCCGGCAAAAAGAGCAGGGGCGCAGTACCGGCCTGGACCATATTCTGCCGCTATAGACTCAAAGCCGCCGTATCACGGAGAAACGTGATACGGCGGCTATTCGTACTCTGAATCCACTATATTCCAGCCACCGCGCGGCGCAGAGAGCCAGGCAGACGGGACCGATGGCACACACTTGCTTGGTAAACTTCTAATAAGCACAAAGATGGGCTGTGGATAATTTATAAATCCATAACCCATCTTGCGCTTTTGCACTACGAATTGTCAGCCAACAGTCTCCTTGCGTGAGTTCCTTACCACTATTAACGCAAACCTATCGTGGCTTTTCCGTGGACAACGTACTCCATAGCGGAGCGAATGGCGACATTCACTATAACGTGTATATCCCGGAGAGCTATGACGGCAGCAAGCCCTATGCCCTGTATTTTACGCTCCCCGGCTATGAAGGGCGGTACTTCCAGGGGGTTGCCTCCACTATCAAGACGGAATCCTTCGGCTTTGAGGCCCAGAAGTATAACGAGGAAATGATCGTTGTCGCGCCGCAGCTCAGCGATTGGGGCGAAACCTCCGCCAACCAGACGATAGCCCTGGTGGAATACTTTCTGAAGCACTATAACATAGACCCGGCCAGGGTGTATGCCAACGGCTATTCCGGCGGCGGGGAAACCATGTCCATCGTTATGGGGAAGCGCCCGGAGCTGTTCACGGCCTATCTGCATTGCAGCTCCCAATGGGATGGCGATTATTCGGTTCTGGCGGAGAGCCGGACGCCCGTCTACCTGGCTATCGGGAAAAATGATGAATATTACGGTTCCGAGCCTACTCAAAGGGCCTATGACACGCTCTATGGACTGTACCAGGAGCAGGGCTTGTCAAAGGAGGAAATTGACCGGCTGCTGGTATTGGACATCAAGGAGAAATCTTATTTTACCGCGAAGGGCGTCCATAACGAACATGGCGGCGGGCTGTTCGCAGCCGATGAAAAAATCATGGGCTGGCTGTTCAGCCAGACAAAACGCACCGCATTGAGCGGCACCATCCCAGAGGAATTGGAGTACGTCCACGAAGGATACCAGCAGCCCGCGCGGCTCTCGGGGACGCTGGAAAAGCTGGAATATCAGACCTGGGAATCCTTCTCCTACGCGGAAAAGTCCCAAAAGCTCACCAAGACCGCCTGGGTCTACCTGCCCTACGGCTACGATGAGAGCAAGCAGTACAACATCCTCTATCTGAGCCATGGCGGTTGGAGCAACGAAACCACCACCATGGGGACCCCGGAACGCCCCCATGAGTTCAAGCATATCGTGGAC
>CAMWBA010000121.1 GCA_947172355.1 uncultured Bacillota bacterium
CCGCCCCCCAAGACGGTGTAGCGCCCCAGGGCTATCACGCCACCAGCATTTTCCCCGAATACTTCAAACTTGACGGACAGTGGCTGCTGGCAGAGGAGAGCCGGATGGACTGTGTGTCCGTTCTGCGGAATGGGCAGATTGCTGTGGTGGAATTTCGCAACCTTGCTTCCGGTGAATTGGTGGTGGTAGGCCGTACTGAGGACGGCTCTGAGGGCATCTATGTCCACGCGTCCGGCTTTTGCTCAGAGGAGAACGCAGGCGGCGAGACCTTCGCGTTTCGGCAGGGCCGCTCCCGGGAGACCGCCTATTCTATGGACTACGATTCCATCTATGAGCTGCTGCGTTACGAGCGGGAGCACGGATATATTGTCTGGGTGATGGGTCCTGCCTGCGCCTTCGACGCCGACGCCCGCTCCGCCTTCGCCGCCCTGGTTCGGGCCGGATATGTCCATTCCCTGTTGGCGGGCAATGCGCTGGCCACCCACGACTTGGAGGCGGGCTATCTGCGCACCGCACTGGGTCAGGACATCTACACCCAGCGCAGCCAGCCCAACGGCCACTACAACCATATTGACACCATCAACGCTGTACGAGCCTGCGGCTCCACCGCTGCATTCATCCAGAGCGGCTCTGTGAAAGACGGGATTATTTATGAGTGCGTTCAGCATCAGGTCCCCTATGTTCTGGTGGGCTCCGTCCGGGACGACGGCCCTCTGCCTGAGGTCTACGGAGACGTCTACCAAGGCCAAAACGCTATGCGGGAACAGGTGAAGAAGGCCACAACCGTTATCTGCATGGCCTCCACTTTGCACACAGTTGCCACCGGCAACATGACGCCCTCCTATCGAGTGGCGGACGGGAAGGTCCGGCCGGTGTATTTCTATTCGGTGGATATCTCAGAGTTCGCCGTCAACAAACTTCGGGATCGGGGAAGCCTGTCGGTGCGCACCATTGTCACCAATGTGCAGGACTTCATCGTCAATGTCTCCAAGGGGGTTACGCAGCAATAGAGACACCGGCTCCCCTCAGCGGAGCAAAAGCGTACAAAAACGCGGAAGAGGCATGCCTCTTCCGCGTTTTTTGACGTGTTGAGCGATTTCAAACGCTCCATTATTTTACCGCCACCGCTTCAATCTCAAACAGCCCTCCCTTGGGCAGAGCCGCCACCTGGACGCAGGAGCGTGCAGGTGCGTCGCCTGGAAAATATTTGGCATAAATGCTGTTGATAGCCGCAAAGTCCTTCATATCTGCCAAAAACACAGTGGTTTTGACCACATCGGCACAGCTCATACCGGCGGCTTCCAACACAGCTTTTAAGTTATCCAATGCCTGGGCGGCCTGAGCCTCTACCCCTTGGGGCAGCTCGCCGGTAGCGGGAATCAGGCCCAGCTGGCCGGAGGTATACAGTGTGTTCCCCGCCAATTTGGCGTGGCAGTAGGGCCCCACAGCGGCAGGGGCATTCTGCGCAGAAATGGTCTTGTTCATCAATTTGTCCTCCTCTATATTCGCTTGGGGCGACTGAACTTCCTCTGACCCCAGCATGTATTACTATTATACGGCATCTTTCTGCAGAATCAAGAGGCCACAACACTTTTTTCCATCTAATCCACCGAACAAACAGGCCCTCCAGCCGAGTTTGGAGGGCCTGTTTCTTTTTAGCAGTATGTCTTAATTGCAGCTTGAATCATCTTGTGCGCTTCCACAACGATCGGTTGGTCACTGTCCGCCAGCTCCAGCAGAGGCGCCCGAACGCTGCCCACATCCGGCCCCCCCTGGAGGCGGATGATCTCTTTCATTACGGCGTACAGATTTCCCTGGGCTGTACACATCTTGTAGATGATACGGCAGCACTCGTTCTGAACCGCCTGCCCCTTTGCCACTTCGCCGGCCTGGAAGCAGCGGAACACCTCTAAATACAGCTCAGGCATAGCGGCATAGGTTCCGCCGATTCCGCCCGCCGCTCCGGCAGCCAAGCCGGAGAACAGCTGCTCATCCGGGCCATTAAAGACCAGCGCCCCCTCATCACGCCACATCTGGATGTCTTGTACCGGCATGGAGGAATTTTTCACCCCGATCACCCGGGGATTTTTCAACATCTCTTGAAGCAGCGGGATGGTAAGGGCCACCCCTGCCAGCTGCGGGATGTTATAGATGACGAAATCTGTATCGGGCGCGGCCTCGGAAATGTCGTTCCAATATTTCGCAATCCCCTTTGGCGGCAGATGGAAGTAAATGGGCGGGATGGCGGCCACGGCATCCACCCCCAAGCGCTCCGCGTGAGCAGCCAGTTCCCGGCTGTCCGCAGTATTGTTGCAGGCCACATGTGCAATGACGGTCAGCTTGCCGCCCACTTCGGCCATCACATTCTCCAAAGTCTCCTTCCGCTCGGCCACGCTTTGATAGATGCATTCCCCAGAAGAGCCGCCCACATACAGCCCCTTCACGCCCTTGTCCAACAGGTATTTCGCAAAGGCCCGGACCGCCTGACCGTCCACCCGGCCCTGTTTGTCGTAGCAGGCGTAAAAGGCGGGAAGAATCCCCTGGTATTTTGTCAAATCTTTCATATTAACCACCTTAGTTGTCAAAAATTCTCACTTTAAAAACCACTTTGGACACCGTTTCCGGCTGGTCCAGCTGCATTTTTATCCGGTGGGCATCCTCGGGGAACACTACAAGGAAGTTCCCAGGCGACAGCTTCAGCTGGTAGCTGGCAGCCCCCCGATACGCATAGAAGTCGTTAGCCTCCACCCGGTCAAATTCCTGAAGTCCCCCCGGCGGAGCAATCTCCACCCCCTCAGAGCCATCCACCATAATATGGATATCCAAATATTTTTTATGGGCTTCGAAAAAGCTCTCTGCCTCCGGTACGGTCTCATAGGTAAAACGGGTGGCATACACATCGCCGCCCTTCAGCTCCACACGGTCATATCCCACTTTGTCTAAAAACTCGGCTGTAATATGCTCCAGCGCCAGGTCCAGATTGGGATGGATGCCCCGATAGGTCAGGGCATCGTGGTTTTTGGCATAAATCATAGCGTTACCCCTTCACCGCACCCATGGCAATTCCCTGGGTAAAGTATTTCTGGAAGATCAGGAACACCGTAATGATGGGCACAGAGGCCAAGGCTGCGCCAGCCATAAGCAGGCCGGTATCGGTGGAGGTCTCCGCCTGTAGGGTAGCAATCCCCAAGGGGATGGTGTACACACTGTTGGAGTCCAGCATAACCAGCTGCATAAAATAGTCGTTCCAGCAGTTGATAAAGGTAAAGATGGCCAGTGCGCCAATGCCCGGCTTTATCATCGGCATAACCACCGTACTGAAGGTCTTCAGTTCGCTGGCGCCGTCGATGCGGGCGGCCTCCAGAATCTCTCCTGGGATGCTCTCCGAGAACTGTTTCATGAGGAATACGCCGAAGGGCCAGCCCACCGTTGGGAAGATGACGGCCCACAGGCTGCCATACAGCTTTAGGCTGGACATCTCCTTCAGCAGCGGGATCAAAATGACCTGTTTGGGCAGGGCCATAGCGCATACAATGAGAGAAAACAAAATGGCCCGTCCGTTAAAGCGCTTCTTGGCCAGGGCATAGCCCGCCATAGCGGCGGTGCCGCAGGTGAGAAGCATGGCTGCAACCGCCATGAACACCGCATTGATCAGCCACCGGAACGCGGCGGGCGCGGCGGGACCCACAGACCAGTAGAGCAGTCTGCCATCTTGGGTAAACCAGTTGCTGAAGGGCACTGCCAGCTCCCACAACGGGGCGCTGCGCTTTTTAAATAGGGCGGCAAAGTTGTCCCCCACCCACTGGCTGGGCCACCAGACCACTTTGGTGGTCTCGTTGATGTCAGCGCCGGACTTGAAGGCGCCGGTGATAATCCAATACAGCGGAAAGGCAAACAAAAATGCTAAAATCACCAGAATGATAATGGAAACAAACCGATAGGCCCGGCTGTTGCCGCTTTGAATCTTCATACCAGCACCCCCTTACTTCTCTTTTGCCAGCTTGAACTGGATTGCGGACAGGATTCCAATGAAGATGGCCAGCACCACGCCCATCGCGTTTGCGTAGCCGAAGTGACCCGCCTGCTCGGTCAGCTTAAAGGCGGTCCAATAAATGTGGTACATCACGGTGTTGGTGCCCTGGCCACCCTTGGTCAACAGCTGAATCAGAGCGAAACACTGGAAGGAGTTGATGGTTGTGATGACCAAAATGTACAGAGTGGTGGGCATCATCTGGGGCCACTTCACCTTCCAGAATACCTGGAAGTCGGTGGCGCCGTCCACCTGGGCAGCCTCAATCAAGGTGGTATCCACGTTGCCCAGGGCGGAAACATAGAGGACGATAGGCTGTCCCACCGAGGTTGTAAACAGAATCAGAATGATACAGCCCAAGGCATATTTGGGGTCCCCCAGCCAGTTAATCCGGCCTTCTATCAGCCCCAACCCTTTAGGGCCGATGATATAGTTGAGGACGCCATAGTAGTTGTTATAGATCCAAGCCCACACTACGGTAACCGCCACAGAGCCGGTAACCACAGGCAGGTAGAAAATGCAGCGGAAAGCGGACAGAACGGGGCCCTTCATCCGATAAATGGCGGAGGACACCCACAGAGAAAAGGCACAGACGGTTGGCACGCTGACGATGACAATGACAAAGGTATTTTTCAGCGCCTCCAGAAAGGCACTGTCCGTCCACAGGCGGATAAAATTACTCAGCCCGACGAACTGCCCGCTGCTGTTCATGTTGGCATCTGTAAGGCTGATAAAGATACAGATAACCATGGGAATGACCACAAAGCCGAGGAAGAAAATCAGGCTGGGCAGCATAAACAGGTAGCCGGCAATGTTCTCCCGCCGCTGCAGCGCCCGGCTCATGGTAGGTTTCGACTGTCTTGCCAAGCTCAACACTCCTTTACAACTGGGATCACGCCCCGGTCTGGGGCGGGTAAAACAGCATGCCCCTCTCCCGCCCTTCGCGGGAGAGGGGCGTACGAACCCTTATCCTTTTTGACTGCTTATGCCGCTCAGCCCGCTATAAGGGCGTTGGCTACGGCGACGTGGGCTGCTACGGAATCGGTAATGTCCTGGTCGTTGCCCACTTCCTGGAGCATGGCCCACCACTCGCCCCGGGCGCCGGCCCAGCCGGGGGTGACCTGGTAGTAGTCACCCAGGTTGGGAAGGATGACCCTGTTGTATTCCTTCATAATGTCGCCGCTGTCGCTGCCGTCGAAGATGGCGGTCAGGTCCGTGCCGTTGACGGTGTTGCGGGCAGGGAAGAAATTGGAAATCTTGATGCCCTGAGCGGCGTTCTCAGAGGCGCACATCCACTTGACAAACTCCTTGGCAGCCTCCACCTTGGCGGGGTCGCCGTTGTTAAAGATGCCCAGTCCCCAGATACCGCCCTGAAGGACGGGAGTACCGTCGGGAGAGGGGAAGTTCATGCAGACGATCTCCTGGCCGCCGATGGTCTTGCCGGGGTCGCCGTGGGCGCTGGCGGGGTCAAGCTGCTGGGCGATGTTCCAGCAGAACGCCATGTCCAGAATCTCCTGATACATCAGCTTCAGCTCGTCGCCGCCTTCCAGGGAGGCGTCGAAGACGATGCCCTGCATGCTCTTCAGCTGCTCCAGGGCCTTGATGTTATTGGGGTCGTCCCAGGTATACTGGGTATGTTCCGCGTTGGTAAAGGTGCCGCCATACATGTTGTTGATCAGTGCACGGGTGCCCTGATCGCCGCCCTGGCCCTTGCAGAAGACAGCGGCCACAGTGTCTTTCTTGGCAGCGTAGAGGGCCTCTACCGCCTTGATGAAGTTCTCGGTGGTCCAGGTGTGATTCTCCAGGTCCAGATACTGGTCCGCACCCGCCGCCTTGAAGGCGTCCAGGTTGATGCCCATGCAGTGGGCGGTCATGCACAGGGGATACTCATAGAGCTTGCCGTCGGTGCTGGTGCAGGCGGTAAGGGCGGCAGGCGCAATCTCACTGCGGTCGGTGTCGGTGAGGAGATCAGACATGTCCACCAGATAGCCCTTTGCGCCCCAGTTGGTCACCAGACGTTCGGGGCCCTCCATAATCAGGTCGGGAGCTTCATTGGCGCCGATGGCGGTGTTTACCCGGTCATCGCCGTCGCCATAGGCCAGGTAGTCCACCTTAACCGTGATGCCTGTGTCAGCTTTAAACGCATCCATAATGGGCTGAACGTTGGATTCCTCGCCCCAGCCGCCGACTGGATAGGTCCATAGAGTAATCTCCGTAGCTCCGGTGGCGGCAGGATTGCTGCTCTGGGCCGGGGGATTGCTGGCCGCAGGGGGCGTGGTACTGCCCTGACTGGAGTTATTCTGGCCGCCGCAGGCGGCCAGAGACAGGGCCATGGCCATGGCCAGAGCGGCCGCCACAAGTTTCTTCATCTTCATTGCGGTTCCTCCTTCAATTTCACAAAAAATATGACTGCAAGGCTGGGGTCAATGTGTAAATTATACAAGAAGTCCACCCATCTGTCAATCAGAATCGAAATTATTTTTAAAAAATAGGGATTTTCAGTGGAACCAACAAAAATAATTTCGATTTTTGTGCAGTTCAACCGAAAATTTCCAGAGAAGCGCAAAACAAATTGCCTTGCCGAACGAAAAAATCGTTGCTCTCAAACTCCAGAACAGCGGAAGAAAGCGGAAGTGTCCAGTCCTATTCCTCCGGCTCCTCCCGCTCCTTTGGGGCCAGATCCGCGGAATATTTCTGAAAAATCCGCTCGGTAAACAGCGAGACCAGCAGCATCGCAGCTGTGGGCATAAACACCACCGGCCACCAGCGCTCCAGACAGAATACAGCACTCTGCGCGGTAAGCAGCACCATCACAATCGTACTGGGCAGATGGGCAATGGTCAGCTGAAACGCAGTGCGGAATAGCGCGCCCCCCTGGCACTCAAAGCGTCCCAGCAGCGGAGACAGCCAGCACAGCACCCCTGCGGGGAGAATCAAGGCAAAATACTGGGCCACATAGAGAACATAGAGCGCTCCGCCCACCCGCGTTCCATACCAGCGCACCACATAGTGCCCGCCGCAGAGTGCCGCCGCCGCCGGAATGACGATGAGGCCAATTTTGAGCCCCAGCTTGAAATTATTCCGGAAGGAACGCAGATAGTACCCAAACGTACCGCTCTCCCGGCCCCGCACGCACTTGACCACCGTATAGTAAAGCGCCGCCGTAGCCGGCACAATGGTCACCACCGGAAGACACAGGAAAATCCACAGGATGGACAGCCCAACTATGTCCACCAATGTACTCAACCAGACCCATATACCCTTTTCCGGGTTAAAAAATTCGCCCATATACCCCTCCTAAACGAAGTTTCGCCGCCTGCTGGCGGCGAAACAAATCCTAAACACATTTTTGCGTTAACGCTTTGCCCACCGACTGCCGGTTGCGCTCCGCCCGCTCCGGGTCCCGGCGGACAAATTCACTGAGCAGTACCTCCACCACATAGAGCTGTGCAATCAGGGCGGCTGAGGAGCCAAATTGGAAGGGCTGTTCATTGGGGCCGCACAGCAACACCGCGTCGGCATAGGCGCTGGCCGGCGAGTTGAGATATCGGGTCACCAAAATCAGCTTCGCTCTCCGCCCGCGAATGACCTCCGCCGCCTCCAGCAGCTCATGTGTGGCCCCGGAGTAAGAGAAGTAGAGGACCACATCCTCTTTTGTTAGGGTGGACAGCACCACCGTCTGCATGTGGGAATCCTGAATGGTCTTGAATTTCGGCGAGGTGGTGGAAAACTGGGCCCAGGCCGCCAGAGCCACCACCGAATGATTGCCCTGCCCAAGACAGACCACCTGACTTGCTTTGCACAGCAGGTCCGCCGCTCGGGCGACATCAGACTCTGAGAGCATGTGATACGCATTTCTCAGTTCGTCCTGTACGGTGCGGAGCACCTTCCCCATCACCGTCCCCAGAGAGTCGCTGGGCAAAATCTCCCCTGCCAGCCGGCTTACATTGCTTCCGGCAGGCAGCGACGCCCGGGCAAGTTCCAGCTTGAAGTCGTTAAAGCCCGCCAGCTTCAGCTTCCGGCAGAAGAGCGACACCGTGGACACCGCCACATCACACTCCGCACTCAGGTCGGTGATGCTGATGTACTGGGTCTCCTTCTGGTGTTCCAGCACATAGTCGGCAATCTTCCGCTCCGACCGGGTAAAGCTGTCGTACTCCTGCACCATCTGGGCCAGGATGTTTTTCTCCACATCGCACCTCC
>CAMWBA010000122.1 GCA_947172355.1 uncultured Bacillota bacterium
TTCCGTTCCCTTCTGTCCTTGTTCTTATATGTGCCTTTTTCAGCAGACCCTATATAAGGAAGCTCCTATTAATCTTGATCCATTGCGTAGGCAGGGGTCAAATCATAATACTCAAAACTGAACTACTATAGCTTCAAATGACCATAGAGATATCATTAGTTTAGACATACTTGACCAAGCAACAGAATAGAAGGAGCAAATCAATGGCAGAGAAAAAGTATCAAGTTTTTATTAGTTCAACCTATTCAGACTTGGTTGATGAGCGGCGCAGAATCCTTGATATTCTTTTGATGGCTGACTGTATTCCGGCAGGAATGGAAGCTTTTGTTGCCACAGATGTTGAACAATTCGAAGTGATCAAAAAGGTTATTGATTTGTGTGATTACTATGTCCTGATCATTGGAAAGCGATATGGTTCCGTAAACCAAACGACCGGATTGAGTTATACAGAAATGGAGTATGAGTACGCAAAACAACAACAAATTCCTGTCTTAGTCTTTGCCATTGACGAAACTGTAGAGTTGCCCGCTGATAAAGTCGAAGTTGCCCCTGATAAGATTGAATCATTGAAACGGTTCCGCCAAAACGCCATGACGAATCGTCTTGTTAGTCTATGGAAAACCCCTGATGAATTGACCGCTGCATTGGCAATTTCAATTATGCGTGCAAAGAGCGAAATAGAACGTCCAGGATGGCAACGTGCAGCAGATTATGATGAGGCTACCCTCCTACGTGATATTATGTATTTGCAAAAAGAAAATTCGCAGTTAAAAAAGGACCTTGCCACGGCAAAAGAAGAACTTCGAACAATTACTGAAATGACTGATATTGCATTCGAAAACTGTAGCGTATCAATTGGATATAAAAGGCGGTATGAAAAGCATCTTCCAGAGCATGGAAAGATTACTCAAGAGTTAACCGAGTTGTTTAAAATAATCTCAATGCAAATGTTAGATGTCGGTCTTACAGAAACTGGTATAGATAATATTTTACGTAGCAAGCTATTCGGAGAGAATTCTTATTGGTATAGTTTTGATGATCCTCAATTCGTAAAGCAAATTCTCAACCAGTTTAAAGCGGCTGGTCTACTTCATTCATCTTGGAATAAAAGCAAGTCAACACTCTTTTGGAGCCTGACCAAAAAGGGAGTGCTTACACGAGATCAGATGATGCTGATAAAAAAGAGTTAGGAAATGTCTTATGCCCTACTTGAACAGATGACAAAATTTAGTACAGCACAATGCTTTCCCAAAAAGCGATTTTGCCACATTACGCCAGATATCGACAGGTTTCGACAAGAAGCCTGTCGATTTATTTTGCGGTTTCCGATCCGGCGACAAGGAGAATGTGCGAAATCCACAAAAAAGTGCGCTTTAAATGGTCAAAATGTAGAACATTACGAAACCGCTTGAATCATATTGGTTTCCTGTGCTACAATGGAAACCGATATAAACAGTCTGGTTTCCGAAGGAAGGAGGGATTCGCTATGGAACTGCGCGAGCGTATGATCGGCGCGGCCACCGCACTGTTTCAGGCGAAGGGCCTGTGGTTTACCTTGCAGGAGGTGGCCGATGCTTTGCACATCAGCAAAAAAACCATTTACACGCTTTACCCATCCAAAGAGGCGCTTCTGCTGGACATGGTAGACGATCTGTTCGACCGCATCCATCAGGAAAAGCGGTCGCTGATCGCCACCTCCGGCCCCATTGAGGAGCGGATCAGGTCGGTCATGATCGCTCTGCCGGAGCAGTACCAAGCCTTGGACCTTCGGCTTTTGGGGGAGCTGGACGAAAAATACCCCGCCGTGGCCCGCCGGGTGCGGGAGCACCTGGAAACCAACTGGGAGCCAACCATCGCCCTGCTGGAGGAAGGGGTGGGGAAGGGCTGCATCCGCCAAGTGTCTATCCCGGTACTGCGGCAGATGGTCACCGCGTCCATCGAAGGCTTTCTTGTAAACGGCGAAAACGGAGCCAGCTACGCGGACACCCTGGCCGCTATGATGGACATCATTATGAACGGGATCAGGAGGAGAAACGATGAGGTATAGTTTGTGCGACGGCTGGGAGTTTACGCCCCAGTGGAGCGACGAATTTCCGACCGGGGGCGGCGAAGCCCGAGCTGTCCGCCTGCCCCACACCTGTAAGGAGCTGCCCCTGCACTGCATCGATCCGGAGGACTATCAGATGTTGTGCGGTTACCGCCGGACGCTGGACGTCCCCGCCGGACTGGCGGGCAAGCGGCTGTTCCTTCAACTGGACGGCGCGGCCCACATTGCTACGGTGTACGTCAACGGCGTGGAAGCGGCCACTCACCGCTGTGGCTACACCGCCTTCCGGGTAGAAGTGACAAAGCTGGTGGAGCCGGGCCGGTCCAACCTGCTGGCTGTGAAGCTGGATACCAGCGAAAACCCATCCATCCCGCCTTTTGGTTTTGTGGTAGACTACCTCACCTATGGCGGGCTGTACCGGGAGGCATGGCTGGATGTGCGGGAAAACGGATACATCACTGACATTTATGTTACCACACCCACGTTGACCACGGCAAACGTCAAGGTGGCCACCGACGGCGCGCCCGATGGGGCAAAGCTGGAGGTTTCCATTTTGGACAGCGCGGGGAAAACCGTGTGGGCTGGCGCGGCGGGAAAGGCCAATGTTCCGGACGCCAGGCCCTGGGACACGGCGCGGCCCGATCTTTACCGCTGTGAGGCCCGCCTCCTGGCCCCGGACGGAATGGAGCTGGATCGGCAGGAGGCCGCTTTCGGCTTCCGCACCGCGCAGTTCAAAGCGGACGGCTTCTACCTCAACGGCAAAAAAACCTTCCTCCGCGGCCTGAACCGCCATCAGAGCTACCCCTACATCGGCTATGCCGCCCCGGAAGCCCTTCAGCGGGAGGATGCCCGCATTTTGAAGGAGGAGCTTGGCTGCAATGCCGTGCGCACCAGCCACTATCCCCAGAGCCAGTATTTTATCGACGAATGTGACCGGCTGGGGCTTCTGGTGTTCACCGAGATCCCCGGCTGGCAGCACATCGGAAACGGGGCATGGAAAGATCAGGCCTGCCAGAACGTCCGGGAAATGGTTTTACAATACAGGAACCACCCGTCCATCATACTGTGGGGTGTGCGTATCAACGAGAGCCTGGACGATGACGAATTCTACGCCCGCACCAACGCCATCACCCATGAGCTGGATCCCAGCCGTCAAACCTCAGGCGTGCGCTACCTGGAAAAAAGCAGTCTGCTGGAAGATGTATACGCCTACAACGATTTCTCGCATAACGGCAGGACCCCCGGGGCCAAGCCCAAAAAAGAGGTTACATCGGATATGGGCAAGGCCCTCCTCATCTCGGAGTGCAACGGCCATATGTTCCCCACCAAGCCCTTCGACACCTGG
Source organism: uncultured Bacillota bacterium (assembly GCA_947172355.1). Classification (GTDB taxonomy): domain Bacteria; phylum Bacillota; class Clostridia; order Oscillospirales; family Oscillospiraceae; genus Lawsonibacter. The sequence goes on from CAMWBA010000122.1 coordinate 3,393, forward strand.
GCACGGCGGCAGGAGCAGGCCCTGCGCCACCTCCGGGTGCAGGATGCGGCGTGGAAGGAACACGCAGGGTGCTTTGGCTGGTGTATGTTCGACTATCCTACCCACAAGGACTTTGGCTCCGGCGACCGGATCTGCTATCACGGGGTGATGGACGCCTTTCGGAACCCAAAGCTGGCCGCGGCGGCCTATGCCAGCCAGGGAGAGGGGGCCCCTGTGCTGACGGTAGGCTCCTCCATGGACATCGGCGACTACCCGGCGGGGCGGATGGGGCGTGTGTACGTGTTTTCCAACGCGGACGAGGTGGCGCTGTATAAAAACGGGGTCTTTGTCACCCGTCTGTGCCAAAACCGAACATCTTCTCTGCCCCACCCGCCCTTCGTGGTGGATGACACCATCGGTGAGCTGCTGGAGACTCAGGAGGGTTTTCCGCCGGAGAAGGCCAAGCTCCTGCGGGAGTGCCTGCTGGCGGCTGGGAAGTATGGGCTGGCCGGTCTGCCAGTGTCCTATAAAGCGAAAATGGCCTGGTGCATGGCCCGGTACGGCATGAAATTCCAGGACGGCGTGGATCTGTACGGCAAGTATGTAGCCAATTGGGGCGGCGAAGCCACCGTCTGGCGCTTCGACGGGATCAAGGATGGCAAAACCGTGGCCAGCGTCACCTGCCGCCCCTCGGCGAAGCTCCATTTGGAGGTAAAGGTCAGCCATACCTCCCTCACCGAGGGGGCCAGCTACGACATGGCCGCGATCCGGGTCCGTATTCTGGATGGGAACGGGAACCCGGCCCCCTATGCCCAGCTTCCCGTGTCCTTCGCCCTGTCCGGGAACGCAGAGCTGGCAGGCCCCGCCACCGTCACGGCCGAGGGCGGTATGTGCGGCGCCTATGTGCGCAGCCTGGGCACTGCGGGGACCGCCGTCCTCACCGTCCACACGGAACAGACCGAAGACGTGACGATCAACTTCACCATTAAGACCAAGGGGGAGGAAAAATGGAACTGACCTTGAAGCAAAAGGCCGCCTTCGGCATCGGCGCCGTGGGCAAGGACATGGTGTATGCCCTGTCCGCATCCTATGTGATGTACTTCTATCAGGACGTGCTGGGCCTCAGCGCCACCTTCGTGGGGCTGATTTTGATGGCAGCACGGGTGTTCGACGCCCTCAACGACCCCTTTATGGGGGTACTGGTGGCAAAAACGAAAAGCCGCTGGGGCCGGTTCCGCCCCTGGCTGCTCAGCGGCACCATACTTAACGCGGTGGTGCTCTACGCGCTGTTCAACGCCCCCCACGCCGAAGGCGCGGGACTGATGGCCTATTTCGCCGTGGCATATATCCTCTGGGGCGTCACCTATACCATGATGGACATTCCCTACTGGTCCATGATCCCCGCTGTCACCAAGACCCCGGCGGACCGGGAAAACCTGTCCGTGGTGGGCCGCACCTGCGCGGGGGTGGGCAGCGCCCTTATCGCCATGTTCACTGTTGCGCTGGTGGGGATACTGGGGGGCGACAGCGAGCGGGCAGGCTTTGGCCGGGTTGCCCTCATCGTGTCGGTGCTGTTCGTGGCGGCGGAGATTTTGTGCTGTGCCTTTTTTAAGGAGAACTCCCAGACCGAGATGGAGACAGCCGGGGTAAAGGAGATGTTCGCCGCCCTGCTGCGCAACGATCAGGCCATGGTGGTGGTGGCCAGCATTGTGCTCATCAATTCCGCACTGTACCTCACCTCCAACTTCATTATTTACTTCTTCAAATACGACTTCGGCGGGGCGGGCTGGAAAGGCAGCTACACCCTGTTCTCCACCGTGGGCGGGGCGGCCCAGATCCTTGGTATGATGGTGGTCTACCCACTGCTGCGCAGAAAACTGTCCAATACCCGGATCTTTGCCGTCAGCCTGATCTCCGCGTTTTGCGCCTATGTGGTCATGCTCGCTTTCCTCTTGGCAGGGTTGTCGGGATATCTTCCCCTCCTGCTGATCCCTGGGGTGGTGGTCTTCATCTGCAACGGGATGCTGTCCGTGCTCACCACCCTGTTCCTGTCCAACAGCGTGGACTACGGCCAGCTGAAAACCGGCCGGCGGGAGGAGAGCGTCATCTTCTCCATGCAGACCTTTGTGGTCAAAGCCGCCTCCGGCGTGGCGGTATTCCTCACCGGGATCGGGCTGGACCTCATCGGCCTGGCGGGCAACACCGACGAAATCGGACCGGTGGCCGTCCAGAGCGCCGAGACCCTGCTGGGTCTGCGTCTGATGATGACGGTGCTGCCCATGATCGTGCTGGCCGCGGCGTTTGTGCTGTTCCGGAAAAAATTCATTCTCACCGACCAACGGGTGGAGGAGATCGGCCACCAGCTCCGGGCCGGGGGTGGCGGCAATGGATAAGCTGCTGCGCTGGCGCGCCCTGGTGGGCGGACGTGCCCTCACCGGGGTGGTGGACGGGCCGGACGGCGCCGTCCGCATCCGCTGCGACGCCCCTGCCGGAACCATCCAGGCAATCACCGCCATCCTCCCTTGGGAGATGGGCAAGGACGGGCGGGCCTTCTTGAACGGCTATCAGACCTGGACCTATTGCCCGGAATGCGGCAAGCGGGACAAGATCCGGGGGCTGGCCCATGTGCCCAAGCCCCTGTTGGACAAATACGCCTTTGACCGTTATGGAGATTATCACTTCGTAGACTACCCCAACAAGCGGGGCCTATTTCACGGCTTTTCCTGGTGCTATTTCCGACGGGGGGAGCGGTTCTGTCTTATCGCCTCCCTGGATGAGCGGCCCGGATACACCATCTTCCGATACGACGCAAACCGGGGCCTGCTCGCCATTGAGCGGGACTGCGCCGGGGTGGAGCATCCCGGTGGGACGCTCCACGCCTTTGACCTGTACGTTGCTGAGGGGACAGAGACGGAGGTGTTTGACGGCTGGTTTGCCGCTATGGGGGTCAAACCCCGGACGGGCAAAAAACTGGCAGGCTATTCCAGCTGGTATAACCGATATCAGGACATCACCCAGGAGGCCATTTCCTCCGACCTGGCAGGGTGCAAGACCCTTTTATCCCCCGGTGACCTGTTCCAGGTAGATGACGGCTGGGAGCCCCAGGTCGGCGACTGGCTGGAGCCGGACAGTGAGAAATTCCCCCGCGGCATGAAGTCAGTGGCGGAGGAAATCCATGACGCAGGCTTTCTGGCGGGGTTGTGGCTGGCCCCCTTTGTGTGTGAGACAGATTCCAACCTGTATCGGGAACACCCGGACTGGCTGCTGAAGGTAAACGGCCAGCCCTGGAAATGCGGCGGAAACTGGAGCGGCTTTTACGCTCTGGATATCGACCTGCCAGCAGTGCGGGACTATCTACGCGGCGTCTTTGACCGGGTGCTGGATCAGTGGGGGTTCGACCTGGTGAAGCTGGATTTCCTCTATGGCGCGGCCCCCTTCGGCAAGAAAACCGAGAGCCGCGCCGGGCGGATGATCCGGGCCATGGAACTGCTGCGGGAGTGGTGCGGGGACAAGCTGATATTGGGCTGCGGCGTGCCGGTGATGCCGGCCTTCGGCCTGGTGGATTACTGCCGGGTGAGCTGCGACGTGGGGCTGGACTGGGACGATGTGTGGTATATGCGCCTGTTCCACCGGGAACGGGTGTCCACCAAACAGGCCATCGGCAACACGATCTTCCGCCGCCAGCTTAACGGCAGGGCCTGGCTCAGCGACCCGGACGTCTTTTTCCTCCGGGAAGAAAACCTGAGACTCACTGCGGAGCAGAAGCGGAAGCTGGCCCAGGTAAATGCACTACTGGGCGGGGTACTGCTCACTTCTGACGATCCGGCGGGCTACAGCCCCACCGCCCGGGAACAGTATCGCGCCCTGCGGGAGCTCAGCCAGGCGGAGAATATCCACGTAGACACAAACCGGGGCCTCTGCGTCACTTATACGATAGGGGGCAGGGAATTCCGGCTCAGTCTGGCATAACAGTCGCCGTACGGACGGTGCACCATATCACACCGTCGTGCCTCAGATGATCATGGTTTGGAGCTGCACGCAGTGGTGGGTATCTGGCATCGGGGAACCGTTGCACCGCAACGGTTCCCCGAAAATAGCGATTTCATAATGACAAGCCAACCATAGAAACCTGTTTTTTGATTGATTCAAAAAGCAGATTTCTCCCTTTTTCTGTGAAAAATATATGAAAATCCCCCATAATTTAGCCCATAGCAGGGATTTTCACCGGAAACACAGTTTTAAACCCACATATACGTATCAATTCGTTTTTAGCAAATACACCTATTCGTAACTTTTGAAAGGAGATGCCATCATGCCACTTCCTTATGGCTTCATGTTAGCCCCAGATGGGCACATAGCTATCAACCAAGAAAAAGCCAATATTGTAAGAACTATCTATCAGCAGTACCTCTCCGGCATGAGCCTGAAAGGCATCGCTGATTTTCTTTTTGCTCAGGGTATCTCCTCACCAAGGGGCAAGGCCCAATGGACACAGGCTGTAATCAGTGACCTGCTCTCCAACCATCGTTACATCGGCTCCATCATCAGCTTCGATGAATTCTTCATAGCACAGGGCGAGAAGGGTAAGCGCAGCAATGTCGATGAGGAAACTAATCAACGAAAGGCCGTCCGGTACAACTCTCAGAGTGTACTGAGCGGCCTTTTGACTTGTGCGGAATGTGGGCGCAATTACCGACGCATCACACGCCCTTCAGGCGAAGTGGTGTGGTGTCAGCGCCAGTGATAAAATGTAAGAAAACGCCGAGGAAAAAATGTAGTTTTATGGCGGAGGAGGCGAAAAAAAGATAGACTCCCAATAG
>CAMWBA010000123.1 GCA_947172355.1 uncultured Bacillota bacterium
CTATTTTATACTTATTCTCAATTTGTGCAATATGCATTTTTCAAACAAGCCCTAATGGTGGTGCGTAGCTTACAATACTTCAAATTTGTTGGTCATAATTTAACACAAGCCAAGATCGTAAGAACAGAACCTGCATAAAAATGTTCTCCATTGCAGGGCCGGTTTTGGTATTTGGAATATGTGCGAGTGCTGTATATGAACTGAGAATCTTCATATTTCAAATTTGGGTACAAAAAAGCCTATTCTTTTTGAGATAGGCTTTTCCCTATTATTTGAACTTTCATTTTGAAAGGAATGGTGGTATAATGATATCAAAGTTGTGTGAAGCCAAACCGTTTAGCTCTACCATAATAGAATATCGTACATGAGGGAGCAACTGTCTAAAAAAGATTTAACCATCCGCAACAGTACTGCTGAATTTCTCATATTTGAAAAATAGTCCCATGCGGATAGCATAGAAGTCCGCTATGAAGGCAAAACCCTTTGGCTGACACAAAAGATGATGGCGCAGCTTTTTGATGTAAGTGTCAAAACAATCAATGAGCATTTGAGAAATATTTTTGAGTCGGGTGAGTTAGAGAGGCAGGCAACTATCCGGAAATTCCAGATAGTTCAAATCGAAGGTTCCCGCCAGGTGACCCGGAACATAGAACATTACAATCTGGACGCCGTTATCTCCGTGGGCTACCGGGTAAACTCCATCCGTGCCACGCAGAGAGCGAGTTCGAGAAGTACTGCGTTGTGCAGGACAGGCTATATGAGAGTGATTTCGGCCGACTGGAAGCAGAGCGTGCCAAGTAGCACAGATAAATGCATATAACATGCATTGTTATTGTGCAATCCCCCAGTTTTGTTGATTCTAACTTGACACAAGCAGAAGGCTTCATCACCGGCCTGGGGGCCAAGCTGTTCACAGTGGCAGGCCCGGTGCTGGTGTTCGGCATTACAGCCAGCGTGGTGTTTGGGCTGGTTTTGTGGATAATTCAACTAATTTAATGTTTTCAATGGGAAGACGCTGTCCAATACGGATGACGTCTTCTTATTTTGACACAGCAAAATGATTCTGCTATTTTATATTGGCCTCCTACAGCACGGGGGAGGCGGTTATAAAAAAACGGAAGGAGGTGCATACCTGATGCGGAAAAATTTTATGAGAGGAGGCTACAGCGCCGTGCAAGGTCTTTTTATATCCATAAAGGCCAGCTATGACGCTCGCAGTTATGGCAGACAACTCGTTTAAGAGTTTGGAAAACCGCAGAGGACGGAAAGAGCGCAGGCGCCAGCAGCTATGGGAAGAGATCCGGCAAAACCAGGGGAGCGGCGGCGTGATTGTGATACCGCCTCCGCCAAAGGCAGGGCCGCAAATGGAGCGGCAAAAACTCCGTGTTGCCGCCTACTGCCGGGTCAGCACACAGGAAGAAGAGCAGATGGGGAGCTTTGATATGCAAGTCCATCATTTTACAAAACGCATCGAGGGCAACCCCCAGTGGGAGATGGCAGGGATTTATCAGGACGAGGGCTTAAGCGCCACCACTGTGCATAAACGCTTAGGCTTTCAAAAGATGATCGAGGACGCTAAAGCAGGGAAAATCGACCTGATACTTACCAAGAGCATCAGCCGTTTTGGCAGGAATATTGTAGATATCCTGGGCAACCTGCGGACGCTGTCCTCCCTGGAGCCGCCTGTTTCAGTAGAATTTGAAACAGAGGGCATCACCCACACCGGCGATGGAAAAAACAGCCTGCTGATTATCCTGCTGTCTGCCCTGGCGGAGATGGAATCCCAGCAAAAAAGCGAGGCTATCAAGGCAGGCATACGCTGGCGCATGGCAGAAGGTGTGTATAAATTTTCTGTCCAAAACACGCTGGGCTATTACCGGGACCATTTTGGCAGGTTAGTCATTGAGCCAACGGAAGCACGGATCGTAAGGTACATATATGAAAGCTGCCTGGAAGGGGCCACCCCTGCTGAAATTGCGGAGGCCCTGACAGAGCAGGGCATAGCGTCGCCTATGCACCGGAACCGCTGGCTGCCCGGGACGGTGCGCAGTATTTTGAAAAACGAACGGTATATGGGCGATGCGCTTCTGCAAAAGGAATACACTACAGATACGGTGCCCTTCCGCAAAAAGCGCAATCACGGGGAAAAGGCCCAGTATTATGTGGAAAACAGCAACCCACCCATTATCAGCAGAGAGGTGTTTCACGCAGCTCAAAAACTGCAAGAATCCAGAATTACAACCACAAAGCGCGAACACAATTCAATTTTGTCTGGTATCCTGCGCTGCCCCGACTGCGGGAGTACCTTCCGCCGACAACTGCTGCGCGGAACGGTGTACTGGATGTGCAGTGATAAAGCAGCAGGCGCTACAAACTGTCAAAGCAGACGTGTGCGAGAAAATGCCGTCTTCGACACCTTCTGCTTGATGGCAGATAAGCTGGCCTCCCACCGGCAAGACCTGCTGGGCACACTCATCCACCAACTGGAGATGATGCAGAATCATGGCAGCGAGAGCCAGGAAAAGATACGGCAGATCGACAAGCAGATAGCCGATTTGAGCGCGCAAAATCTGGTGGTTGCCCGGCTCCACACTAACGGTGTTCTGAACGCCACTGACTTTGCGGCTCAGTTATCGGTCATCAGTAACAAAATCAATGCCTTGCGGCTCGACCGTAAAAAGGCACTATCGGAGGATGAGGACGATGAGTTGATATTCACGCTGAAATCACTGGACGATACCCTGGCAGGATATGTGCCGGGGGCGTCATTTAACCGAGAGCTATTCAAGGAAACAATCCAGAGTATCACGGTCATGGACAACTCGAAGCTGACCTTTCATCTCATCGGCGGGCTGGCCTTCACGGAGCAAATCCCTGAGAATGTGAGGTGTCGCACGGCATGAAAAAGAGGAATGTCCCATTCGGGTATCAGTATCAGAATGGTGTGATAACCACTCATTCACAGGAGGTTTCTGTGCTGAATCGCATTTTCAGCGAGTACCAGAGCGGTATGTCCCTGCTGGAAATCGCCAGCCGCCTAAATGATGAAAATATCGAGTATCAGACTGGTGTTACCGGCTGGAATAAATCCCGCATTATGCGGCTGATAGAAGATGAGCGATACACCGGCAAAGGTGGCTTTCCAGTGATTAGTGATGAAAGAACGCACCAGGCCATGGTCGAGATAAAAGCCCAAAAGAACACCCAGCACGGTACCGACCGCCGCTCTGAAATTTTCCATATAGATGTGCCAGTAATCTGCCCCACTTGTGGCGGCGAAATGGTTCGACGGCATGACAGCCGATTCAAGAAGTGCCAGCAACGATGGATATGTTCCAATGCGGAGTGCCACACGGTGATTCACAAGGCCGACAGCGACCTGCTCCACGATATAACTGTACTGCTAAACCGGGCGATTGTCAATCCTGAGTTGGTGCAAATCCCTGCCAATAATGAATCCGCTCCAAGTGTGCAGGTTATCAAAATAGAAAATGAAATTGCCCGGACGTTGGACACCCTCGACTATGATAAAAATACCCTGAGAAAGAAAATGCTGGAATGTGTCTCCCTGAAATATACGGATATTGATTCCGCTCCATATAAAGCACATAGGTTGAAAGCGACTCTCGCAGATGCAGAGCCGCTTTCAGCTTTTTCTCTGTCACTTTTCAAGAAAGCTGTGCAAGAAATTCACCTCGAAAAAGAAGGCACAGTAAGTATCAGATTAATAAATGACCAGATGGTCGGGAAGGATGATGAAAATGCAACAGGCGATGGAAATGCCGAAGAAAGTGGTTCGAAAGATACCAGCGAAAATCAACATAGCTGAAGAAATCAAGCAGGCCCATCGGCAGCTCCGGGTGGCGGCTTATTGCCGCGTTTCCACGGCCCAGGAGGAACAGCTGAACAGCTATGACGTGCAAGTCCGGTACTACACCGAGAAAATCAGAAGCGAGCCAAAATGGGCCTTTGTGGGCATCTTTTCGGACAGGGGACTTTCGGGGACAAGCACCAAAAAGCGTGACGAGTTTAACAAGATGATAAAGCAATGTCGGCGCGGCAAAATCGACATGATTATTACCAAGTCCATCAGCCGATTTGCACGGAATACCGCTGACGTTCTCAAGTATGTTCGTATGCTCAAGGAAATTGGCGTGGACATCTTCTTCGAGGAGCAGAACATCCACAGCACCCAGCAGGCATGGATACCGTTTCAGCGAACAGAAAGCCCTGCAGATATATGAGACAGCCTCCAGCCACCCAAGTACCCTTCCCAAGACAGAAGACACAAAACGTCTCATTATATACGCTGTGGATCAACTGAACGCAATCACGGAAACATTATCTTCCATCCAGAACGAGATGCTTTCTCTTGCGTCCGCCCTATATGACTGCTGGGGCTAACAAGTTCTTGCGCATTTATTACGGGACTGTCAAGGCGTATTTGCTGCAAGTGGATCGCTAGCCCCTGATGCTACCCATATCCTTTTTTTGTGAGCTGTTTTTGCATTCTTCTGTTGACAGCTTGCCTTGCTGTTCCCTTTTTTATCTTTTCATTTTTTCGTTTTTCCCTTGATTAGGTATTGACATCACTTGGCAGGTTTTGCAGGTCTCCATATTAACCGACCCCTGATTTTTCGTAAAAAATCTCTCAATTTGCCCCAACGGTCGGCTCTGCCGCCCGATGTCACCTGCGTGGTAGACCCCACGCTTTAACCTGCTTGTCTTTTTGACGGCTTTCTGCACCCTTTGAGGCTGGATAATCTTTCATAGTCCTGCATACCTGCTCTTTATCTGGTCTGGCAACAGTTTACGGTAATTTGGTTATATTACGCTAGTTTTATTTGGCTCTAAATAGCTTTTCGTTGTAAACTCATGCCTGCCAGCTAAAAGAATAACCCCCAGAATTCCCCACCGACCGTTGCTTTTATTCCCCCAAACGGTTATAATTAAGTATACGCTTTTGCAGGATTACACACAAGCTGCGCTGGAGCTGGGAGGATACGCGCATGAAGAGAATTTTGATTATTGAGGACGACGAGGCGATTCGCGCTGGATTATGCCGGTCTTTGGCCTCTGATACGATGGAGGCGGTGGGCGCGGAGGACCTCGCCTCTGCCGCCCAGCGTATAAACGCCCAGCAGTTTGACCTGCTGCTCCTTGACTGCAACCTCCCCGACGGCAACGGCATCGACTTCTGCCGCGAGCTCATGAGCAAAATGTCAATCCCGGTAATTTTTCTCACCGTCCGCGACTCAGAGATCGATGAGGTGGCCGCCTTCCGCGCCGGGGCTTGCGACTACGTGAAAAAGCCCTTCTCCCTGATGGTGCTGCGGGAGCGGATCGCCGCCCTGCTGGAACGCAGGGAGAAGTGGAGCGACCTGTATGTGGACCGGCGGTATCGGTTCGACTTCGGAGCGATGGACTTTTCCGTGGACGGCGAGAGGGTGTATCTGGGCGCCACAGAGTGCAAGCTGCTGGCGGTGCTGGTGAAGAACGCCGGCCATGTGCTGTCCCGGACGGCCCTGACCGACGCTCTCTGGGAGGGCGGCGAGGAACTGAACGAAAACGCCCTGTCCGTTACAGTCAGCCGCTTGCGGGGCCGGTTAGGTGAGAAAAGCATCAGTACCATTTACGGACTGGGCTATATGTGGGTAGGTGACAAAACATGACGTTGCTTTTCCTCGTTGTTTGGCTCATTCTGACAGTGGTGTTCTGCCTCGTGAACAGTCTTTATGTGGGCAGCATCTGGCCCACGGTTTGCTATGCGGCACTTTCCGGCCTTGTCACCGTGGGCTTTGCGATGTATGAGAAAACGCGGAGGCAAAGGCTGCTGGACGATGTACAGAAGGCGCTGGATGGGAAAGATGATTTTGCCGCCCGGGAAAGCGGCCTTGCCCCGCTGGCCCGGCAGCTCCGGCTGAAACGCGGCCAGGAGGAGGCCCGGGACCGGCGTGTTACCCAGAGCTACCGCAACCTGGCCGCGCTGGTCTCCGACATTGCACACCAGTGCAAAACGCCGTTGACGGCTACACGGATGTACGCCGAATTATTACCACCTTCCGCTGAATCGGCGGCAATCGCCCAGCAGGCCAGCAAGCTACAGTTTCTCCTGGACGCTTTAGTGAAACTCTCTCGTTGTGAGGGTGGGCTTATTGAAGAGAATGTGCATCCCACGAAAGAATCGGTGGAAACATTGGCAGCCCAGGCATTATCAGCCGTTGTGCCGGAAGCTGAGAGGAAAAGCATCGTCCTGTCCGTAGAAATTCCCGAAGGATTGACCGCTTTGCTTGATATGCGCTGGACGGCAGAGGCATTGGGGGCGCTCCTGGATAACAGTGTCAAATACGCGCCGGAAAACTCGAAAATTACCGTTGCGGCTCAACGGTATGAGACATACATCCGGCTAGATGTCCTCGACGAAGGCCCTGGCATCCCCGAGGAGGAACTGCCGGAAATCTGGAAGCGCTTCTATCGCGGCAAAACCAACCGGAACGCCTCTGGCGTTGGCATCGGCCTTACCCTGTGCCGTATGATCGTGCAGGCCCAGAACGGCCGGGCGCTCTGTGAAAACCGGGAAGGCGGTGGGTGCCGGTTCAGCATTTTCCTGCCTGCCGGGTAGGAATCTTTCAAAACTGAAAGATTTCGTTACGGTCTGGAAAGATTCGTTTGCTATAATGATGAAAAATCAAAAGAAAGGGTACAATCATGCTTATACAAACGAATCAGCTGACAAGGGTTTACGGAAACGGAGAAAATGCACTGCGGGCCCTGGATAGGGTAACGCTATCTGTAGAGCGCGGTGCGTTTGTTTCTGTGGTGGGTTCCAGTGGCAGCGGCAAGAGCACGCTTTTGCACCTGCTGGGGGGCATTGACTGTCCCACAGAAGGCACAGTCACCATCGATGGCACGGACCTCTACTCCCTCAAGCCCGACGAGCTCACCGTGTTCCGGCGGCGCTACATCGGCTTTGTGTTCCAAAGCTACAACCTGATCCCTGGGCTGAATGTCTGGGAAAACATTGTCCTGCCCCTGGGGTTGGACAAGCTGAAAGCCGACCCGGAGGAAACCGAACAGCTTCTCTCCACCCTTGGCATTTACGAAAAAAGGTATGCCCTGCCCTCCCAACTCTCCGGCGGGCAACAGCAACGAGTGGCCATCGCCCGAGCCCTTGCCACAAAGCCCCACATCGTCCTTGCGGACGAGCCCACCGGGAACCTGGACAGCAAGACCAGCCTGGAGGTCATGCTGCTCTTGGAGAAGCTGAATCGGGAATTCTCCCAGACCATTGTGATGATTACCCACAGCGAGGAGCTGGCTCAGATGACCGCTCGGCGCATACGCATCGAGGACGGGCGCATTATTTCCGATAGCGGGGAGGGCTCAAAATGATTTTCCGGCTTGCCCGCTTGCAGATACGCTCCCACCGGCTGCGCACCGGGTTTGTGGCAGTGGCGGTGGTGCTTACGGCAGTGCTGTACATGACAGTTATCAGCTTCGCCTACTGCGCTGTGGATTCTGTACAGCTCTCCAAAATGCTGGCGTTTACCTCCGATGTGCACGCGTTGATCGTTGATACCGGATATTCTATCTCCGGGGAAGCCTTGCGGGAGGAAATTCAGAGCGCCCCCGAGGTCTCGGAAACATTTCTTGCAGCGTATGCCCCTGTGCACTGGGAGGAGCCGGCAGAGGCGAACAGCATAAGGCAAGGGTTTGGGATGGCTTTTGTGGACAGGGAGGGCATCCTTCCCCACCACTTTATGACAATGACCGAGGGCCGGTTCCCCCAAAGGTTAGACGATATTATGCTCTGCCGGGAAGCGTTCCCCACGCTTTCCATTGGCGATCAGGTCCGTTTCTTTATTATAAGCGCGTATACCCCAGAGCCGATGGTGAGGGAGAGGACCTACACGGTTTCTGGTTTCTATCACAGCGACGCGGATTCCCCGCCCCCGGCGGTAGCGCTGTATGGAGAGAACGTGGCAGAGGAATTGGAACTGAGCGTCATGATGAACTTTCACAGCAGCTTCGGGATAGAGCAGCGG
>CAMWBA010000124.1 GCA_947172355.1 uncultured Bacillota bacterium
GGCCTATACCCAGTCCGCCAAGGATGCCCTGGATGCCGCGGGCATCTCGGTGGTCCGCCGCTGGCTGGCCGTGGAGATCCCCTGCACCTACCCCCGGTTTGAGGGGATGCGCCGGGAGATACTGGCCTTTGGCGGGGTGGTGGAACGGGTGGACTATGGCGCGGATGTCCTCGTGTCCGCCCTGATCCCAGGGGAGCGGGCGGCGGAGTTTGCCGCCCACGTTCGAGACGCCACCGCTGGGGCGGTGGAGGTGCTGGAGGCGGGGGAACGGTGGAAGGATGTCCCTTGTCGGGAGGCCAAGAGGTAAGAACGTACGGCGCAGGGCGCTCCCGGTGAGAGCGTCCCGCGATTTTTGTTTGGAACCAGGCTCCGCCCCAGGCCTCCCCGCGGCGGAGGGAGCACAGCAATCCGCCGGAGACAGTCTCCTTATTACGCCAAGGGCTTGTACCGCGGCAGAAATGGTGGTATAATAAACCATTCAAGGGAATTTTGCCGGCGCGGTCGGACATAGAGAGGAAAAGGAGTATTTCGCATGAACTATCAAGAGGAGTTTATCACCTTTATGGTGCGCTCCGGCGTACTGACCTTTGGGGACTTTACCACCAAGTCGGGGCGGAAGACCCCCTATTTTGTCAACACTGGGAACTATAAGACAGGCGCCCAGGCGGCCCGGCTGGGGGATTACTACGCCGCCTGTATCCAGGAGAATATGCCGAAGGGGATTGACTGCCTCTTTGGTCCGGCCTATAAGGGCATCCCCCTGGCGGTATCCGCCGCCGCTTCGCTGTACCGCAGCTATAGCCGGGACCTGCCCTACTGCTTCAACCGCAAGGAGATCAAGGACCACGGCGAGGGGGGCGCTATGGTGGGGTATAAGCCCCAGGACGGGGACCGGGTGGCCATCATTGAGGATGTGGTCACCGCCGGCACCGCCGTGCGGGAGTCCATTGAGCTGTTTAAAGCGGTGGCGGAGGTGGAGATAAAGGCCCTCTTTGTCTCGGTGGACCGGATGGAGCGGGGGACCCGGAGCTGCTCCACCCTGGACGAACTGCGCCAGGACTACGGTATCCAGGTGTTCCCCATCGTCACGGTGCGGGAGATTATGGAATTCCTGTACAATAACCCCATCGACGGCAGGGTGCATATTGACAATGAGATCAAGGCCAGGATGGAGGATTATTTGGCCCAGTACGGGGCAAAGGCATGACCGAACAGACGAGCCACCCTGTTTACCGGTTGCTGGAAACCCAGTATGGCGAGTGCCTGCTGGATATTGTGGTCCTTCAGATGGACGGGCCTTATGAGGGAGAACCCACCCACAAGCGGGCGGTGCTGGAGGCGTTTGCCCTTCTGAACGGGCGGGAGCGGATCGCGAACAACTGGACACAGTACGGTTTTCAGGTGACGGTGGAGCCAGAGAAGATGGAGGCCCGGCCCATCACTTGGGAGGAGCTGACCTGGATGCCGGAGAACTACCCCAGAACGCAAAAACAGGCACAGCAGCAGAGACGGGAAAGAGTACAACAAGGGATACAGCATGTCACACGCTGGGAGGTGACGTCCCTGGGCTATGCTTTTTTGGATCCGCCCTATGGGTTGGATGCCTGGGGGGAGGACTTCGACAGGCTGTGCCAGGTCCTGTTCCCTGATCATGACGGCCTGGAGATACTTAGCTGGAACAATACCTGGTCCAACTACTTCGACGACGGAAACGAGTGGTGGGGAACGGCCTGCTGGTCGGCATATGACCGGATGAACAATACCTTTGTGGTCATCGGTGCCTCGCTGACAGACTGAACGATAGGAGGAAAGAGGTGAACTCCGTGGCAGAAAAAAAGAAGTCGGTCCACGCCGGCCACCGGGAACGGGTGCGGAAGGAATTTTTTGCCCGGGGCGCGGAGGGCTGGCCGGACCACCGGATACTGGAGCTGATTTTGTTCTATGCGATCCCCAAAGGGGACGTAAATCCCCTGGCCCATGAGCTGATCGACCGGTTTGGCTCCCTGTCCGGCGTGCTGGATGCGCTGCCGGGGGAACTGATGAAGACGCCCGGGGTAGGGGAATACACCGCCGCCCTGCTGAAGATTTTCACGGCTGTTCTGGGGCGCTATCTGGAGGAACGCACCGGGCCGGGGCAGATGATCCACACCGTTACGGAGGCCGGACATGTTCTGGCCCCCTATTTTTACGGGGCCCGCAATGAGATGGCCTACATTCTGTGTTTGGATGCCAAGGAAAAGCTGCTGGGGGTTCGGAAAATATCAGAGGGCAACCACCAAAACTCGGATGTGACCATCCGCCGGGTGGCGGAGGAGTGCTTGGCCCTGCGGGCCTCCTTCTGCTACCTGGCCCACAACCACGTCAGCGGCATTGCGCTGCCCTCGCCGGAAGATATAAATACCACCCTGGTGGTGCGGGAGGCCCTGGCACCTCTGGGCGTGCAGATGGTGGACCACCTGGTCTTTGTAGACGGCGATCTGGTCTCCATTCGGGAGAGCGCCGCCTCCGGCAAGGGGGGCTACCGGATGGTCTATCCAGGCCGGCGGTAAGTTCGGCCCCCTGGTGGTTGGGCCTCCCGTCTGCGTCCGAAGGCGGAAAATCGGATGTCCAGGACCACAGATTCAGATTGGGAGAAATTTAATGGCGATTCCACTTGATATGGAACATTAGTTCTGCTATAATGGTTGCATTCCAACGAAACCGGCGGGATGATCCGGCCCGCCGCGGACCATACAGCTGCGGAGAGTTTGAGGGCGGCGGGCTAAAACCGCCGAACCTGGTCGCGGCAAACGAACAGACGAGGTGACCACCATGCCCAAATTTGAAGTGGTATCCGAATACACCCCCAGCGGTGACCAGCCGGAGGCCATTGCGTCCCTGGCCAACGGCATTGAGCTGGGACTGGACGAGCAGACCCTGCTGGGCGTCACCGGTTCGGGCAAAACCTTCACGATGGCCAAGATTATTGAGAAGGTCCAGCGGCCCACTCTGGTGCTGGCCCACAACAAGACCCTGGCCGCCCAGCTGTGCGCCGAGTTTAAGGAGTTTTTTCCCAACAACGCGGTGGAGTATTTTGTCTCCTACTACGACTACTACCAGCCAGAGGCGTATATCCCCCACACTGATACCTTTATTGAGAAGGATTCCTCCATTAACGAGGAGATTGACCGGCTGCGGCTCAGCGCCACCGCCTCTCTGCTGGAGCGGCGGGACGTGATTGTGGTGTCCTCCGTGTCCTGCATCTACGGTCTGGGCGAGCCGGATGACTACGGCAAGATGATGATTTCCCTCCGGGTTGGGGCCGCCATGGAGCGGGACGAGCTTCTCAAGAAGCTGGTCTCCATCCGCTACGAGCGCAACGATATCGCCTTTGAACGGAACATGTTTCGCGTCCGGGGGGACACGGTGGAGGTCTGGCCCGCCTATTGGAAGGACACCGCCATCCGGGTGGAGTTCTTTGGGGACGAGATCGACCGCATTTCCGAAATCAATGTGGTCACCGGCTCCCCCATCCGCCGGCTGCAAAATATCCCGATCTGGCCTGCCAACCACTATGTCACCCCCAAGGAAAAATTGGACGCGGCCGTTCAGGAGCTTTACAAGGAGATGGAGGAGCGGGTGGCCTTCTTTGAGGGGGAAAATAAGCTGATTGAGGCCCAGCGCATCAAGCAGCGTACCCTGTATGACATTGAAATGATACAGGAATTGGGCTATTGCTCCGGCATTGAGAACTATTCCAGAGTCATCGGGGGACGCCCGGTGGGTTCCCCTCCGAATACCTTGCTGGATTACTTTCCTAAAGATTTTGTCCTGTTCATCGACGAGAGCCACGTCACCTTGCCCCAGGTTCGGGCTATGTACAACGGCGACCGGGCCCGAAAGACCACTTTGGTGGAATATGGCTTCCGGCTGCCCAGCGCGTTTGACAACCGGCCCTTGAAATTTGAGGAGTTTGAGAAGCGGGTGAATCAGACTGTCTATGTCTCCGCCACTCCGGGGGAGTATGAGCGCACCCGGTCGGGCCAGATTGTGGAACAGGTCATCCGTCCCACCGGTCTGCTGGACCCCCTCATTGAAGTCCGCCCGGTGGAGGGGCAGATTGACGATCTGATCGGAGAAATTAACACCCGCACCGCCCGGGACGAACGGGTGCTGGTGACCACGCTCACCAAGCGGATGGCCGAGGACCTGACCACCTATCTCCAGGGGGCGGGCATCAAGGTGCGCTATATGCACCACGACATCGACGCGATGGAGCGGATGGAGATTATACGGGACCTGCGCCTAGGCGCCTTCCATGTGCTCATCGGCATCAACCTGCTCCGGGAGGGGCTGGACCTGCCCGAAGTGTCGCTGGTGGCCATTCTGGACGCCGATAAGGAGGGCTTTCTGCGGTCCGAGACCTCCCTGGTCCAGACCATCGGCCGGGCTGCCCGGAACGCTGAGGGCATGGTGGTCATGTATGCCGACACCATCACCCCCTCCATGCGCCGGGCCATCGACGAGACCGAACGCCGCAGGGAGAAGCAGGACGCCTTCAACAAGGCCCACGGCATCGTGCCCAAGACGGTCATCAAGTCGGTGCGCAATCTGCTGGACCTGGATGCCCAGGACAGCGGCGACACCGCCGAGCGTCGGGGTGAGGTCCAGGGCCTGACCAAGCAGCAGAAAGCCGAACGCATTGCCAGGCTGGAAAAAGAAATGCGCGAGGCAGCCAAGCTGCTGGAGTTCGAGCTGGCCGCCGCATTACGGGATCAGATCATAGAACTCCGGGGGAAATAAAGATGGATGAGCGTTTTCAAGCTCCATACAGCCACCCGCGCTGGTGGTATGCGGGGAACTTTTCCCCGCTCTGCTTTGACTGCGCCCATTTTCGCGGTATGGTGACCGGAAAGGTGCTGTGTACGGTATTTCCGGGAGGTATCCCGAAGGAGTTTTTTGAAAAAAGCATGGACATCCCTGATTTGGAAGGCTCCAGCTGCTTTGAGAAACAAAAGGAGGAGCCGCCATGGGTGGATTGATTGTTGTGGTACTGTGGCCCTTGATTTGGCCCATCGCCATATTGTACTTCTTCCAGGTGGCCATGCCCCTGATCGCGCCCATCCTGCTGGTGTGGAACCTGATTGTTCTGGCGGTACTGCTGCTGGTCCGCCTTGTGTGGAAGAAAAGCGGCACCATGGACCGCAGCTGCATCGACCGGTATTCCGGCTGGAAATGGTGGCTGCTGATTCTGCTCCGGTATGGACTGATTGTGATGATTGTCTGGGAGGTTCTGCTGGCGCTGTTCTGCGGGGCGTTTGTGTTCTGGGGACATGAGCTGTTGTGAAAGCGAGGTGGGCGTCAATGGCGAAACAGACAGAAAAGACCAATGTTATGCGTATTTTGGAGCAAAAAAACATCTCCTACACCGCCCATACCTACGACCCTGGCGCGGGGCTGGACGGGGTAAGTGTGGCCCGGCAGTTGGGGCAGGACCCGACACAGGTGTTCAAGACTCTGGTGGCCCGGGGGGGCTCCGGAGGGCTGTATGTGTTCGACATCCCGGCGGCGGAGAATTTAGATTTGAAAAAGGCCGCTAGGGCGGTGGGAGAGAAATCGGTGGCCATGCTCCCTCAGAAGGAACTGCTTCCTCTGACCGGCTACGTCCACGGCGGCTGTTCTCCGGTGGGGATGAAGAAGCAGTACCCCACCGTCTTTGACGAGACGGCGGAGATTCTCGATACCATTATGGTGTCCGCCGGGAAAATCGGCGTTCAAGTGGAGCTGGACCCCGCCGCCCTGATTGCGCTGGTGGACGCGGTTACGGCGGATTTGACGGTGGACTAGCCGCCGCCCTTTTGGAAGGGACTCAGCTCCAGCCCCAGAGACAGGCCGAAGTCCAGCCCCATGGCGAAGGCTTGCAGGGCCTACTCCTTCCGGCTCTCCGGAATAGGATGGTCGCTTTTCAAGATTTGGTAGAGGAAATAGATGGCGTTGTCCATAATGAAACCCATAAGTAATAATTTTATTATGTCTTTATTATACACGAACTCCTGCTATTAGTCAAGAGGGGGACGAAATTTTATGGAGAAAGTTATGCTGCCATTTGGCAAGCGTTTAAAAGAATTGCGGAACGAGAAAAAGGTCAAACAAAAGGAAATGGCGGAATTTCTCGGCTGTACAGACCGAAATTATCAAAAGATGGAGTATGGAGAGATCAACGTTCCCGCCTTGACCCTGATCAAATTGGCGGACTATTTCCAGGTCAGTCTGGATTACCTGGTGGGCCGCAGCGAGGAAAGGAGCGTTTTTCATGGCGAGCAGTCCTGATTTTGTAAATTATATTTGTGAGCAGATAGAGGGCTTAGGAGCGGTGCGCTCCCGAAAGATGTTCGGGGAGTATATGGTCTACCTCAACGACAAGCCGGTGCTCATCATTTGCGGCGACCGGGCGATGGTGAAAATGCTCCCCTGCCTGGAAACGCTTATGCAGGGCCGTCCCACCGAGCCGCCCTACGAGGGGGCCAAACCCCATTACGTCCTGGACCCGGACGACCGGGAGACCCTCCGGGAAGCGGTCCGGCTGGCGGAGGAGGTCACCCCCCTGCCCAAAAAGCGGAAGCGGAAGTCCTGATTTTATACAAAGAGGCGATATTCCATGGGATTTCTTGTCTTTACCGTTCTGCTGCTCCCGGCCATGCTGCTGTACGCGGCGGTGCAGGCGCTGCTCCGCCCCTTCGCGGGCGTGCTCGCCCCGGTGCTGGCCCTGCTCAACGACCCAGTTTTCGTTTACCGGGCGTGCCAGGTTCTGCTGGCATGGAATGTGCTGGTGCTGGCGGTGCTGCTGATTGCGCGGCGGCGTATGAAGCGGACCAGAGGGCCGGGCTGGGAGTGGGAATACATTCATGGTATCCAGGGCTGGCGGCGGCTGGGACGGCGGCTGGTCTGTCTGGTGCTGTGGCTGGGCCTGCTGTGGGAAATCGCGCTAGTCCTTTTCTTCGCGGTTCTTCTGGCCTTCTCATCATTCTTTTTCCGATTTTAGCAAAGGAGTAACAAAGCCATGCACACACACATCACCGTCAAAGGAGCGCGGGTGAACAACCTGAAAAACATCGACGTAAAAATTCCCCGGGATAAACTGGTGGTCCTCACCGGGCTGTCTGGGTCGGGGAAGTCCTCCCTGGCTTTCGATACCATCTACGCCGAGGGCCAGCGGCGGTATGTGGAGTCGCTGAGCTCCTACGCCCGGATGTTTCTGGGCCAGATGGAGAAGCCCGACGTGGACTACATCGACGGCCTGTCCCCGGCCATCTCCATCGACCAGAAGACCACCTCCAAAAACCCCCGGTCCACTGTGGGCACCGTCACCGAGATTTACGACTACCTCCGCCTGCTGTGGGCCCGGGTGGGCACCCCCCACTGTCCCGTCTGCGGCAAGGAGATCAAACAGCAGACCATTGACCAGATTATCGACCAGGTTCTGGCCTTGCCTGAGGCCACCCGCATCCAGGTTATGGCTCCGGTGATCCGGGGGAAGAAGGGGGAACACGCCAAAATCTTCGAGGACGCCCGGAAATCGGGCTACGTCCGGGTGCGGGCGGACGGCTCCCTCTATGATCTGAGCGAGGAGATCAAGCTGGATAAGAACAAAAAACACCACATTGAAATTGTGGTGGACCGGCTGGTCATTCGGGAGGACATCACCCGGCGGCTCACCGACAGCGTAGAGGTGGCCTCCAACCTGGCAGGAGGATTGGTGGTGATTAACATTGTGGAGGAGGATCGGGACATCCTGTTTTCCCAGAACTACGCCTGCGAGGACTGCGGCGTGTCCATCGAGGAGCTGTCTCCCCGGATGTTCTCCTTCAATAACCCCTTTGGCGCCTGTCCCACCTGCACCGGCCTGGGCTCCCAGATGAAGCTGGACCCAGAGCTGATTATCCCAAACAAGGACCTGTCCATTGTAGAGGGGGCTATCACCGCCTCCGGGTGGAACAACATCAAATCCGATGGCATCTCCCGGATGTACTTTGACGCCCTGGCCAAGAAATACAAGTTTAAGCTGA
>CAMWBA010000125.1 GCA_947172355.1 uncultured Bacillota bacterium
ACAAGTTCACCTTTGAAAGCCAGTTCCAGCGCATCTCCACCGGCGGCTGCATCTCTTATGTGGAGATTCCCAACCTGCGCCACAATCTGGAGGCGCTGAAGGACGTGGTTCGATTTATCTACGACAATATCCAGTACGCCGAATTCAACACTAAGAGCGACTACTGCCAGTGCTGCGGCTTCGACGGAGAGATCGAGATCAACGAGGAGTTCCAGTGGGAATGCCCCGCCTGTCACAACACCGATCAGTCCAAGATGAACGTCACCCGGCGTACCTGCGGCTACCTGGGGGAGAACTTCTGGAACGTGGGCAAGACCAAGGAGATCAAGGCGAGGGTTCTGCACCTTTAATCGATTGGCGGGGCCTCCAAACGGAGGCCCCGATTTTATCTGGGGAGATGACCTGAAATGGACCAATACCGCACCTCTGGAACATTTAATGAGGCCGCCATAAAGGAAACCGCAAAAATTTATGTCCCGTCCTGGTATCGCTGGCTGAACAGAGTATTTTGTGTTTTTTCTTTTTTGATGTTCCTTCTATTCAGCCTTGTTGGAAAGGATGTTGGATTTTCCTGCTTTTTCCTGTTCGCCGTGGCAGTGTTCGTCAGCTACCCCGCCCTACTGCGCCGCCGGTACTGGAAGCTGGCCATTACCCGCCTGACCGAGCAAACCGGAACTTCCTCGTTCCGGCTGGAGACCTTTTTTAATGTGGACGGCCTTGTCGTCCGCAATCTGGAGACCGACGGTTCTGTCCTGCTTCGCTATGAGGACATCGCGTATCTGTCGGAAAGCAAGCATTGCTTTGCCATTATGACCAGGGGCCAGCAGTTTACGCTGATTTTCAAGGACTGTTTGACTGACGAGCAGAAAAAGAGCTTCATACACGACATGAAACAGCGCTGCCCCAAACTCAAAGTCAGAAAATGAGACGGTGATTTTTATGAACTACGCCGATATCAAAAAAGTGGATGTGGCCAACGGGCCGGGGGTGCGGGTGTCCCTGTTCGTCTCCGGGTGCAGCCACCGCTGTGAGGGCTGCTTTAACCCGGAGACCTGGGATTTTTCCTACGGTTCCCCCTTTGGGGAGGCGGAGGTGGAACAAATCCTCACCTTCCTGGCTCCAGACCACATCCGGGGGCTGTCCCTGCTGGGGGGAGAGCCCTTCGAGCCGGCCAACCAGCGGGCCGTCCTGGAGCTGGTCCGGCGGGTCCGGCGGGAACGGCCGGAAAAGACCATCTGGTGCTACTCTGGCTATCTCTTTGAGGAGCTGGCCGCCAACCGGGTGGGAACCCACAGCCGCTCCCTGTTGGAAGGACTGGATGTGCTGGTGGACGGCCCCTTCGTCCTGGAAAAGAAGGACCTGGGGCTGCGATTCCGGGGGTCCTCCAACCAGCGGATCATTGATGTGCCCGCATCCCTCCAAACAGGAGAAATCCGGCTGGTGGATGAGTATATCAAATAAGCCCCCATATGTGAGCACAAATCGAATCTTGCGGGGGGAACAGTAAGTGGGAAACTTTCTGATTGATGCAGCCGAGTTGTGTTGGATTGATGGGAGTGCAGACAATGCCGACGATTTGTGCCTGCATGGTCACGCCGTTGTTTCCATTGGAACGGAACGGTTTGAATATGATGCCACTGTCAGCGCAACCGCACTTTATTTGTTAAAGACGCTGACCGAAGAACATATTATCTATGAGGATAATCAAATGCTGCCCTGTTGCGGTCACTGGCTTGTTCCGGATGAAGACCTTGAAACTGTTACAATATACGGCTGCCCTGAGGGAATTGA
The DNA here is from genome assembly GCA_947172355.1 of uncultured Bacillota bacterium. GTDB lineage: Bacteria > Bacillota > Clostridia > Oscillospirales > Oscillospiraceae > Lawsonibacter. Next base: position 1,792 of record CAMWBA010000125.1, read on the forward strand.
CTGGACCGTAAAGCATAGCGGCAGCGATGTCGTTTTGATTTTGGAAAGTGGAACAGAAGTAACCGTCCCTTGGGAGGAGTACAGACAGGAAGTATATCAGTTTGCGGACAAAATTGAGGCATATTATAGACAGTGTTCCCCTAAAAATGTGTCAAGCGGCGAGTTTGAGTATGATGGATATCTTGCGTTTTGGAATGAATGGCACAGACGCAGAAATGCTCCATGCAGGGAGGCGACAAGCCGCCCCTGCGGATCGGATAAAAAATAAGAGGACACAGATTCCGGTGTGCAGTCGGAATCTGTGTCCTTTTATCGTTTGTGCAGCGGCGGGCCGTCCAGCTCGACCACGGTGCCGGCGGCAGAGAGGACAGCGGGCTCGTGGCTGACCAGCAGAACAGGGGCAGGAAGTCCTTTTAACCGCTCCAAAATACGAAGAGCCCGGGGGAGGTCGATGCCGGCGAAGGGCTCGTCCAGGAGGTACAGCCGGGCGTCCAGAGCCAGGCACCGGGCCAGGGCCAGGCGGCGTCCCATACCGCCGGATAGGGCGGAGGGAAGGCTGGTTTCTTCTCCCTCCAGCTCGACCAGAGCCAAAAGACCGGGGACCTCCTGCCAGCGGGATTTTGGGAGGACGTCGGTCAGATGCTGCTTCACCGTCCGCCAGGGAAGCAGACGGTCGTCCTGGAACAGCAGAGCGGTCTGCTGGGGAGTCCCCCCCTCCACCATGCCGCCCTGGAGCGGCTGCAAGCCGGCCAGGACCCGGAGCAGGGTGGTTTTGCCGCACCCGGAGGGTCCGCTGAGGGCGATGACCCCCCGGTCCGGGATTTGGAAGGAGAAGCGGTTCAAAACGGCCCTGTCCCCAAAGGATACCGTGAGCTCTTTGCAGGCAATCAGACCGTCCACCCCCTTCCCCACCGGGCCAGACAGGCCCGAAGGATATGTTCCAGCGCCATGCTCAGAGTGACGGCCACCGCCGTCCAGGCAAAGAGCTCAGGAATGTCCAGATAGTATTTTGTGTAGTAGATACGCTGGCCCAGGGAGGGCTCGGGGAGACAGAGTACCTCGGCGGCCACCCCGGACTTCCAGGCCAGACCGGCAGCGGTGGTGAGGGCGGAGAGAATATGGGGCCGAAGGGAGGGAAGATAGATCAGACAGAGGGTTTTTCGTCCGGAAAAGCGGCAGCAACGGGCCAGCTCCAGCAACTTTTTGTCCACCGCATGGATTCCCTGAGACAGACTGCCCCACACCACAGGCAGTACCATCAGGGCGGCGATCACCGCAGGAACCCGGTTCCGGCCGGTCCACAGCAGGACCAGCAAAATGAAGGAGGCCACCGGGGCGGCCCGTACCACCCGAATGGCGGGGGAGAGCAGCCGGTCAGCCCAGCGGCTGGCGCAGGTGAGGACGGCCAGCAGCGCACCCAAAAGAGTGCCGCAGGCCAATCCCAGGGCGATACGGCCGAGAGAAGCCAAAACGGCGGACCAAAACACCCCACTCCCGGCCATAGAGACAAACGCATTCCAGACAGAGAGGGGGTAGGGCAGAAGGAGCTCGTTGCCCCGGCCGTTGACATGACGGTCCACCAGAAAAGCGCAAACCTGCCAGACCCCCAGCCAGAAGGCGGGGGCCGGCAGGGCGTATAATAGGCGCTTCAGCGGAAGGTTTCTTTTCCTGTTTGTGCCGTCTTTTCCCCGTTGGGGAGGAAACCGCACAGGACCGGATGGAACACTAGCCCACCCCATAGTAGAAGCTATCGTAGGGCAGACCGCCGCCGATGGACTTGGGTTCCGCCTGGAACAAAATGGTGTAGTAGTCCTCCAGCATGGTCCGCATTTCCGAGCCGGTGATAAGGGTCAGGGCGCACTGGGGGATGGCCTTTTCCGCCACCTTCTCGTTGGGCAGAATTCCCAGTTCCACCGCCAGAGAACCTGCCCCCTCGCCCTGCATAAAGGAGATGGAGTCGCCATACAGGTCAAGAAATGCCTCGATCTGTGCCGGATCGCTGGTTTCAAGGAACTCGGTGCGGGCCACCAGACAGCCCATGGGAAGTTCAGAGCCCTCCAGGTCGTTCCAGGCGTCGGACAGAGACACAGCCTCCCGGACGCCGCTGTCCTGGACCATCAGGGCGGTGGCAGCGGGGACGGGGAGCATACAGATTCCTGCATCAGAGGAGGTGATCTTGGCGGTGATCTCCTGGGGGGTGAGCCACTGGATGTCCACCTCAGAGGGGGACACACCGCTGCCTTCCAGCAGGTGGTTCAAGATATGCTCCGGGTTGGCCCCCTTGGTGTTGGAGGGGCAGTACAGGGTTTTGCCCGCCAGGTCCGCCATACTGCGGACGGTATTCCCCTTTTCCAGAATATAAAGTACGCCCAAGGTGTTGATGGCCAGCACTTGAATCGCCCCGTCGCTCTGGGCGTAGAGCATGGCGGCGGCGTTGGTGGCGATGGCGGCAATGTCGGTATCCTTGTTAAGCAAGGCGTAGGTGACCTCCTGGTTGTCGGTGACAATGGTGCTGTCCAGAAGGAAGGGCATACCTTCAAAGGCGTTTTCCGCGGAGTAAGACTGCATCAGCCAGGAGGCGCCCACCCCGGTGGGGCCGGAGAGGGCCATAAACTTGATGACCGGGGGATCCGCCTCTGGGGCGGACGGATCGGTGGAATCATCCGGCTGGCTGGAGCCGCCCGAACTGGAGACATCAGGGGTGGAAGCGCTGGAGCCTCCGGCGGGGGTCTTAGGTCCGCAGCCGGCCAGCAGAGACAGAGCCAGAGCGGCGGTGAGCAGAAGGGACATGGTACGTTTCATAGAAGTCATCCTTTCAAGATAAAGTGGAACGGACAGGTTCCGAACAAAAAGGGGCCATGTTCCTGGAAAACCGGGGATTCACAGCACGGCCTCCAATCCCACAGGGTCCGCCACGGTGATGGTCTTGCCCCTGCGGAGGATAAGGCCGCCGTCCTCCAGGGCGGAGAAGGCCCGGTAGAGAGAGGCCCGGCTCACTCCCAACCGCTGGGAGAGCTGGGTGGCAGAGCATGTGAGCTCCCCCGCGCCGCTGGCCAACAGATAACGGGCCAGCTTGCCCTCCGCCCCCGGCTGGGCGAGGGTTTGCAGCCGTCCGGCGAGAAACCGGACCCGTCCGGTGAGGTAACGCAGATAGTTTTCCCGGATTCTTCCCTGTTCAGCCAGCAGACGGTCCACCAGGGACTGCTCTAGCATCAGGCACAGACAGGGCCCTGCGGCGGTGATGGTGGAGGCAAATTCCGGTTCATCGCTGTACAGGGCGGCGGCCCCGAACAGGTCCCCCGGATCCAATACGCTGACGGCCAGCGCCCCCTTGGTCACCTGGAGCCGGCCGGCCAGCACCACCCCCAAACAGCGACGGAAGTGCTGGGGGCTATAGACTGGCTGGCCCGGCGGAAACTCTGCCCGCTCTGCCTCCCCGGCCAGCTGGTGCAGAATGCACGCTTCCACCCCTTGAAACAGGGGACAGGCGGACAGCAGGGTGAGTTCTTCTTTGGTGAAGGGCAAAGTTGCCGCCTCCAAACTGTTTAATTTGAGACATTCTGATTATACAGAAGGGGACAGAAAAAGTCAACCCTGACGATGGAAAAAATCGTCAGGGCTGACCGGATGTGTCCGCGTTTATTCGTAGTATTCCACCACCTCAAAAGCCCCAATGGCCTGGCACGTATCACAGACGTCAGGCCGGTCCTCAAACACCGCGCCGCAGAACTGGCAGCGGTAGCCGGTCTTCTTCTGCCGGGGGGCGGGGGACTCCTCCCGGGCCGGGGCAGGGGCCTGTTCCGGCGCGGTCTGGGTCAGCTTGGCCATCAGGGTCATGAAGCGGCTTTCGTGGTTGCGTTCAATGGCCGCCACCTTATCAAACATGACGGCGATGTCCTCCAGACCCTCGGCCCGGGCCTGGGCGGCGAAGCCGGGGTACATATCGTGCCACTCGCTGTACTCCCCCATGGCGGCTTGTGTCAGGCACTCCTTGCTGTCGGTGGGTTTGCCGTAGAGCAGCTCGAACCAGAATTTGGCGTGCATCATCTCGTTCTTCGCCATCTGCTCAAAGGCGGCGGCAATCTCTTCATCTCCGTTGGCCCGGGCGGCCAGGGCAAAATAGGTGTACTTGTTGCGGGCGATGGACTCCCCCGCTAGGGCCTTGCGGAGATTTTCCGCAGTCCTAGTCCCTTTGATGTCCATGTCTGGTTCCTCCTGTTCAATTTAAAAATAGATGAAATAAATAAGGTATGAAGCAAATCACGATAGCCCCTACGATGCAAACTGTGAAAACATATATGACTTTCTTTTGTTCATCTTTTTTCATTTCATTTCTCCCTTGATTAAATGATGTGACATTGAGTCAATCTTCATCATACAGCTCGGGCCGGAATATCCCATCCTCCCCCCGGCTCCAGGCAGTGCCGGGCTCGGAGTCCAGCAGGGGGATCACATCCGGGTCGTAGTTGCAGATGGTGTTCAGAGCGTAGACGCCGGACCGGTCCGGGTCGTCCATATAGTCCCCGCTCTCGTCTCCGGCGGAAAAACGCCAGCCGCTGTCCCAGGCCTCGTCCCCGGGGTCGGGCTCCACCCGCCAGCAGTAGCCCACCGGTTGGCCGTCCACCAGGATGCGGTCGGTGGCGATGCAGCCCTGGGGGCCCTCCCCCTGGTAAAGCTCCTTCAGCTCCTCCTGGGGGATGGCAAACTGCTTTTGGGGCAGGTCGCCGCACACGCTCTCCCGGCGGATGTCCACCACCGCCAGCTGCTCCGGGGTGAAGCGATCCAGCAGGGGCTGGGCGCCGTGGGTCAGCTTGAACTGCATCTCCTCGAAGGTGAGGGGGATCATCTGGTAGAAATTGACCTCGTCCCCGCCGGGGAGGGGACAGCACACCGCATCCTCGTCGAAGCCCTGGGGCTGGGTGAGCACCAGACCGCACAGTTTGGTGTTCTCCGCAAAGGGGGCGTCGTCCGGGTTGGCAACGGTGTGGCCCCAGCCCAGCCAGCCGTCCTCGCTGATGGGCAGCCGGGCCAGAATCTTCAGCCAGCGCATGGGCCAGTACCACTCCTCCCCCGATTCGGTGACCTTCCAGTCCGGGGGCAGGGTGACAATGATCTCCGCCCGCTCCAGCTTCTGGTCCGCCAGCTCGGCGGGGACGTTCATCCGATGGGCCCCCATGCCAAAGGTAGACAGGACGTAGTAGTTCCGCTCCTGGGTGGGGGCCATGATGTAGATATCCACGTGAATATCCGGGGACATAATCTCGTGAAACACGTTGTCACATGGGCCGAAATACTTCGCCAGGTGGGCCTCCACCGCGTCCCAGTCCTCCTGCTCATACATCTCGGGGCGGCACTCCCGGGCGGCGATGTATGTTTTGCACTCCTGGATGAAGTTCCGGGTATCCTCGTCGGAGGGGTCCAGCTCCAGCGCCCGTTCAAAGCACTCCAGGGCCTCCTGCTCCCGGTCCAGATAGAACAAGGAGTAGCCCAGCCGGTAGTGCCACAGGGGGTCGTTCCGGCCCTCGTCCGCTACGGAGCGCAGCAGCTCCTCCGCCCGCTCCAGCTGGGACTTGCCCTCCTCCTTGTCCGGGTCGGCGATATTGTTATAGGCCCGGGCCAGCTGGCAGGTGAGGATGTAATCCAGGGTCTGGGTGTTGGACAGAGTCTCCAGGCAGTCGATGATCTTCTGGTACTCGTTGTCCTGGTTCCATTTGTTCAGGAGCGATAAAAAGTCGTCCATAGTGATCCTCCTAAAACCCGATCTTCAGGGACATGCCTTCCACATTGATCCCCTCGGAGCGGGTGATGTGGAGCTTCTGCTCGGCGGTGTAGCCCAAAGTCTCACCGTCCTGGAGGGTGACGTCCTCCTCGATCAGATAGCCGGAGATGTTGAGCAGCAGCTCGTGGACATCTTGAGGGGACTGCTGGCTGTCCCGGATCTCCAGCTCGTCCTTGCCGAAGGCCCGCAGGCCGTTGGTCCAGCCGCAGATGCCCTTCTCATACTGCACCAGCCCCACAAACACCAGGTCCATCAGGGGCAGATCGCCTGCTTTCAGGTCCTGGGAGACCTGGATGAAGTAGTCGGGCAGCCAGACGGTGCCGTTGGT
>CAMWBA010000126.1 GCA_947172355.1 uncultured Bacillota bacterium
TGGTAGACATTTGGTAGACCTGCCCGAAAACAAAATCGACAGCCGCTTCAAAAAAACAGACAAGTCTTCTCAAAATCGGCGGGCCTTACAACATTGCGGCTCTGGTGGACAAACCGCAATGCCCCCGCTATAATAAAGATACAGGAGGGATTTTTATGGACATACATCCCATTGCCCATATCAAAAGCGATTTTCCTGAAAAGTTTGGGATTCCACGCCAGAGTGGTCTGGTGGAGGAACTGACCGCCTCCGTCATTTTTACACAGCCATACCGCGACGCCAGTGCGTTCCGGGGGCTGGAGGGCTTCTCCCACCTCTGGCTGATCTGGGAATTCTCCCAGGGCCGGCGAGAGGACTGGGCCCCCACTGTCCGTCCGCCCCGATTGGGCGGGAACCGGAGGCTGGGGGTGTTTGCCACCCGCTCCCCCTTCCGGCCCAACCCCATCGGACTGTCCTGTGTCCGGCTGGTTGAGATAAAACAAGAGAAGGTGCTGGGTCCAGTCCTTCTGGTGGCGGGGGCTGATCTGATGGACGGCACTCCCATCTACGACATCAAGCCTTATTTGCCCTACGCCGACTGCAAGCCCGAGGCCATAGGCGGCTTCGCCGCCCAGCCCAAGGGGGCAGACCTGGATGTGGACTGTCCTCCTGAGCTGCTGCAAAGCGTCCCGGAGGACAAACGTGCCGCCCTGCTGGCCGTTCTGGCGCAGGACCCCCGTCCCCAGTACCAGAACGACCCCGCCCGGATTTACGGCATGACCTTCGCCGGTCTTGGGGTCCGGTTCCGGGTAGAGGGAACGCGGCTGAGTGTGGTGACCATCACCTTCCAGCCGATGGAACCTAAAATTTTTTCAAAAAAAACCTTGACTTTCCCCTTGGTGGAAGGTGTAGAGTGAGAGCAGAAAGGGGGGAGACCCATAAAGATCAACGAGGTAGAGGCCCAGGTTGGCATCACCAAAAAGAACATCCGCTTTTATGAGGAACAGGGGCTGCTCACCCCCCGGCGTAACAGCCAGAACGGCTACCGGGATTACGGTGAGGAGGAGGTATCCATTCTCCGCCAGATTAAGCTGATGCGCAAGCTGGGTGTCCCTCTGGAGGAGATCCGCAAAATGCAGGCGGGGGGCACGGTGGCTGACGGGATGCGCCGCCACTTGGTGACATTGGAGCGGGAGCGGAAGAGCCTAGAACAGTCCATCCAGCTCTGTCAATCGCTAAAGGAGCGGGAGGAGCGGCTGGATGCTCTGGACGCCGCCGCCCTGCTGGATGAGATGGAACAGCTGGAGCAGAGGGGCACCACCTTCCAGGACAAGCAGAAAAACGACCTTAAACCGGTACGGTATATCGGAGCCATCGTCATGGCCCTGCTTACCACCGTCCTGATGGTAGGAATTATCGGGCTGATGGTGTGGGGCTTTACCGTGGACCCCGCCGATGCGCCGCCCATCGCCCTGGTGGTTGTGATGGTGTCCATTCCCATTGTGGTCATTCTGGGGGTGCTGCTGGCCCTGTTCCAGCGGATCAAAGAGATTCAGAAGGGAGAGGAAGAGGATGCGAAACACTACTGACGGTGCAGTCCTGGCCGGGGCGGCGCTTCTCACCACTCTAACAGGCGGACTGCTGCTCCTGCCGCTTGGGCTGGCATTTTTCTGGGCCCTGCTCCAGCGGCGGGAGGAACTTCAGAAAGGAGAACTGGACGATGCGAAAAAATACTGACGGGAAGGGGTTTGCCGGGGCGGTTGTCATCACCATTCTGGTGGCAGGATTGATGTTCCTGCTCACCGGGGCTCTGCTGGCCGGTTACTTCGGCGGCTTTACCGAGCCCTTCGCCACCGGCATCATTTTGTTTACTGCGTTTGTGTACTTGGCCATTGCGGCGGGGGTTGTCATTGCCCTGTATCAGCGGTGGAAGGAGATTCAAGGAGGGGAAGAGGACGAAGCCAAACAATACTAAATTGGACCGGCAGGGGGAGAAACGGGCCGCTGTCCGCTCGGTGGCGGTCAACACCCTGCTCCAGCTGGTGAGCGTGGGGGCGCTGCTCTTCGCCCGAACGCTGATTCAAGCCGGTTGGCTGCGGAGTCTGATTCTGATTTTAGCGGTGGGGAACGTGATTACCATTCCCTTCACCTTCGCCGCCCTGTGGCAGCGAGTGCAGGAGATCGAGAGGGGTGAGCTGGATGAAGCGCGGAAATACTAGAGAAAAGCGGGAAGTGGTTATTGGGGTTGCGCTGTTCGGACTGCTCCAACTGGCCTGTGCCATCGGCTTTTGGGCGCTGTGCCGCATTCCCGGTCTGCCCGGATGGCTGTTCGTCCTGTTCGCCGCCTTCGGCATGTTTTTCGCCGGGCTGATGGTCCCCGCCCTGTGGGCGCTGAAAAAACGATTTCAGGAGCTGGACGCTCTGGAAAATATCAAATCTGTGACTCAGAATAAGGAGGAAACAACTATGCTGCTGGTAAACATTGACTACATCCCCGGGAAAGAATTTGAGGTGCTTGGCATGGCCAAGGGCACTGTGGTTCAGTCCAAAAACTTCGGCAAGGACTTTATGGCCGGCATGAAGACCCTGGTGGGCGGCGAGATCACCGGCTACACCGAGATGCTCAACGAGGCCCGTCAGATTGCCGTCAAGCGTATGGTGGACGAGGCCGAGGGCCTGGGAGCCGATGCCGTGATCAATATTCGCTACGGCTCCTCTGCCGTGATGCAGGGGGCCGCCGAGGTGATTGCCTACGGAACCGCGGTGCGGTTCAAGTGATGGAATACAGCTTGCCCCGGCGGAATCTCCGCCGGGGGTCCTTTTGTACAAAAGGACCCTTGACCCAAGGGAGAAACGGGCTTATAATGCAGTCAGCATAGCCCAAAATACAGCAGGAGATGATTGCCATGTTTGGATTTGGAAAGAAAGCGGACAAGACTCCGGAGGAGCAGCTGGCAGACCTCCAGAAGAAGAGGGACTGGGCCGGGCTGGCCAAAACTTACTATGATCTGGGCACAGCCGCTATGGACCAGGGAGACCGGAACCACGCCCAGCTGTGGCTGCACCGGGCGGACACCATCTACAGCGCCAGCGATGCCGTTTATGATAAGGTGGGGGACGCGCTCGTCGACGGCTGCTCCGACCGTATCGGGGCCCTGGAGGATGAGGAGGATCTGTTTTATAACGCCGTTCTTGCCGAGATCGAGGAGAAGGCGGAGGAGCTGCTCCCCCGGCTCCGTGCGTGGGGGCTGCTGTCCATCGCCCGGCTGGTGAAGCTGGGTGAGCGGCTGTCCAAGCTGCCCGGCTGTGAGGTGTTGGGTGAGCTGGGCTGGGCGGTGGACATGATGGTCCGCTGCTTCCAGGCGCCCCCCTCCCAGGAGGAGTATCAGCACCTGATGGATGTGTGCAATGCCCTCTATGAGCTCAACGGCAAGCCGGTCTACTACACCGGAGAGATCGAAGTCCCCGGAAAGGCCCCCTTCCAGGTCTTCGACCTGAACGGTATGTTTGGGGTGGAGCAGGAGCTGAACGGCTACATCGACAGCCACCTGCGGTTTGTCGCCGCTCTGAGCCAGGGGGCGGAGGAGCTGCCCAATGCCGAGAGCAGCGTCGTGGCCTGCGCCCTCCTGCCGGACTACTATGTCCGCACCGGGGCTGGTGACTTGAATCAGGTCCCCCAGATTAAGGCCGAGCTGGCGCGCATCTGGAGCGACTTCGAGTTTGTACGTGACCGCTTTACCTGGGAGGAGGCCGCAGAGAAGATCGCCGCGTATAAACAGCTGGATATCCTTTCCTGATACACAAAGGCCCCGGCGGATTGCTCCGCCGGGGCCGCGTTTTATTGTGGCAAACCTGAGGTCAAAAGCGCAATCCAGTTCTGCCTGCCATAATTTTATCAGCATTTTGTAAAAATTACGATATGCTGTCAAGGAAAACAGAGCTCCAGCCGCCGGCTGGAGCTCTTATTGTTTCCTTGGGTAAGGAGTTGGGTCGTCGGTCAGCCCCACCAGATAGTCGATGGAGACTTTGTAAAACTCCGCGATCCGCATGAGAATGGATAGTTTCGGTTCATGCGTGCCCAATTCGTAATTCTGATAGGCTTTTTCTGTCACATCACAGTAAATAGAGACTTGTCTTTGGGTCAGTTCACATGCTTTCCGGCAGTCCCGCAAACGTTGAGACAAAATTTTCTGCATCACTCACAACACCCACAATCGTTCTTGACGAAAGTAGTATATCGTGTTACAATCAAATAGATACCAAAAAATTTAGGCGAACGATTTGAGGTGTTGTGGTGGAACCAACCATCTCGTTCACCGTTGAGGACGACCTTGTTAGAGGGGTCATTGCGGCTGCGGTGATGGTGGAAAAGCAACGGCTCGGATTGTGGCAGGACGTGCTCCGGGTGCTGTGTTGGGCTGCGGCGGAGTCGAAGCAAAAGAGCGTCAACGACTTTTTGTTTCAGGCGATGGTGGACCGCCTGCTGGAAGAGCTTCACAGCGGCGGGGAAAAAGATAACGCTGTCCGTTTTTACGCGGACAGCGTTTTGGTTTACCGGTGATACAGCTTATTGGTCTGGTATTTTGGCTCACAGGTGAGCTGGAGCCCCAGTTTTTTATAGGTGCCGGCGTCCGCTGGGGAGAGGATCACCGAGCAGTGAGCCTGACAGCCCTTGAGAGCGGCCAGCTGCTCCAGGGCCTTGGCGGCTTTCGGGTCCAGGTTGGCGGAGGCGGCCAGGGCGATGAGGATCTCGTCGCTGTGGAGCCGGGGATTGGCGGAGCCGAGGTAGTTCACCTTGACGGTCTGAATGGGCTCAATGGCGGACTGGGCAATCAGGTGGACGCCGTGTCCCCCCGCGCCGGACAGTTGTTTTAGTGCATTGAGCAGCGCGGCGGCGGAACACCCCATCAGGTCGGAGGTCTTGCCGTCCACAATGGAGCCGTCGGAGAGCTGGATGGCCATAGCGGGCTCGCCGGTGGCCTCGGCCAGTTGGTTAGCCTGGGCCGCCACCGGACGGATGGCGGTGGTAATGGCCGCCTGCTGCATGAGCAGCTCCAGCTTGTATACGGTGGAGTCGCTGCCCTTGCCCTGGCGGCGGTCGCACAGGGCATCGTAGTACCGGCGGACAATCTCCTGGTTTGCCGCCTCCTGACAGGCCTCGTCATCAAAGATGCAGCTGCCCGCCATATTTACCCCCATGTCGGTGGGGGACTGGTAGGGGCACTTGCCGGTAATCTTTTCAAACATAGCGGCCAGGACGGGGAAGACCTCCACGTCCCGGTTATAATTGACGGTGGTCTCGCCGTAAGCCTGGAGGTGGAAGGGGTCGATCATGTTCACGTCATCCAGGTCGGCGGTGGCGGCCTCATAGGCCAGGTTGACCGGGTGCTTCAATGGCAGGTTCCAGATGGGGAAGGTCTCGAACTTGGCGTAGCCGGCCACCACCCCCCGCTGATTCTCGTGGTAGAGCTGGCTGAGACAGGTGGCCATTTTTCCGCTGCCCGGTCCGGGGGCGGTGACCACCACCAGGGGGTGGCTGGTCTCGATGTACTCATTCCGGCCATAGCCCTCGTCGCTGACAATTTTGGCGATGTTGTGGGGGTAGCCCTCGATGGGGTAGTGGCGGTAAACCCGCAGTCCCAGCCCCTCCAGCCGGGCCTGGAAGGCGTCGGCGGCGGGCTGGCCGGTGTATCGGGTGACCACCACGCTGCCCACATACAGCCCCCGGCCCCGGAACTGGTCGATAAGCCGGAGTACGTCGCTGTCGTAGGTGATGCCCAGGTCCCCCCGGACCTTGTTCTTCTCGATGTCTCCAGCGTTGATGGCAATGATGATCTCCGCCTTGTCCCGCAGCTGTTCCAGCATGCGCAGCTTGCTGTCCGGCTTAAACCCGGGGAGCACCCGGCTGGCATGGTAGTCGTCAAAGAGCTTGCCCCCGAACTCCAGATAGAGCTTGCCCCCGAACTGGGCGATTCGATCCCGGATGTGCTGGGACTGGGTGGTTAAGTATTTCTCGTTGTCAAAGCCCTGTTTGGCCATTGCATCTTCTCCCTTTCTCTCTCCGCAGTAAAACAACATATACACCAGTATTTTACATCCAGAAAGGGAGCAGCGTCAAGAATTTTATTGCGGCAGGGTCAGATCCCCCTCTTTGATCCAGCCGATTTTCCGAAGAATCTCACAGAACACCACCGACAGAACCGCCGGCAGGACAAAGCAGACCAGGAGCAGTCCCAGCCAGTCGGTGGAGGTGACGGCCGCCTTGGCGCCCGAGGCCACATCGTTGACCCAGCCCGACCAAACGCCGATCTGGCCTACAAAGCCGCAGGTGCCCATACCGGAGGCGACACCGCCGGCGGGGTCGTTCATCTCCAGTTGGAACAGGCAGGTGGCGATCGGGCCGGTGATGGCGGAGGCCAGGGTGGGGGGAATCCAGATCCGGGGATTTTTTACAATATTGGGCATCTGGAGCATGGAGGTTCCGATGCCCTGGCTGACCAGCCCGCCCCAGCGGTTCTCTCGGAAGGACATCACGGCGAAACCCACCATCTGAGCGCAGCAGCCGGCCACCGCCGCCCCGCCGGCCAGACCGGTGAGGCCGAAGGAGGCACAGATGGCTGCCGAGGAGATGGGCAGGGTGAGGGCAACGCCCACCAGAACCGAGACAGCAATGCCCATCCAGAGGGGCTGGAGGACGGTCAGGTCTTGAATAAACTGGCCAAAGGCGTGGGCTCCGGAGGCGATGGGAGGAGCGATTAGGGAGGCCAATCCAACCCCTGCGAATACCGTGACCGCCGGGGTGACCAGGATGTCAACCTTGGTCTCCTTGGACACCAGCTTGCCGCACTCGGCGGCAAGGATGGCGATGAACAAAACGGCCAGCGGTCCGCCGGCCCCGCCCAGCTTGTTAGCTGCCCAGCCTACTCCGGTGAGAGAAAACAGCACCATGGGGTCTGCCTTCAAGGCATAGCCGATGGCCACAGCCATGGCCGGACCGGACATCTCAAAGGCAAACTGGCCGATATCTACCAGGAACTGGAGGGAAAGCTGCTGGCCCAGAGTCTTGATGATGGTGCCGATGAGCAGGGAACAGAACAGCCCCTGGGCCATGGCCCCCAGAGCATCGATGCCGTAACGTCTGGCCGAGATTACAATATTTTTCCGCTTGAGAAAGTCCTTCATCTCAATCACCTTTTCCGCGCCCATCCCCGCACGGCGGGGGGATGAGAAATTTGATTGGCAAAACAAATAAGCCATACAGGTGTCAAGACACCTGTATGGACTATTATAGCGGCAGAATGAAATTTGTCAAGCCTGGTCCCCTTTTTTCCCCTTTCTCCACAGAACAAAGGCCAGCACCAACCCGGCAATCAGCCAGATTATACCGACAGCAAGGAACAGGCTGGTAATGCCTAGAATCGCTTCCTGCATCCCGGACAGGGGGGAGGTCTGGGGGGCAATGCCCAAAGCGTCCATCACAGCCCCCTCCAGTTCCGGAGGCCCGCTGTACGCCCAGCCGCCTCCCATGCCGAAACCGCCCATGGGACCCATTATCTGGTTGGATGCGGCAAACATCCTCCCGAAGCCCCAGCGGGCGGCAGCGGCTACCAGCGTCACGCCCAAGCCTTGCAGAGCGATGTAGATCCCGGCCAGCCAGCCCCACCGGCGGGCCATCTTCCCAATGAAACTGGGGAGATGGGAGCCAGATGCGGGCTGGGAGGGCGGCGGGGCGGTCTCCTGCGCTGGAG
>CAMWBA010000127.1 GCA_947172355.1 uncultured Bacillota bacterium
ATGCTCCATGAACTGTTCAGAATATCTCATTTTCTCTCACCCCCTTTCTTCCCAGCAGGGGGCTATTACAGCAAATACCCATACAGCAGAAAGCACATGGGTATTTGAGTAATGCGAGCTATTAAGACATACTAAATGATATTCTTGCTGGAAAATTGACACTTCAGCAGGCCAGCAGAAGCTCTTTCTTTCAAGAGATGGAATTGCGGCTAAAACCTCTGGCATGATTGGAAGCGTTTATAGATAGCAACGAGATCATTTTTCGGTATAATGCCAAGGCAAATGTCTTTTCCGCTATCAGTGCGGACTACCTACTCCAAAACGATTTTGAGGGGAATCCGGTCTATCTGTTTTTGGCCCAGCGCACAGGCACAGATATCCAAGTCTGCCGCACGTTTTTTTCCGAAAACTGAAAAGGACTATACCGAGGGCCAACCCCGTTATACTCTGCTGAAAAAGGAAAAGAAAAACTTGAAAACGGGAGAAACTGAAATACAATTTGACCGGCTTTCACTCAAAAAGGGCGAATAAGTCGTTATTGTAATTTTAGAGCGGGAATCTGGCAAACCAGTTTCCCGCTCTATTTTTTCGCTCCCACACGATCAAAAGCTATGAATTGTCTTTCAGCTTTTCATTGGCCCGCAAAGCGTCCACTACCGAATGGGTGACCTCTTTGACCACCCGGAACTCGTAATTGTCGCAGGAATCCACGATCTGCTGTCTCTCTCGCTCAAGCTGCGGCTTGGCGTGGACAACGCTGCCGTAGATCAGGTTGTCTACTGAGCCCCCCAGAACATTGGCGATGTTGACCAGCGCGGTCAGGCTGATCCTGGTCGTTCCAGTTTCAATGTTGCTCACGTGGGAAGGCGACATCTCCAACACGGTGGAGAGCCGGTCCTGTGTCATGTCGGCTTTAATTCGAGCAATCATCCGTTTTCCAAGGGCTTTGTCGTCCAGTTCCAAAGTGTACCCTCCCTTTGCCAAATTTTCCTTTTCACATGATAAATTTTGAATAATAAAAAAGATAATAGGCCGTTCCCGTAGATTACGGCAACAGAAAATGGCGAGAAAAATAAGTCGAAAATTCTCTGTCCGGATATCGGAAACACAGCGCTTATCAGGTGGGGAAGAAACTTCAACTATCCAAAGACAAATAAATATGGTATTCTGGGGATCTATTTAGGTAAGATTTTTTCAGGTCAGATATTTGCTCCAGGGAGGGTACTATGCCCCTTGGAGGTCTGTCAGAATCCTAAATACCAACACGAAAACGTACAAGAACCGCGGTCAGCTCCTTCGGGAGAGGACTGCGGTTTTTTGCGTCCTACACAAAAAAAGAAAGGAGAAACCCTATGTATGAATACGAAAAAACTCATGAAGGTCACATACTACGATCCGAACAACAATATCCGGCTGACCGGGTATTCGGACACTGTGGTATGGGACGACAAGGACCAGCCCACGCTGATGGCCCTGCGGTTCGGCGGATACCCGGAAGAGGTACGCGGCCTTGCGGACGCTATCTTTGGCGGAATTACCATCGAAATCGAGAGTGAGGCGCTTACCCTCAAAACCCTGACCAGGCAGTACCGGCGGGGGATCAGCCACGACGGGGTCTATGCCGAGGCGACCCTGATCGTGGCGGAGTGCGGGAGTTGTAAAAGTGTGACACGTTTCTAACCGAAAAGGTTAGGCGCTAAAAGGGAAATGGGCACCTGGAGGTGCCCACTCACAAACTGGAAGTTACTTATTCTTTTTATCCATATCTCTAATGAAAATCATTGAAAGTCCAACTGCTCCAACACCCCATTGACGGCCACAAAATCGTGGAACCGGCAGACTATGCAGCACAAGGCCATCAAGCTCATGGCCTCCATGATGGCAAAGGAGCTGACGCTGGGAATCAAGGACAGCGTGGAGGATGTATCCGCTATGTTCAAGCGGATGGCTCCGCTGAAGCCCCAGGCCTCCGCCTGGTCCATCTTCTCAGAGCAGCCCCAGGAACGGGGTGAAACTTCCGTGTTGAGCGGCGGTACGGCCGAGCCGGCAGTGAAATTTACCTTCGGCTCTTCTGCTGCTGTTCCGGCTGTAAATCCTGTCCCCAGACCGGAGCCATTCATCAGCCCTGTTATAAACAAACCAGCTGCTGGAAAAATTTCAGAGCAAGTACTCGGTCAGTCTGGCCGCGGAGGGACTGGCTTCGGCGATTTCGGTGGCCTCCGTAATGGATGCGGAGGGCGTCAGAATCGGGATCACTTTCGGCGAGCATAAGAGTCATGTGAGCGCTGAGGCAAAGCAGGGCACCGCCGCTGTGCCGGTAAAGGCGCTGGTGCTCAACGGAGCGGACCGCCCATTTTACTACAACTACAAAATACTGCTGAAATATTTGAGACTGGTCAGCGAGAGCGTAACGCTGGACTTTGACGCCAATGGCCTGCTGGCCATCCGCGCCGGGGCGACGCAGTACATTCAGTCCCCCTTGCGTCCGCCGAAGGAATCCGCCGAGCAGTCTCAAAAAGCGGCGTGAGAACGGAGGTCGAACAGGGCCGATGTATATTCAAAAGATATGCCAATACTGCGGCGGGAGAATCATCAAATCCAAATCCCGGGTGCTGTATGGCAAGGGCAACGAGACCCTATCTGTGTACCACCTGCAACGCCTATGCGGGCTGCTACAAGGGCACAGATAAGCCGATGGGCAAGGTCGCCAACACGGTGCTGCGCCTGAAGCGTCAGAAGACCCACCAGATATTTGACTCCTTCTGGAAGAAACGGGGCTGGACCCGGAGCGCCGCCTACCGCCGCCTGGCGCGCCACGGCGGAGTTCATCTGCAAATACTTCACTAAGGGCCGCATGGTCGTGGTCGATGGCCGGATGCAGCCCCGCCCCTGGACGGACCGGGACGGCAACAAGCGCGTTACCACAGATTCGGTGGCGGACAATGCCTATTTCGGCGACAGCAAGCGTGACGCCGACAGCGGCGGTGACCAGCCCGCGCAGGGGCCCGGTACTTACAACAGCTACAGCAGCCCTGAACCGGGCGCTGTTTCGGGCGACTATGCGCCGGATTTTTGAACTGGAAATGTGGGGTGAGGCGGTGTTCCGTTTCCCCTGTCTATTGGCAGGAGCATGACCTATGCGTAACTATTTTCGCAGTCTGGCTGAAGTTATGGCGTCACCGCTTAGGAAATATAAAAAGCCAGGGCCGAAATTTAATTAGTCCTTAATAGATTCCCTGTGCTGCACATGATATAATAAAAAATCAAGAGGGAGGAATCTGACTATGAAATTATGGAGAAGCATCATCGGCGCGGCTCTGATTTTGAGCATGACAGTCCCCGCCTGGGCCGCCCCCGGGGAGCAACTCACCGCCCAGCAACGGCGGGAAGATTTGGACATTCTCTATGAGAACATGAAAAAGGGGCACCCCAATCTGTTCGCCAATACTCCGGAGGAGAAATTTCTCGCCCGGAAGGGGGAAATTGAGGCTGGGCTGGACACCGCCAGCGACCAAGAGTTTTTCCTGGACCTAATGAGCCTGACAGCACTGGCGGGAGACTCCCACACCTCCGCCGCCCTGGGCGAACAGACCCGGCTTATGCGGGCCTATCCTTTCTCGCTGACTTGGCGGGAGGGCAAATGGTATCTGTCTGCCCTCCTGGCGGAACACCGGGAGCTGCTGGGCCGGGAGGTGATCTCAGCAGCGGGAAAGCCGGTGGCTCAGGCGGCGGAAGCCTTCGGCGGGTTGCTTAGCGCCGATAACCCGGTGAAGCTGCGCCGTCAGTTCCGGCAGGCCTGCAACGTGGCCGATCTCTATGAGTATCTGGGCCTGGTGGATGCGGGGAAGCCTCTGGTCCTCACCTTGGCGGAGGGGACAGAGCTGTCCCTGACCCCAGTGTCCATGGAGAAGCTGGAAAAATTAGAGATTGCCCAGCTGAGTGAGGGACTGCCCCAGCCTGCCACCGCCGCTCAGGACTGCTATTACTGCGCCTTTCCCCTGAACTCCGACACCTACTACATCCAGTACAACGCCTGCGCTGAGGACCCGGAGCTGCCTATGGAGCAGTTTGCCGCCCAGGCTGCGGAGGAACTGGGAAACTACCGCCGGGTGGTGGTGGACCTGCGGAACAACGGCGGGGGCTCCGACGGGGTGCTCTGGCCCATGCTAGAGGTACTCCACCGGGAGATGGACCAGGGTGCGGAGCTGGTGGGTCTCATTGGTGAGACCACCTTCTCCTCCGCCATCATCAACGCGGTAGAGCTCCAGGAGATGGGGGGCGTACTGGTGGGTGAACCGGCCAGCGGGAGCGTGGACCACTTCGGCTCGGTGGGCTCCTTCCGTCTGCCTAACTCCGGCCTGCGGGTGGGAGTATCCCAGAAGTACATCGACCTGGACACCCTCTTTGATGCCGGGGCGGGTCGGGGCGTGGAGGCTCTGGAGCCCGATGTGACCGTCCTCCGGACCATGGAGGATACCCTGGCGGGCCGGGACACCGCCGTGGAATGGCTGCTGGCCCACCCCGACCGGCTGGAGCAGCGGGACTACCCCGACGCCCCTCTCACCAGAGGCCGGTTCGCCGCTCTTCTGTGGCAGAAGGCGGGCAGTCCCCAGGGCACGGAGGCCGGTTTTGCTGACACTTTCGGCATTGAGTGGTTTCTGCCCGCTCTGAGCTGGGCGGCGGAACGGGGAGTTCTCTCCGGTGTAGGCGGCGGGGCGGTGCAGGCCGCCCGGCCCGTTACCCGGCAGGAGGCAGCGGTTATGCTGGCCCGGTATGCCGGCCTGACGGGGGCCGATGCCCAGTTCTGGACCGATTGGGAGGAGATCGCTCCCTGGGCTTGTGAGGCCGTGGCGGCAGTGGCATCCGCAGGACTCATGAATGCAGAAAACGGAGCCTTCCGCCCCCTCGAAACGCTGACCCGGGCGGAGGGGGAATCCATGATCTCCATGCTGGACTGATTGGAAAGCCCTAGGCAATTTTATTCGGGAAAACGGTGATGTGACCGGGAGGACCTGCGCCGCCGTCCAGAGGGTGGGAGAGCGCCAGCCCGCTGATGACCTCATCCTGTGATACCTGCGATGGGTGTAAACGCTCATATTCCAGCAGCCGGATCTTTTGCTGGAGCTTGGGATATGTTTTCAATAACGCAATCACATTCTCTCGTGTCGCAAACATAGCAGTTCGCCTCGATCCATAAATTTGCAGAGCGGTTCGAGTGTGTCTGCTTGGTTCACTTTTATCTCTATACCGCAGAAGTTAGGGAATTGTGTGGAGAAGAATTGGCCGTTTTCTGGAACTGTTCCACAAAATAACCGATAAATCGACAAAATCAGGGCGCAGCGAACATACAGTCGCTGCGCTCTGGTTTATATGGATCATTCTGGATTGGTGAAGCGGTAACCGGCGCCGTGGACCGTCTGAATATAGCGGTTATCCCTGGCATTGAGCCCCAGTTTTTTCGCAGGGAGGAAATCAGGTCGGATACGCTTGTTGTACTGAACTGGTAGTCCTCGTTCCACACATGCTCATAAATCTGCGCTTTGCTGAATACGACATCCGGGCAGCTGATCAGAAGATGCAGAATATCAAATTCTTTTACCGTCAGCGAAACCGACCGGCCATCCATGCTCACATGACGGCGTAGCAGGTCAATGGTCAATCCTCCATGCTCAATGGGCGGGGCCGCGTGGAGCGGTTTTGGCCGGGCAAGCCGGTCAGCCCGGCGTATTACCGCGTTGATGACCGCAAGGACTTCTCCCAGGTCAAGCGGTTTCTCCAAACAGGTGTCTGCGCCAAGATTAGGCGCTGTTTGAAAAACGGAACTATGCACAACGGCGAGGAATTTTGTCGCCAGACAAACAAAATTTTTCGCAGGAATACTGGATGTATTTCAAGAAAAATTGGGGCAGTATGGCGGCAAAAGAACCGCCGCTTGGGCGTGTTGACATTTTTTAAACAAGCCCTAAGGATATCGGCTTGAGATTGGCTGCATGGGAAATAATCAACGGCCAAAATGTATGGTGGGGGATCGTAAAAGGTATTGATGACCTTCTCTAAAAATGGAATAGCCCCTTCTAAATTCAGATCGAGAAGCAAAAATGTACTGATGTGTATATTCAAATATTCAAACGCGGCTTGGAAATTTTGAACCAGCGTGGTAGTCAGGCCGTGGTCTGTCAGCATTGCGAATAATGATTCCGGACTTTCTTTGGGGGCCAGTACGGCGTGAGTGGACAGGGACAGGCTGGAGTCGTGGAGGCACCGGGGCTCGTAGTAGTCCCAGCTGAACAGCTTCACCTGATGGGGGAACAGCTCCTCCATCAGCAGGAACAGCACCATCACGTCCGCCTGCTTGGACACTTGGATTTTTGTGATCTGCTCCTGGTTGTAGTCCTTGTAGATGCCTCCCACATGGGCCTGGCTCTTGTACTTGGACAGGTCAATGTCCTCCAGGGTCAGGTAGGTGCTGTCCTGGGGCAGGACACCATCCTCGTTGGGCTGGGTGAGGAAGATTAGGTCCACCTGTTCCACCCACTTCTCCCGCAGAGCAGACAACTCCAGATTCTCGTCCAGCTTGGCGTACAGTTCTGGCTTCTCCTTTTGGAGCAGTTCGCTGTACTCAATCGCCTTGTCAATAGTCACCACACCAGATAGTTGGTGAAGGCGTTGTCGTCCACATGCTCCTTGTACTCGTCCGGGCCCACCACGTCGTTGATGTGCAGCTTGCCGTCCTCACCCGGTTCCAGGCGGCTGGACCAGAATTTCGCGCAGTCCAGCATCAGCTCGTAGCCGTACTTATCCATGAAGTTCCGGTCACCGGTACACATGTAGTACTGCCACACACCGTAGGCCACATCGGCGGTGATATGAATTTCAATGAAGCCCGACCAGACCTTGATGAGCTGGCCCGTCACGATGTCGGTGCCCATGTACTCCGGGGTGACCTCGCCGTCGTCCAGCCAGGCGGACTCCCAGGGGAATTGCGCCCCCTCGTAGCCGTTATGCTTGGCCTTGGCATGAGCGCCAGGGAGGGACAGGTAGCGGTACTCCTCCAGGCTTCGGGCCACCTCGGGCGTGTTGAAGATGAAATAGGGCAGCTGGAAAATTTCGGTGTCCCAGAAGGTGTGGCCGTGTCGCCCTCGGGGATGACGGTCACCCTCGCTGCGATGGTGTGCAGGCGCTTCAGCGACACCATGCGCTCAAATTTCAGCCGGAAATTGCCGCCCTTGGGAGAGATCCAGACCACCTCATGGGTGAGCAAGCCGGTCCGAATGTTCAGCTCCTGGCTGTACTCCCGGATGGTGCCACGGGTCAGGTCAAAGCGGGCGCCGTTCAGCGTGATCTCGATGTTGGTCACATCGGCGGCGTTGGGCAGTTCGGTGACCTCCTCGGGGGAGAAGCGATCGAAGGTCCTCGCCACCAGCAGGTCCCGGGTCTCGCCCAGATACTTCTCCTCGGTGGCGGAGCGCGGGCCCAGGTAGCCGTTGCCCAGGCAGAAGTTGGCTTCCACCTTTCCCAGAGCGGTGGGGTCGAAGTCGGTCTCATAATCTTCCATTCACTTGCCTTACTGAAATCCAGCATAACAGGCTCCTCCGTTTCAACACTCAAGTGCGCCCGTAAGAGCACCCCATCTGGTGCTCGTGGGCTATACGAATACTGCCTT
>CAMWBA010000128.1 GCA_947172355.1 uncultured Bacillota bacterium
AAAATCGGCAGGGGCGATTTTCATGAAAAGGAGCGTCTATGAGCAACCATCAGCAAGGCCACAGCCACCAATACCGCGCAGGAGGACGGCGCAGGACGGGGACGCAGATGGGGCGCAGCTCAAGGGTAACGGGCTTGCGCCCCTACACGACACAGGCGGCGGCAATCCCTACGCCCATGTCCTGCTGACCATGCGCCCCATCCAGCAGGACGGCGCATGGAGCAGCCGCTTTTCCTCCCGCTGCCGGAGCGCGGCCTGTGTCGAGGTGATCCGGGCCAGGGCCAGCCGCTGGCGCTCGGAGAGCAGATGGTGGTTCCCCACAAAGGTGGAGGCGGACTTTGTATCATAGCCCCGGTTCATCAAGAACAACAGCTCCTGGGCGGAGGCGTTCAGCTTGCCCGCCGCCTTGGGGCCAAACTCTTTTTCGTCCTTCGGCTCATAGCCGCGTCTGACGGTTTCCATAGTGTGCTGTTTCCCTCCGCAATAGACAGCCGCCCATCCAACGGTTTTTTATATGCCGTTGACCTTGGCGGCTGGACAATCTGACCTGCTTGTTCGGATAGATCAATCACCAAGAACTAAAAGTCAACCATTTCGGAACCTGTTCCCAATCCAGTCCTGTAAATTTCAAGGAGTCCTCTTCTATTTCTGCCTGCTGTAAAATAGCGTCTATAATTTGCTTAGTAAGACGCAAGTCCTCGCTTAAAAGAGTAACTCGAATTGTGTGCCTGTTCCATGAATTGTACCTGATATAAAACGTAAGACCAGAGGATGTATGAAAAGCCGCATAGCGTGCAAAGAAATTGTCTGTGTCCGTGGGTTGATTGTTTGTATCAAACAGGCAAAACTCTTTATCCATGCTGAACCAACACGGCTCCAATTCGCAGTCTGCCTCCAACTTTTGCAGGAACTCTGCCAATGGAGCATGACCGGTGACTGTCCATTCCGGCGGACAGTACGCAAGAAAGGCGATTGCATGAATGCAGGAACGTCCAGAGGAAAAGGTGCCTTCTTTGTATTTTAAGGGCTTGCCATGTTCCAGTACCCAGTGGAGCAGTTTGCTATACGCACTATAAAATAACAGTTTTGCAAAGGTATCATGGCAGTAGCAAAAATGCCAACAATACGTTTGCACGAGTTCATCCAAGCCCGCTCCATCCAAAAGGAAACCATACCCTATATCGGGAAGTGCCGCACAGCAGAAAATCAAGAAAGGTGGGTGGCCGGGAGACTCTTCCTCAATATACCGCCACAAGCCCTCCCACATAAGGAAATCTTTTGCTTCACAGGCCATGTTACCATGCTTAAAACCGTTCCACCCCTCAAACATGGAGGAAAGTATTCCGCCGTCCTCCTGGCCCATCTCCTGCAAGTACAATTTGTAGGAGGCCGGAATTGAGCATCCGTATCGTTCCATAATCATTTGTTCCAATGCTTGAATATCTTCTTCCGGCGCAGGCTTGAGGTTTTGAAGCCGCTCCGGTTCAAAAATAGAAACACATTGCTTGACCTTGCGGAACAACTCTGCTTCGGAACATGGAGGGCGGGTGAACAATGTGCGTAGATTGCATTGCATAGCGATAAATCCCCCTTTCTCGCTAATTATAATTTAGTCATACACGGAATTTTTGTAAGTAATCGGAATAACGGAAACATTCATACTGAGGGTGTTTTATTTAATCGGTTTGTACTGATTTATTCCGCCTTTTCCACACGCCCCGAACCGTTACCCCTATTATACCAGCAACGACCAGCACCGCAAGCCGGAGCAGGACATCCAACGGTTTTTTTATATGCCGTTTCCGTTGGCGGCTGGGTGCTGATTGGTTTTCTATCCAATCATTTTGTACTTTACCAATATTTCAAACTGCCAAGCAAAGAAGATAAATTTTTCTTCATATTTTGCAAGGCAATATGATTGTCACTGGAAATTTTAATATTGAGCGCCCAATGCAAATCGACACTCACTATATATTCCGATGAAACACCACAAAAGCGAATATTGTCACTGAACCAAGCCTTTTGCAGTTGATAGGGTTTTAATATAGTCTCGATAAATTCCATTGATGTTGTCCACTGAATATTTTGAGCCGACTTTCCAGATAGAATATCACGGAAACCTTCTTTGGAAGTTCCGCCATTTACTTGATATAAAAATTGTGTGTTTTCCGCTTTGCGAAATGCCATCTGAAACAAATAATTTTCAAATGATCCAGAAAACAACCTTTTGTCAAAACCATTGTAAATTGGCGGATTGTCTCCCTCTGACAGTTTCAATGATAAGATGGACTCGTCCCAATGAAAGGAAAAAGGCAAAAAACCATTTGGAAGAAAATCGTCATCTGTATAGTATTCACAATAATCATTCAATGTCTTATCCACGCTTACTTCCGTATATCCATCCCACTCCTGTTCAAGTAGCCCGCCATCGTTTTTCCCCATTGTCTGTAAAAATAGAAGATACGCAAGTGGGATACTTTTGCTATATGGGTTCAAAAATTCTGATAGTGTTTGGATTTGACTTTGCAAAGCAGGCTCAACTTTTTTTGACCATTCTCTATCCATAGCGTTCATTGTTTTGCAAAGTCGGTCTATCATCGTATCCAAAGAACCTTTTTCAAATGATATACTTTTTAATGTCATGCCACATATCTCCTCAACCTCACTTTGGGACATTTGTCCCAAAGGCCAGACCGCTCTAATCGGATTTCCGCCTTTTACAAAAGCCCCGAACCGTTGCGGCCCCTATTCCCACAACGGCCAGCACCGCAAGCCGGAGCAGGACATCCAGCATCCAACTGACTTTCCCATGCCGGTACATATCCAGCACATAGACGGGATCAAGGTCATAGTCCGCCTGCATCTGGCTCAGCGCCCGGCGCTCCTCGGTGGTGGTATAGCGGAGATAGCCCGTGGGATATTCGTCCCCGCCCGTCAGCGTCAGATAATCGTCAAAGTACACGCACAGCCAGGAGCCGTCCTCCAGCTCCGTCAGATAGTAGCGGTTATAATATCCGCCCGCAAGCCCCTGGAGCATCCTCTGCCAAGGCGGGAGGGGATAGTCGGCATAGATGTATTCCGAAACGGATACCGCCCGTTTTGCGCCATAGCTGCGGTGATAGTGCGTCCCCTCCTGCGCCGCGTCCCGCAGACGGGCCAGCGGGCAGGCCACCAGATCTCCGCCTGTCACCGTTGCCGGGGTCTGGGCGTAAAAGCATGATGACACGTCCTCCTGCCGTCGGAGCTGCTGGACGCCCTCACCGGGCCGCTGGCCTTGCCCCGTTCCTGTGCCAGCCCACAGGTCGTACAGCCAGCCAGTGGGCGCGGCCAGCATCAGCCAGAGCGCAAGGGCGGCGCACACGATATTCCGCAGAATGGTGGGGATGGAGTGTTGACCTTTTTTCATGTATGCACCGTCCCGTTTATTACTATTGTCACAACCTATACTATACAGACACTTTGCTCAACTATACTATATCAGGCTCACACATCCTACGCCAGAAAGACTTCCGATACCGCACCGTTTTCGGATCAGCCTCTTTTAATTTGCTCACAATGGGCTTGTATAGTTCCTCATGGTCAAAAAGACTAAATGTGGGATTGAGTTCTAATTGTCTGTCTATTTCTTCTCGGAGTTGTGGATAAAAAGACAGCCACAGGCCAAGACAATCCACAAGTTGACAAATGCCATAATTCATTAAGTATGGTATTTCGTCCGGTTCTTCCCCCCGATAGCTTTCACCCGGCACCATTTGAAACACTCCTTGATTTTTTACATCTACTCCAATCAATCCCATTACATCCATAGATGCAATATACAAAAAGGTGTTTTGGAGATGCGGGTGCTTTTTTACATAGGGCTGTTCAAAAAAGGTAATAGGTGCATTGGGAGTAATCTCGTAATTTGAATACACCGGGAGACCGACATTTTTCAAAAACTCAAATGTTTCTTTTGGAAGATTAAGCGGCTCCAATAATTCTGTTGGAAATGGAACCAATGATGCTTTATATTCTTGTGTTATTTCAATATTCATTGTGAATACCTCCGTGTTCACAGTTCCCGGACACCAGCCTGCCTCAGCCAGTCTTGCAGTTTCTTGAGCGGGAACCCGGTAAACACATAATTCTCACCCGCCTGGCTGTGGATTGTCACCGCCGTAAACAGCGCCTTTTTCCCCACGGAAAAGCCCTTAATGTCCGAAAGGGGCAAATCAAATTCCGGGCTCCCGACCATGCTGATATAAAAGCAGGCCCGCTGGTTGGTGACATAGATATTCCCGCTAAAGGGCTTTGTGGTGAGAAACTGCTTTTGATGGAGCGCCACCTGTCCGCTGCCGATCATTGTCTCGTTGGGGTTCAGTTGAAATTTTGCCATAAGTAATTCCACCTCTTAATATGTCATTGAAATGTTCATCTCTTTGGCTATCTCACACCTAAATTATAGCCAGAATTTATTTTTTTGCAAGTAGGGGCACGAATTTGAATGGGGGCAAGGTTGACGATCCCCAAACCTTGCTTTTCAGCATAGTCCACTGTATAGGCTGTCCCACCATCTTTTTTCGTGAGGTAGCAGACACATACACCGCTGTGGTCTACCAAATGGCGATTGCGCTTGAACATACAACCCCTGGTGTACTCCTGGGCGGTGTAGACCACCTTATCTGCCTGGGCCTTGATGCGCTCATATTCCGCCACGTCCCCGGCAGGCCACCCTCGTGTCTGCGTCAGGCAGGGGAGGACAAGGATCAGCTTTATGTGTGGGTATCTATTTTTCAGGTTAAGTACAGTTTGTGCGGCGAGGGCATCAAAGCCCCGCGCACCTCCGGCTCCATAAAATTGGACGCCCTGCTCAATCAGGCCAATAATCGTTTCTTCCAACTTCATGGCGAGTTCTTGGCGGAAAGCAGGCGGCAGCTCGCGGTGGCCTGTGAAGCAGCAGGTTCTTTTTCGCATTTCACGCACTCCTTATATCCTTTGTTGGCCGTATTATATCATTGTATTGCTATAAATGGCAATTCCCCTCTATAAATAATTTCTGCGGGACGTGGTAACCTTTTACCAGGAGGGGCAAAGCTATGGAAACAGTCTACCGAGAGCAGTACATTCGTTTTGGATTGAAGGTTCAATACTATCGCAAACTGCAAGGACTGACGCAGGAAGCCTTTGCAGATAAGATTGGGCGGTCATGGTCTTTCGTTGCAAAGATCGAAAGCCCCACGCAGGTGTTTGGCGTTTCGTTGGAAACGCTGTTTAAGATTGCCGACGCGCTGAAAGTCCCTGTCGCAAAACTATTTGAAGAATAAAAACACGCCCTGGATTGACTGTTTTCAGCCAATCCAGGGCGAAATAATTAGATTTCAGGGACTAATAGGCAGGTGTTCCATACCCATAAATTTCGTAGTGACCAACGGCATAGCGGTTTTCCCGGCAACTATCGCCGGAGTTGCCCTCCACAGTGTAGACGATGCCGTTCTCCACCTTCTCCACGATGCCAACGTGGTCGGCAAGGCCGTCCTGCGGCCCGGAGCTACCTTTGTTGTCCCAATCAAAGTAGATGATGTCGCCGGGGCGCGGCTCATAGCTGTTATCCTGCCAGAGTCCCCGATCCTTAAACCAATTAGAGCCGCTGATGCAGCCCGCGGTTTTGGGGATCACCCCGGCGTCCAGATACCCGCACTCGTTGGCACACCAACTGACAAAGCAGGCGCACCACTCCACACGGGAGTTGAAGCCGTACCAAGACCAATAGGGCTGACCGCCCACGTTCCCGATTTGCGAGAGGGCCACCACCACGATCTCCCCATCGCCCAGGCCGATGCCGTACAGGACGCTGCTCCACATACTGCGGTTTTCTTCAGCCAGTAGCTCCGCAAGCTGTGCCCGCTGGTCTGCGGTGAAGTTGTAGGCATCCGCCATTTCATCGGCAGTTTTGTGGGTCACGGTGATATAGAGGGTCGTGGTCGTTACCTCAACTTCTTCCTCGATGATATTGCCCGCTCCATCGTCCGTTTCAATGGTCTGCGTGGTGGCGCTGGTGTCTGTGCGGCTGCTCACCTCATTCATGGCCCAAAATATCTCTTTCAGAAGTGCCTTTTTGTTATCGTCCATGGTGGCAACTTCCTGGGGAGCGTTTGGGTCGGTGGTGGTCTTAACGGCGTAGACCGCCAGCACATCGGGCCAGACGGCGCGGGAGCCAGACATTTCAAGCGCGTCATGGGCGTTTGCGGTCTTGATTTCCTCCAGCTTACTCTCATAATCCTGGTTGATCTCCCGGACAACAACGGGCATGGTCTGGCCTGTGCCGTTGTCCTCCCCGGAAAAGAAGATACCAAAGCAGGAGCCGACGATCAAGCCAATCAAGCAGATAATGACAACGGCGAGGATGGCAACCCAGCCCCCGGCGGCAATCGCGGCCACCAGCGCCTTGACGGAGGCAATCATAGCCTTTACCGTGGCGGCAACCGCCTTTGCACTGGCTTTCGCGGCGGTGGCGGCGGTTTTCGCCGTAGCACGGGCGGCTTGTGCTGTCATTTTAGCGGCCTTGGCGGTGGCCTGGGCCGTTTTCTGCGCCGCCTTTGCCGTATGCTCGGCGGTCTTGATGGCGGTTTTGGATGTGCGCTGGGCAGTTTTCACCGTGCCCTTTGCGGTCTGCTGGGCTGTCTTTACCGTCCGCTTGGTACTTTTGATGGTGCCCTTTGCTGTCCGCTCTGCGGCCCTGCCGGTGGTTTTCACGGTCTGACTGGCGGTGCGGCCTGTCCGCTTTACCGCTTCAATGGGCTGTTTAGCGGCATTGACGGTCTGCCTGATGGCCGTTTCCGTCTGTTGGGGCATGGGGGAAATATCCGGCGCTTTCACCTGCGGCTGGGCCGGTCTGTCAGACTGAACAGCCCGGTTTTTCACCTGCCGTTTACGCTCGGCCCACTTCTCGGCCTGCTTTTTGACAAAGGCCCGCCCACGCTCCACTACCGTATCAATGGCATCAACAGGGCGTTCCCCATCAGAGCGGACAGGGGGCCGTCTGCGTTCCGCCGTGCTTCTATACTGCTTGGGGCGTGGTTCCTGCGGGGCGGCGTTGGTACGTTGCCGGGGGAGCCGCCTGTCCGGGGCCGGGTTGGTGCGCTGTTGGGGGATTTGTTCATCCCTGGGCGGGTCGGTACGCTGACGCGGCAACCGCCCCTCCGGGGGTGTCCTGTTGGTCTGGCCCTCCGGGGCGGGGCCTTGGCTCGGTTCGGGAGAGAGGGCCTGTTCAGTAGGGGCGGTGTCCTCCCGCCGCTTCTCCGCCGCCCGTTTCTCCCGCTGGCGCTGGAACAGTTTTCGCCCCTGGCGTACCGCCGTCTTTGTGCCGGACACCGCCACATTCGCCGTATCATGGGCCAGATCGTCGGCGGCAAACTCCACCTTGTCCTCGGCGTACTCGCTGGGGGTGGCCTGCCGGTCGTCCATCAGCGCCGCCGCGTTCCGCTTGGAGCGGATAAAGGCGTTTTTCATGCGCTGGCCCACGACAGCGGATTTATCCAACACCTTAATGTCCTTACCCTTTTCACGGGTCTTGATCTTGCTCATGGCCGCTCACCTGCCCGTCTTTTCATCCAGCGGTGTTTCAGTTCGGCGGGGGCCACATAGTAGTCCCTGCGGCG
>CAMWBA010000129.1 GCA_947172355.1 uncultured Bacillota bacterium
AGCCAGACGCATAGACGCAGAGCCGATGAACCACACAAGACACTCTTACTTGTGGTTATCGGCTTCTTTTTATTCTTAATACACGACAACAGCCTGCCCCGCCCGACGGGGAAAGAAAAAAACCGTTGCGGGGCAGGCAGCTTTGTGCGCCTATTTACATATACTTATGACTTTCGGCGGTTTTGAAAGATCAAGGCCGCCGTTTCCTACGCCTTTGACAAAGGAGTGACGACTATACGCTAACACGGCGGCTTTAGGAGGGAGCCGCCATGAAGCAAAGAGGGTTTCGACATAATTCGGCAGGGATTTACCTGTCAAAAAAGCCTGGCCGTCAACCGGCCCCCATCTGCTTATGAACAGGCACTATCGTGGCTGGTTCATAAGACCTATAAGACGCATATAAAAAGCGCCAGCCACCGTACATCGGAAGCTGGCGCTTTTCCTTGTCGTTTTTTCGGGAATTTCCCCGAACGGTGTCGCCCGCCGCCTTCGTTTCGGTTCACCTGTCAACCAGTGAATTGAAACGGAGGTACATCATGCAGAAGATCAACCTTCGGGACCTGTATCCCGATACATATAAAACCGATGTCTTTGTAGACGTGGCCGAGGAAGTCCTGGCCGCGATCCGGGGCCACCAGCAGGACGATGCCGCTTACGAGCGCCGGAAGTTCCGGCACAAGGCCCATTACTCTCTGAACCGGGAGGATGGCATTGAAAGCGATGCCATCAACCGGCCGCTCACCCCGGAGGAAATTCTGGAACAGAAGCAGCTGCGGGAAGAAGTGTATGCCGCGCTGATGAAGCTGCCCGCCATCCAGGCCCGGCGCATCTACGCCCGGTTTTACTTGGGCATGACGGTGGCCGAGATCGCCCGGATTGAGGGCACCGACCGCCGCCGTGTGTGGGACAGCATCCGGCGCGGGCTGAAGAAGTTGGCGCGTCTGCTGGACACAGCCCGATAACCTGACCGCCGAATAGCGGCAAAAAAAGAGCCGGTGGGGGATTTTTATTCCTCCACCGGCTTATTTCTCCTCTGCTTTTTTATCCTGGTCACATTCGTCTGCCTGCGTCATCTCTTTTAGTTCATCAGCCAGCGCACGGGCCGAGTTTAACAGCGCCTTTCTGGCCGCCGGAGGGCACGAAAGGTAGAGCTGCCGCATATCGTTGGCGGATTGTTCATCTTCGGGCAGATCAAGATTCATCAGGGAGTCCAAGGACAAATTCAAAACTTTACCAAAAGCACGCAGAACCTCAAAAGAAGGGTTCTTTTCTCCTCTTTCACAACTTTGAACGTGCTTCAGCGAAACATGGCTCAAATCAGCGAGTTCCTGTTGTGTAAGTTTTTTCACCTTACGGGCTTTTTGAATACGCCGTCCCAGCTCTTTTAACATCTCCATAGGTACTATCGTCTCCTTAATGATATTTTATCGTTCCTATTCTCTGTCGAGAAGAACCTTTTAGGAGGCTCTTTTAGGCACGATAGTACCTATTTTATTTTGTTTACCCGATGCTTGCTCTGTGTACAACCCCGGCCAGGCGGCAAGGCTAAAAATTTTTTCAAAAAATTTGCGTAACAGGCAGGACAAATCGCCTGTTTTTGTCATGGTTATCAAGAAGGGGATTTTTCCTTCGCTGATCTTTGACAACCGAATACACGGCAGAACAGGTACATAACCCGCGTATGAGCGAGTGCAGGACGCCGCGAAGATGGAGCAGCCAGGAGGTGATGGACAAGCTGTTTCGGAGCGATCAACGTCCCTGTGACCCGGATGGTGGCACATCCGGCGCGATGACTGCGCGGGGGCTTAAAGATACTTCCTCACGGCCCGCCAAAGACTTGGGGGGAACCCTGCGGCGCACGCTATGAACGACGCTGCGGAGTTATGACAGCCGCGCCAGCGGAGACCTGTCCTGTCCCCAGCGTCAGGGGGCGTGGCAAATGTGGCGTAATATAAAAGACTTGAAGCAACCTTTGATGGCAGAAACTGTCAGGCAAATGCTTTTCTAAGTCAGATACCATGCGCTGGCGGCTTCGGCTGCCAGCGTATTCATGTGATTTTGAAAGCCACAACCATATCCTTGACAAAGAAGGGAGAGATTCTATGGAAAAGTTATTTACAAGGAAAGAAGC
Source organism: uncultured Bacillota bacterium (assembly GCA_947172355.1). Lineage (GTDB taxonomy): Bacteria > Bacillota > Clostridia > Oscillospirales > Oscillospiraceae > Lawsonibacter. Next base: position 2,132 of record CAMWBA010000129.1, read on the forward strand.
TGCCAAAATCTTAGGGGTTAGCATTGCAACGCTGGACACAGCCCGCAATAATGGCCTGATTTCCTATGTGCAATATGTGCAAAACGGCTGTGTCTACTTTACGGATGCAAGCCTCCAAGAGTACATCGCAAAATTCACACATCGGGCAAAGCCGGTGGAAAAGTGCGCCACTTACCGTAAAGCGCGAAGCGCTGGAGCGTGAGCCGATCCGTATCCTTGCTTGGACAAAGGATGTCTGGTAAAACAAAGGTACAGCGCTGAATATGATTCTTGAGAGGTAACGGTATTGGCAAAAAGAAAACGATTGATTCCAGAGTATAACACCGTCACGCTGAACGGTGTAGAGTATTACAGGACCCGGATAGAAGATGCCGATGGCAAGCGGGTTGCTCTTTATGCAAGGACCCCCGAAGAACTGTACGACAAAGAACAGGAGGCGTTGGCGCAGATCGGTCACGCCCGGTTCCATCGGAAATCGCCAACGGTAGCGGAATACTGTGAGAAATGGCTGCTGATGCAGTCAGTCCATGTTCGGCAGACTACCTTGACGGATTACACCTCCAAGGTACGGCGGCACATTATCAAGGAGCTGGGAGAGATGCGTATGGCAGATGTAACGCTGGATGACATCCAGCTCGCCCTCGTCCCTGTTTCCAAGAAGTCAGCATCGGTCTACAAGTCCGTGGTGATTCTTTATAAATCCATCTTTCGGGCGGCTAAGGAAAGCCATGTGATTGAAGTGAACCCAACACTCCATCTGACTGCAAAAGGCGGCGGTGTTCCGCAAGAGGACCGCCAGGCGTTGACGGATGAACAGGTCGAGCAGCTTTTAGATGCGATCTGCGACTTGCCTCCCTACGTGTTTGTGATGATCGGCTTGTATGCCGGCCTGCGGCGAGAAGAAATCCTTGCACTGCAATGGGATTCGGTATATCTGGACACGGATGCACCGTATCTGACAGTGCGGCGGGCATGGCACACAGAACATAATCGGCCGGTCATTCTCACCGAACTAAAAACGAAAGCGGCGGAGCGGAATATCCCGCTTCCGACCTGTCTGGCAGAATGTTTGAGGGAGGCAAAGAAAACATCTACATCAGATTATGTGGTTGCTAATCGAGACGGTGGCCCACTGTCTTATACGCAGTTTAAGCGGCTGTGGCAATATATTGTGACACGAACCGCCAAGCCGAGAGTGACCCGCAAACTGGTAGACGGAAAATATGTAAAATACATCCTCTACCCGCAACTCGGAGAGAAAGCCCGAAACAACGGCCACTGCGTTTACAGCCTGGATTTCGAGGTCACGCCCCACCAACTCAGGCACACCTACATAACCAACCTGATTCATTCCTCGGTGGACCCCAAAACGGTGCAGTACCTGGCAGGTCACGAGAGCAGTAAAATCACAATGGATATTTACGCAAAAGTCAAATACAACCAACCAGATCAGGTTGTTAAAGCGATGGGCAGCGCATTTTCTCAATGGGATGCCATGTGGGCATAGAACAGAAAATACAGTAGGAGCGAGGCAGGAACGCCTCGCTCTTTGCTTTTCCTAATCCGTATCTTTGATTCAATCCGGCGTTTCTGATAAAAAAGGAGTGAAGGAACCAATTTGATTTGCGCATAAGAAAGGAAATTATCTATGGCTAAGAAAAAAACAATTCCCCAGTACACCAGTGTGGAGCGGAAAGGCATCCAGTATTATAGGACACGGATTCTGGACGCCGATGGGAAGCAGGTCAGCCTGTACGCAACAACCTGTGAGGAGCTTTACGAGAAACAATTAGCGGCAAGACGCCAAGTCCAGGAGATTCTTTTTCACCGGCAGCATCCGACCGTTGCAGAATATTGCGAGAAATGGCTGGTGATGCAGTCGGCAAAGGTTTCAGCAGCCACTTTGAAAGGATACGCCTCCAATATGAGGAATTACGTCATCAAACCGATGGGCGATATGTATATGGAGGAAGTGACGGCTGACGACATCCGCCTGGCGCTGGTGCCACTGTCAAAGAAATCAGAGGGCCTTTATAACAAAGTGAATATGCTCATCAAGTGCGTTTTTTATTCCGCAGAGCGCAGCCAGCTAATTGAAGATAACCCCTGTGCGGGAATATCAGGCAAAGGCGGGAAGCCAGCACAGAAGAAGGAGGCGCTAAGTGATGAGCAGGTAGCGGTACTCCTGGAAACCATAAAAGGTTTGCCGCCATACCTCTTTGTGATGATTGGCCTATACGCTGGCCTGCGCCGGGAAGAAGCCCTTGGCCTCCAATGGGACTGTGTATTCCTGGATGATCCAACCCCGTACCTTTCCGTGCGGCGGGCATGGCGGGCGGAACACAACCGGCCGGTAGTCTCTACGATCCTAAAGACCAAAGCGGCCCGGAGAGACATCCCTATCCCTAAGTGCTTAGCCGATTGCCTGCGGGACGCGAAGGCCGTCTCTAAGTCTGACTTTGTAATTGCCGACGGCAAAGGTCAGCCGCTGTCTTACTCGCAGTTCAAGCGGGTATGGCAGTACATTGTTGTCCGCTCCACCAAGGAGCGCACCTATTATAAATATGTGAACGGACAGAGCATCAAATACACGGTAAAGCCGACGCTGGGAACCAGCCAGAAAAACAACCCCAGGATCGTCTATACCCTGGATTTTGAAGTGACGCCCCACCAACTGCGGCATACCTATATTACAAACTTAATCTATGCGGGAGTTGACCCCAAGACGGTGCAATATCTTGCCGGGCATGAAAATAGTAAAACAACTATGGACATTTATGCAAAAGTCAAGTATAATAAGCCCGAAGAACTTTTCGGTGTGGTGGAGCAAGCACTTCACCCATCTGGCACCTAAGTAAAGGTCTGCGATTGATTGGGTTAAGGGGTAGGACAACCGAAGGTCGCCACCTCAAAAAAGCCCGTAAAATCAAGGGAAAACGGCGCTAAAACGATAGCAGTACGGCCTCAAGGCCGCCCGTCGGGCTCCCCAGTTCTCCAAGCGCTGATTTTATATCCGAAAACGCTCAAAACCCCCGGAAAATTCGATTTTCCGGGGGTTTTCTTTGAAAATCTCTGATACCCTTTGCCTAAATTTGGCCCTGCTTTTGGGGTTAAATATGGGCTAACCGGCCTTTGGGGGGTTAAAAAATCAGCCGCCTGACAAAGCGAACTCCCTCAATATACGGCTGTTATTGGCAATCCAGCCGGCAGCTCTTTGCTCCATTCTTCTTTTTAGTTGGATCTTCTCTCTGTCTTGATGTAAGATGTCAGTATTTGTCCCTGCCGTCCTTCCTCCCTACATCCTGCTTCTGGATGGCCCGCCGCCGGAGGAGCAAAGCTGTGAACCCCGCGATGTAGCACAGCCCCACGCTCTGTCCAACGAAGGCGATTTTCCGCGCCCCGTCCAGACCTTTTTGGAACGCTTCCAGGCTCTCCGGCTCCTTGCCCTCCTGGAAAAACTGATATCCCGCGTTCCGGACCCTGCGCAGGATGAAATTCGGGGCGTCATAGGCCCGGTAGACATGCCGCGTGATATGCTCCTTGTTTTCCACCGCCTCCCGGGCATCCGTCACGAAGTACACCCGTTCCCGCACGGTGATCCCGCTGCTGTCCAGGGCCTGATAGATCACGTAGTACTTTACGTGGTTTGAGCCGCGGCCCTCGTGCCGGACCGCCTCGAACTCCATAACGCCCAGATCCTCGTACCCCTCTGCGCGGTACCAGGAGCCGGGGATCATAGACAGCAGGACAGTCAGCGGCAGAAACAGGCCAATCAGAAAAAAAGTGGCTAGCTGCCAGCGGCGCGGTATCTTCCGTTCTGAATGGCTTTGCTGCGACATAACAAGACCTCCTCCGCAAAAAAGTTATTGTTCCCGCCCCTTTCGGGGCGGGAACCGTTGTTATTTCAGCTCCTCCATTGTCACGCCGTCCTCTCCGGTGCGGGCATTTTCGGCGGAAAACGCTTATGTGCTTCGCATACCGCGTCTTCCGGAGGAACCAGTTCCTCCCTGATATCCTCTCTCTCCGGTCTCCGACGGGGACGAAAGTTTTGGAACATCCCCGACTGCTATTTCAGTTCCGCCACCGTCACACCGTCCTCGCCCTCACCGTAGCGGCCGGGACGGAAGGATTTCACATACCGGCTGCGCTTGAGATAGGTACGCACGGCGGAACGCACCGCGCCGGTGCCCTTGCCGTGGACGATGGTCACCGTCTCCAGCTTGCCCATCATTGCAGTGTCCAGAAAGCGCTCCAGAACGATGAGGGCCTCGTCGGTCATCATCCCCCGCAAGTCCACCTGACTGGGGACAGCGGCGGTACGCAGGGTGTGCTCCGCTTTGGTGATGATCCGCCGGGCGTCCTTCTGGGCCTGGGTCTCCCCTTCCACCACTCGAACCTCCTCCTGCTTGGCGGAAATCTTCAAAATGCCCGCCTGAAGCTGGAGCACGCCGTCCTTGTTCACCGACAGCACGGTGGCTTTGGTCCCCATGGAAACCAACTCCACCGTATCCCCCGCCTTGGCGGGACGGGTGGGAGGCGGCGGCTCTACCTCGGGAGCCCCTCCGCCAAGGTTCCGCTCCGCCTCATTGAGCAGCCGGCGGGCCTCTGCCCGGCCGTCGTTCACCTGCTGCCAGTCCAGGTCCTGGCGTTTTTTCAGCTCCTTCAGCTGGGCGATGGCCAAATCACTGGCGGCACGGGCTTCCTCGATGATGGCCCGGGCCTCGGCGCTGGCCTTCTCCACTACCTTCGCCCGCTCGGCCTCCAACTTCTCCCGGTACTCCCGGGCCTTCTCCGCACTCTGCTCCATGTCCAGCTTGAGCCGGCGAGCCTCCGCCCGCTCCTTCTCCATCTCCTGGCGCTGCTGGTCCAGACGGGTGAGGACGTCCTCAAACCGGACATTCTCCGCATCCAGCCGGGCGGCGGCCTTTTCAATGATATACTCGGGCAGCCCCAGCCGCCGGGAGATGGCGAAGGCGTTGGACTTTCCGGGAATGCCCAGCACCAACCGGTAGGTGGGGGCCAGGGTCTCCACATTGAACTCGCAGGAGGCGTTTTCCACTCCTGGGGTGGTCATGGCGTAGACCTTCAGCTCGGCGTAGTGGGTGGTGGCCGCCACCTGGGCCCCGATGCCCCGGGCGGACTCAATGATAGCCGCGGCCAGGGCGGCACCCTCCACCGGGTCGGTGCCCGCTCCCAGCTCGTCAAAGAGAATGAGGGTGTCGCTGTCCGCCTCTTCCAGAATTCCCACGATGTTGGTCATGTGGGAGGAGAAGGTGGACAGGGACTGGGCGATGGACTGCTCGTCGCCAATGTCGGCCAGCACCCGGGAGAAGACGCGCACTGTGGAGTCATCCTTGGCGGGAATGTGCAGGCCGCACTGGGCCATGAGGGTAATGAGGCCCAAGGTTTTCAGGGTAACCGTCTTGCCGCCGGTGTTGGGGCCGGTGAT
>CAMWBA010000130.1 GCA_947172355.1 uncultured Bacillota bacterium
CAGAACGGCTACTCCATCGTGGCAAATCCCAAGCGCCGGGGCAAGAGCTACAACAAGTGGCTGGGGAGCAAGCCACCCTGTCACCGGGACCAGCTCCGCATGGCGATTGATGCCGCCCTCGCACAGAAGCCCGCCGACCTGGATGCCCTGTTTCAGCTGCTGCGGGATGCTGGCATAGAGGTCTCGCCCCGTGGCAAATCCATCCGGCTGAAAGCGCCAGGTAGAAAAAATTTCGTCCGGCTGGATGAGGACAGCATGGGCGCGGGCTACTCTACCCCCTCGCTGCTGGCTGTCCTCACCGGAGAAAAACAGCACACTCCGCGCTCAAAAAATATCCACCGCGCAGATCTGCCGAAGGTCAATCTGCTGGTGGATATTCAAGCAAAGCTCCAGGCCGGGAAGGGCGCGGGGTATGCGCGTTGGGCCAGCGTGTTCAATCTGAAACAGATGGCGCAGACGCTGAACTATCTGACGGAGCATGGCCTGCTGGACTATGCCGACCTTGCCGCCAAAGCGGACGAGGCCACCGGGCGCTATCACGAATTGTCCGCCAGGATCAAGGCGGCGGAGCAGCGCATGGCGGAGATCGCTGTGCTGAAAACGCACATCATCAACTACGCCAAGACCCGCGAGGTCTATGTGGCCTACCGCAAGGCCGGGTACTCGAAAAAATTCAAGGCCGAGCATGAGAGTGACATCCTGCTGCATCAGGCGGCAAAGAAATTTTTTGATGAATCCGGGCTGAAAAAGCTGCCTACCGTCAGGAGCTTACAGGCTGAATATGCCGCGCTGCTGGCGGAGAAAAAGGCGGCTTACGCCGATTTCCGCAGGGCGCGGGAGGATATGAAGGAGCTGCTGACCGTCCGGGCCAACGTGCAGAAGCTCATGGGCTATGAGGCCCAGGAGCAGGAAAAGGAAGCGGACCGCCGGGAAGAGGAACGCTGATTTTTCCACCGTTCCAGAGGGCCGCAGGCCCGTCAAAAAAGCGTTCCGAAGGAACGCGCAGCCAGCCCCGGCAAGGGGCTGTTCAAAGGGGTTTGGGGGCGCTGCCACCAACAAGCAGATTGGACCTCCCGCCCACGGCGGGAGGTCCAATTTCGCATCGTGGGTCCCACGATGCCCTGCTTGCCCGTTTCTCCGTTCCCCGTTTTCCCCGTTCCCCAGCCCTTACTGTATTATAAATCTCGCTCCTTCACCGTTAGGAAAATCTTAATAAAATCTCAGCAAAAAAATAAAGAATCAACAGCAAAATCGTGATACAATACTGTCGGTTTGGTGCCAAAACTATAATAATTTGCTGTAAAGTAGCGTTTTAGACGAAAGGATTCTATCCAAGATGAAAAATAAAAAAATGTCGATTATCGCAGCCCTTGTAGCAGTATTCCTGATTATTGGGTTTGCGACGGCCTTTCTCACCTCGACGACAAAGCAGCCTAATCCCCAGCCCTCCCCGCCAGAAACTATGGAACTAACCCCCAGCAGTACGACAGACCAGGAGGGCCAGAATATTACGGAACCCCCTTCTTCCACAGATCGCTTTGAGGGGATGTATACCTTTTCTGTTCAGGTTGCGGAGGGTAGAGAATTAACAATAGTGTTGGATTCAACCGAACCCCAGGAGGAATACTTTTCCGTGGATCAAGTCCTGGTCTATGAGGGAGAAGAACTGATTCAGACCATTCTTCCAGAGGATGTTCCGGCAGTAGAGGATCATGCTTGGGATGGTTTGTATGTGAACCAGAATAGTGCAGTTGGAGAGCCGGATATTCGTGATCTGAACTTTGATGGTGCGGAGGATTTTGGTCTGCTGGCAGTTAGCTCTTATCCGCACAACGTACCATATAGCTATTTCCTGTGGAATCAAGAGACAGACCGCTTTGCATATGGGTTTACCTTGTGTGGTAGCGGTGCATTGGAAATCGACCTGCAAAACCGGCAGTTGATTGAGGAAGAACACGATGTACTTGGTTCCTACGAAACGGTCTACGCCTACGCTGAGGACGGTTCTCTCCAGAAACAATAACATCTGGATTAGATTTTGCGTCAGTAGAAATCGAAACAAAGACTTGGCGGGCAATCGAAGTCCCGCCGGGTCTTTTTGCATCATAGGAAGAAACGAACGGCATTGAATTTGCTTTGAGATGTGTGCTATCCTTGCAGAGCAAACATCGAAGCAGTATAATATAGTTGCAAACAACCTGATGTTAAGAAATCCAGTGGAACCCATCAGCCCACAAAACAGAGAACTCAAAAAATGTTTGATAGAATGTCTTTGACTACGGTTATAGAAAAGAGGTCACCCAATGCCCGACAAAATTTTAGTAGTTGATGATGAACCGGAAATTTCTGATTTGGTGGAATTATATCTCCAAAACGAGAATTACGAGGTCTTTAAGTTTTACTCGGCTAAGGATGCCCTTGCCTGCATTGAATCCACTGAGCTTGATTTAGCCATTCTGGATATTATGCTGCCGGAGGTGAACGGCTTTGCCCTCTGCCAGAAAATCAGGGAGCGGCATACTTATCCTGTCATCATGTTGACAGCCAAGGACGCGGAAACCGACAAAATCACCGGCCTGACCCTGGGAGCGGATGATTATGTCACAAAGCCTTTTCGCCCTTTGGAATTGGTAGCGCGGGTAAAGGCCCAGCTCCGGCGGTATAAACGATATAACCCCGCCCAGACTTCCGGCCAGGAACAAGCATCCGATTTGCTCCTGCACTCTGGCCTGGAAATGAATACGGGTACTCATGCTTGCTTTTTGAATGGGAAGCCGCTTTCCCTGACCCCAACCGAATTTTCTATTTTACGCATTTTATTGGAACGCAAAGGAAAGGTTGTCAGCTCCGAGGAGCTGTTTCACGAAATTTGGAAGGACGAGTATTACAGCAAAAGCAACAATACAATCACCGTTCATATCCGGCATTTGCGTGAGAAGCTGGGCGATACCATAGACAGTCCAAAATATATTACAACAATATGGGGAGTGGGGTATAAAATTGAAACGTAAATTACGAAAAATTCCTTATCTGATTGTCTTAATCTTAATCAGTATTGCGGCTTGCATAGTACTTTATTTCCTTGTTGATAAAGTATGGAACGGCAGCTTTGTGGACTGGTTTGAGTGGAACTTCATGCAGACACGCAACGCTTATCTTCCAGAGGCTGGACAAGAAGCGATTATCCGCGAGCCAATGTGGTGGAAGGTGAAGCGTCTGGTGCTTGGGGCCGTAATTGGGACTGTTGCAATAGGAATTATCATTGGCTTTTTTGCGTCATATTTTCATGCTAAAGCAGAAAAACGAAAATCTGTAACCAACATCGGCAAGATGCTCCGAGACTATATGAAACAAGAGAGTGAAAGTTCTGATATGTTTCCGCAAGAGTACGCAGAAATCGCCGCGCAGATGGCAGAAATCAGAACAGCCATGCTCCGCAGTGAACAAGCACTTCGGAATGAAGCCGCGCAAAAGAACGACTTGGTGACGTATCTGGCCCACGACTTGAAAACGCCCTTGACCTCCGTCATTGGCTATTTAAGCCTGCTGGACGAAGCGCCTGATATGCCGCCGGAGCAGAAAGCAAAATATACCCATATCGCGCTGGACAAGGCAAACCGCCTGGAACGGTTGGTAAACGAGTTTTTTGAAATCACCCGGTATAATTTGCAGCAAATCACGCTGGAGCAAGAGCAGATTGACCTTTACTATATGCTGGTGCAGATGGTGGACGAATTTTACCCCATCCTGTCCGCAAAAGGAAATACCGCTGTTCTTCATGCTGATGAAGATTTGAGCGTCTGCGGCGATCCGATGAAGCTGGCCCGTGTATTCAATAACATTTTGAAAAATGCGGCGGCATATAGCTTTCCAAATTCTGAAATCATTATCTCCGCCGAAAAGAAGGACAAGCAAATGGTGATCTCCTTTGAAAACCAGGGGCCGACAATCCCGGAGGAAAAGCTGTCCAAAATATTTGAACGTTTCTATCGGATGGACGAGGCCCGAAGCTCCAACGCGGGCGGGGCCGGACTTGGGCTTGCGATTGCAAAGGAGATCGTCACCCTCCATCATGGAACGATCACAGCCGAAAGCCATGAAAATGCAACGGTATTTACCGTATCGCTGCCTATCACTAATTAGGAAAACATCAATCTCCTGTTAGGATTTTCTTAGGAAACCAACAATAAAATATTAAAGCATGATCCGATTGCTCTTGATATGATTTTCATACCGAGGGCAATCGGATTTTTACATTCAGAGAAGGTGTGATATGAAAAAATATAACGTGGCAGTCCTGTTTGGCGGCTGTTCCCCGGAATACAGTATTTCGCTGGAATCAGCCCACGCGGTTATCACGCACATGGATCGGGCAAGGTATTCCCCTGTTCTGATAGGCATTTCTCCTAAAGGGAATTGGCTCCATTTCACTGGAGCGGTTGAAAAAATCAAGCTGGATACCTGGAACAACCCTGACGACTGCGCCCCGGCCCTGGTATCTCCTGACCGGGACGCCCCTGGGCTTTTGGTTCAGACAACTGCTGACATGGAGAAGATTCCTCTGGACGCCGCTTTCCCTGTTCTGCATGGACGCAACGGCGAGGACGGGACGGTGCAGGGGCTTTTTGAATTGGCGGGTATTCCGCTGGTGGGGTGTGGTGTGCTGGCCTCGGCGCTGTGCATGGACAAAGACCGGGCGCACAAGTTGGCACAGGCCGCTGGCATCACGATACCTTTCTCCACTGTACTGACAAAGAAAGCCAGAAAGGATGCTTTCGCTCATGCTGAAAAGCTGGGGTATCCGCTGTTTGTAAAACCTGTCCGGGCTGGTTCCTCCTACGGCATCACAAGGGTTGCGGAACGCGGCGAACTGTCTGCGGCTATGGAGCTGGCCTTTGAATATGATGACCACATCATTTTGGAAGAAGCGATCTCCGGCTTTGAAGTCGGGTGCGCCGTTTTGGGGAATGACACCTTGACGGTTGGGGAACTGGACGAGATTGAACTGGCGGATGGCTTCTTTGATTTTACAGAGAAGTACACGCTGAAAACCTCCGCAATCCATGTCCCGGCCCGCATTTCCCCTGCAAAAACGGCAGAGATGAAAGAAGCCGCCCAGCGAATTTACAAGGCCCTTGGGTGTCAGGGATTTGCGAGGGTGGATATGTTTTTGGACAAGGCTGGCAGGGTGGTTTTTAACGAGGTCAATACCATCCCCGGCTTTACCGCCCACAGCCGCTATCCCAGCATGATGAAAGCGGTTGGAATGTCTTTTGAACAGGTCATTTCCAACGTGATCGAATTGGCGGTGAGCGGATGAACAGCTTGATTTTGGTCAACAGCCAACACGCATATTCGCCGGACAGCAAGCAAGACCTGATTCCTGTCCATGACGATTACTCCGATATTCTGCTGGAACGGGAGGCGGTTTGCGCCCTGTCCCGCATCATGGAGCAGTTGGGCGGATGGGAATTTATCGTTCCTGTCAGCGGCTGGCGCTCCTTGGAGGAACAGCTTGAAATCTATGCAAAATCGCTCCAGGAGAACGGCCCGGAGTTTACAGCAAAGTTTGTAGCCATGCCCGGACACAGTGAGCATCAAACGGGGCTGGCAATCGACCTGGGGCTGCGTCAGCCGGACATTGACTTCATCCGTCCGGCTTTTCCCTATGAGGGCATCTGCCAAAAGTTTCGGGAACTGGCCCCAGCTTTCGGTTTTATTGAACGCTACCCGGCGGGGAAAGAGCATATTACCGGCATCGCTCATGAACCGTGGCATTTCCGCTATGTTGGTATGCCCCATTCAGAGATCATGACCTTTAAGGGGCTGACATTGGAGGAATATCTGGCATGAAGATACAGGCGGCGCTGATCCATTGGTCGAGAGGCGAGAACCTAGGACTGTACTGGAAATTCTTTTGGTGGAGAAAACAGTGTTCAGTGCGTATTGTCCGGGATATGTTGACCTTCTTCTTGAATCGAATGGCCCACCGGCATGGCGGCTACATTGGGAACGGAGCCAAGTTTGACAGTAAGCCCATTCTGCCTCATGGACTTCATGGCGTCTATATTTCCCGTTACGCCCATATCGGGGCTGATTGCTGGATTTATCAGAATGTCACCATTGGCTCGGTTGACAGGAAAGCCCCGCAGATTGGAGATCACTGTTTGATTGGAGCTGGCGCAGTTGTTATCGGTGGCATCAAAATTGGTGATTATGTAAAAATTGGAGCTGGTGCGGTGGTCTGTACGGATGTGCCGAGCCATTCAACCGTAGTGTCTCAACCTTCAAGAATCATTGTCAGGGGGGCCGGAGCATGACGGAGTTTTATCAGGGCCGCGCCTGGATTGAATTGAGCCGGACCGCTCTGCGGCATAACGTGGAACAGCTTCAAACTCTGCTACCTCCAAACTGCGCGTTAATGCCTGCGGTCAAGGCAAATGCCTATGGACATGGCGCTGTTTTGATTGCCAGAGAACTCAATACCCTGGGTGTAAATGCCTTTTGCGTTGCCACTGTTTTTGAGGGGATAGAGCTACGGCAAGGCGGAGTTGCAGGGGAAATCCTGATACTCGGATATACGCATCCCCAATATGTCCCGCTCCTTGTTCAATATCATCTGACACAGACTATTTTGGACTATCCCTATGCGTTAGAGCTGAACGCCTGCGGCCAGATCATCAACGTCCATATCAAATTGAACACCGGGATGCACCGGCTGGGGGAGAATTGCGAAAATCTGGATAAAATTCAGCGGATATTTGCTTGCCAGTTTCTTCACATAGAGGGAGTTTATACCCATTTATATGAAGATGATCTTTCCCTGCCATCAAACAGAGAAGCCGCCCTAACGCAAGGCAGAGCCTTTTATCAGGCGATAAACCGCCTAAAACACATTGGCTGTCAAATCCCCAAGGTCCACATTCTTGCCAGCAGCGGCCTGCTCCATTGTTCTGAAATCGGTGGTGACTACGCACGAGCCGGGATTGCGCTCTACGGCCAGTTGAGTACAACCGATGAATGGAAGAAAGCCGGTGTTGTGTTGAAATCAGTCCTCTCGCTGAAAGCCCGAATAACCTTGATAAGAGAGATTGCACAGGGAGAGGGTGCTGGGTACGGGCATCAATTTCAAGCAAAACGAAATACAAAAATTGCGGTCGCCGCCATTGGGTACGGAGACGGAATACCCCGTTGCTTATCCAATGGCGTCGGAGCCGCATTAGTCCAAGGGTATGTAGCGCCGATTGTGGGACGTATTTGCATGGATCAGACCTTGCTGGATGTGACGGATATTCCATCCGTTGTTTCTGGAGATACTGCGGTGTTTATCGGAGCATCCGGGGAGCGGGAGATTACGGCCTGCGATGTTGCGGAACAGGCCGGGACAATCTCAAATGAAATATTGAGCTGTTTGGGCAGACGATTGGATCGAGAGTGGGCAACTATGGCTTAATCCGATACCTACATACGGTCTACAATGTTCGTCTCTCCTATGTTTATCAGCTCATTTGCCATAGCGCGTACAGCGGCCAGGACCAGCCGCCGCCCCTGTTCCGGGCA
>CAMWBA010000131.1 GCA_947172355.1 uncultured Bacillota bacterium
ACAGGATGGAGATGAGGGCGTCCTGGACCTCGCTGGCGCAGCGGGAGATCTCCTCCACCCGTGCGATGGAGCCGGACTCCATGGCCCGGTAGACCGGGCTCTTCACCATGGCCTCGGGGCAGGGGCCTTTTGCAATCAGCATGGCGTAGTTCCAGGAGTAGCGGATTTGTTCCTCCGTTGTCCCGGCGGTGCCCTGGACGACCTTGGTGGAGTCGCCGTTGACGGCGGCAGCCAGATGTTCACTGAGCCAACTCTTGGCGGTGCCCGGCTCGCCGATGAGGAGCAGGGCCCGGTCGGTGACCAGGGTGGCGATGGCAATCTCCACCAGCCTCCGGTTTCCCATGTACTTGGGGGTGATGGCCACCCCCTTGACCTGGGTGTTGCCCTCAATGTAGGTCAGCACCGACCGGGGGGACATCCGCCACCCGGTGGGGATGGGGTCGGTCTCCGCCGAAATAAGGGCGTCCAGCTCTCTTTGAAACAGCTCCTCCGCCGGGAGGCGCTGTACGTCTTTGTCTGCCATATTATTCTCCTCCTATATTTAAGGCCGCATTTTGTGCCACTCGTCCCACTCTGGGAAAGGCTTTCCTGCCTGGAGCCGCTCGATGGTCCAGGGGAGCACCAGTTCCGCCATGGCCTGTTCACGGCCGGCGGACCGAACCTGTTTGATGTCCACCTCCTGGCACAACTCCGCCACCTCAGCAGGGGGCAGAACCTCGTATGCCCTATTGAGCAGGAACCAGACGTAATAGATGTATGCGGGCTTGCCCTTCTTCATGGCCTCGCCCAACACCCCCTTGGGACTGCCGCCCATCATCAGCAGATACAGGCCGTAGCTGTACCAACTCCCGGTCTGCGTCATACGCTTGCGCAGGTAGGGGACAAGCTGGGCGCGCTGCTCCGGGTCGTTGGGGTTGGCCTGTTCCACCAGTTTTTTGTCAAAGCCGTCCACCTCATCTCCGCCGCCAAAGGGGCAGTACCGCCCCATGTTGGGCTTGCAGGCCACGCGGACCAGCCGCCCCACCCACCGGGAATCCAGGGGCTGGGCTATGGCCTGCCCCATGACGATGACGTGACAGCCCTGCTTATGGTTCCAATATACCTCGCTCAGAGCCCGGATCAGGACGTGGTTCAGCGTCTCTTTGTGCTCCGCGTCCTCAGTGGGCTCCTCTGTCATGAGATAGGGGGAATATTTCTCATAAACCGCCGCCGCTGGCAGGGAGAGCAGGGCAGCTTGAACGCTGATGTGGAGATACCGGGTCATCTCGGGCCGGCGGTCGAACAGCTCCAAGCAGAAGTCCCGCAGGGGGCCGGGGCCGGTGTGGAGCATGACATCCCGCAGCCGGTCGGTGAGCTTCACCCCAAAGAAAAGCGAACGGTCCTTCTCGTCCTTGAGCTGGTCGATGTCCTCCATACGGCTGTCCGCCCAGCGCCAGAAGTCCAGCATTGCCGAGGAGTCCTTGTGTCCCAAACTCCAGCACCAGGTTGTGAGGTCTGTGCCCTCCTCATAGGTGGTGCGCTCTTTGCAGCCCAGGAATTTCTCCAGCCTCTGCCGCAGGCCGGCCGTTACCAGCTCGATGGCCCAGTCCGCATTGGAGGGTTCCAGGAACTTCACCGACTGGCTGTGTTTTTCCAGCTCCTGTTTCCAGAAAGTCTGGATGGCCTCCCCGTCCTGGCCGGCCAGCCCCTCCAGCACCGCCTCACGGTTGGCTCCCCGCTCGGTCTGGGCCAGCTCCAGCAGGAGGGGCACATTTTCCCCGTCATCCCCCAGGGCGGTGAGGACGGACACCCGTACATCCTTTTTGGCCCCGGGCAGAACCTCCCGCAGCCAGGGGGTGGCATGCCCGCCCTCGATGGCGGAGACAACTTCCACCCGCCGGGCCATAGATTTGTTTCCGGCGGGATCGAAGCCCTCCTTCAGCAGAGACAGCGGAGCGGGACCCATCTGCTTCAAAATTTTGGCGTTCAGCTCGGCCAGCTCGCCGTAGCTGTCCCCCAAGCCGTCCACTACTGCGGGCAGAACCCGAAAATCGGCGAACATTTCCGGGTGGTTCTCCCAGGCAGATTGGACCACCTCCATCCGGCCGCCGCCGGTGGTGGTCAGGGCGGTGAGCAGGGGGTTGAGCTGGCCGTAGGACAGCTGCTGAACCTGTCCCGCTCCGGCGGGCAGGGGCTCCAATTCGCCGTCCATGCCGGTTTTGCCCTGGGTGTACACCACTGCGTCCGCCAGGGCCAGCACGTCCAGCAGCAGGCCGGAGCGCTCCGCCGCCGGGGCGGACAGCAGCTTGTCCAAGCCAGAGTCAATTTTTCCAAACACCGGGCTGGCTGCCGCCAGCGGCTTCAAGCCCTCCGCCGCCCGCTGGAGCCGAAAGTCCTCCCCCAGCAGGCCGGTCCCGGCGATGGCGGCCTGTTCCAGCCGCTCCTTTACATCATAAAGAGGCTGTAAATTCATATAAATCCCTCTTTCACTCCGCCTCCCAGGCGGCGATCTGTTCCTGCACTCTCTGCTCCGGCCAGGTGGGCCGCTTGTTCTTGGCGTGCTGCTCCTGGACAATTTTGAACAGGTTCCGCAGTTCCTGGGCCTTCTCCGGACCGGTCAGGGAGGTCTGGTTCAGAAGACGGGTGACGGCGAAGGTGGTCATGCTGCCGTCCTTGCGGACCTTCCGGTCCAGAAAGCCCTTCCACTCGGTCCAGCCCTGCTTCCGGAGGCGGGCCACATCCTCCTCAATAAAGCAGCCGCCCTCCAGAATTTTCCGGTACTGATAGTTGATCAATTTCTCCTTCAGTTCCTCGTCCTCCGGGGGAACCAGACGGCACAGGATGTTCTCTATGTTCGGTATCTTGAACAGCAGGTCGAACCACCGCCGGTCCAGGGGCCCGGCCAGCGGGACGGCGTCCCCGGACGGAGTGCGGTAGCGGTCACGGCAGACCTGATAGCACCCCTCCTGCTGGCTCCAGAAAATATGTGCAAAGGTGTCCTCAAGGGCCTGGGCCTTTCGGACCCCCACGGAACGCTCCACATAGGGCAGAAACTCCTCGTAGACCTCCGCCGCCGGGCGGGTGAGCAGTCCGGCCAGCAGGGCGTGGGGCAGATAACAGGCGCTGTCCCGGTTCTTCTCCCATAGCTCCCGGCACAGCCCGCACAGGGGACCGGAGCCGACGGCGCACAGGCTGTTCAGCAGCCAGACAGGCAGGCCGTTCCCCAGGTCCACATGCCGCACCCCCTGCCCCCGCTTCACCTTGCTCAGGGCGGGAAGCTGGCTGTCAACCCACCGCCAGCAGTCCAGCATAGCGGGGGAGCTCTTTCCCAAAACGGCTGCCTGGACGCAGTTTAGAGTTAGCAGTCCCTCATAGGTGATCTGGGTTTCCCGTCCCTCTGCGGGCAGGGCCTCTTCCAGCAGGGAGCGGAAGGCAGCAGCGGCCAGGTCAGAGGCCCACTGGGTCCAGTTGTCCTTCAGAAACTCCACATGTTCCGGGGTCTTTGCCACCTCGGCGGTCCAGAACTCCCGAACTTCCTCCCCGTCCTGCCTGGCCAGAGCCCGGAGGACAGCCTCCCGGATGGCCCCCCGCTCGGTCTTGGACAGGTCCAGCAGGAGGGGGACATTCTCCAGATCCGCCCCCAGGGCCAGGATGACCGCACCCCGCACGTCCTTTTTGGCCTGGGGCAGCACCTCCCGCAGCCATGGGGTGGCCTCCGCCCCCTCCAGGGCGGCGATGACCTCCACCCGCCGGGCCATCTCCTTCTTCCCCGCCGGGTCGAAGCCCGCTTTCAGCAGGGGGACAGCCTGAGGCCCCTGGGCCTTCATAATTTCCATGTTCAGCTCGGCCAGTTCAGCGTAGCTCTCCCTCAAGCCGGAGACCAGAGCGGGCAGAACCCGGTAGTCCCCGAACCATTCAGGGCGGCTCTCCCAGGTGTCCCTGATCTGGCTCATCCGTCCGCCGCCGGTGCCGGTGAGGGCGGTGAGGAGGGGGGAAAGCTGGCTGTGGGACAACTCCTGATATTGTCCGCTTCCGGCGGGCAGGGGCTCCAATTCGCCGTCCGTGCCAGTCGTCCCCTGGGTATAGACCACCGCGTCCACCAGGGCCAGCACGTCCAGCAGCAGACCGGACCGTTCCCCTGCCGGGGCGGACAGCAGCTTGTCCAGCCCCGCTCCGATCTTCCCAAACACCGGGCTGGCCGCAGCCAGCGGCTTCAAGCCCTCCACCGCCCGCTTGAGGCGGAAATCCTCCCCCAGCAGGCCGGTCCCGGCGATGGCAGCCGCCTCCAGCCGGGCCTTTACGTCATAAAGAGGCTGTAAATTCACATCGGTCACCCCTTAAAATTGCAGCCGGATGATCTGGTCCGGCGTTACCACGCTGTAGGGATGCAGACAGAGAGAGCGGTCCCCCTCGTTGTAGAACATCAGGCCGAAGAGGGCGCTGCCCGCCGGGACTGCTCCGGGGAGCATGGCCAGCCGGGCGGTGGAGGCATGGTCCGCGCCGTCCTCCGGCCGGTCCCGCAGGACGATCCGGGCCCCGGCGGGGTCCTCCAGCACGAAAGCGTCTCCGATCTTCCCCAGCTGCCCAATGGGGACCAGCACCGCCAGGAACTTGGGGGCCAGGGTGTTCTTGATGGCCCCCTTGACCAGCTTTCCCGCCGCTGCCAGGTCTGGCTGGGCCAGCTTGGGCAGGGCGGCCCGCTCCTCTTCAGTGAGGGGCCGGGCGGCGGCGCTCTCCCAGCGCACCCGCCGGTCTCCCTCGCCAGGGTAGATGTACAGAGCGGGAACCTCCAGCACTCCGAAGCGGCTGTCCTCCCCCTTGATGTATTTCAGCGCCTTGACGGGTCGCAGGTTCAAGGTCTGGAACAGCTTTCCATCGTCCAGGTCGATCCACCAGCCCCGCTCCACATACTCCTTCTTAGCCTCGTCAAAGCTGACATCGAAAGACAGCTGGACCAGTTTGGCATTCTCCTTGAAGGAGTGGATGGCCCGCAGATCCTCCAGCTTCCACACCCCGCCCAGAGCCTCAAAGAGCGCAGAGTCCTCCGGGGTAAAGCTGCCCGCATCCAGTTTTCCCTGGAGAAATACCCGGGACTTCTTGATGGTGGACCGCAGGGCCACCAGGATGCGCAGGGCCTCAGCATAGGCCCCCTCTGCTTTCTCCGGCTCCTTCTGAACAGTGCGCACCGCCAGAGCGATGCGGGTAAAGGCGGTCTGAGGCCCGGTGAGGTAGCAGCTGCCCAGGTCTTTGGCCAGCTTGTCGAAGGTTTGGGCGGCAGCGCCTCCCAGGGCTCCTACTCCGGAGGACAGCAGGTCATCCACCATCTTCTCCGCCATGTCCAGCCCCTCCAGCTGCTTGGCAAGCTTTTTCTTCTGTGCGGCCGTGTTGGTTTTTTTCGGCTTGGACGGCTCGTCCAGCTTGGCCTCTTTTTTCGCGGCACGGGCCGCCTGCTTGGCCTTTTTGTCTGCAATATCCTGGGGAATTTCTGCCGCTGCAAACTCTTTTCCCGCCAGCTGTTCAAACATCAGCCCCAAAGCGTGTTTACAGGGAAACTGCCGGCTAGGACAGGAACAGCGGCACACTGGGGCGTCCGGGTTGGTCCAGTCAATGGACACCCGGTAGGGAGTTTTGCCGCTTCCGGCGCACTCCGCCCAATACACAGAGCCGTCTTCGGTTCTGTGCAGCGCGGAAAAACTTCCTTTTCGAGATAACTTCCGCCCGTTCTCCGCCGCTGCGGGGTTGGGCGCCTGGAGCAAAATAAATTGTTCTGTCAAGTCCATAACATCGCGCCTCCTTGCAAGCCGGGCTGTTGCATCTCAGCCCGATGATCTTCCTCATTTTAGCACAGCCTCACTCCAATTTCAATTCCTCTGCACCGAGCAAAAGTCCAATAAAAAGCCGGAGCAGTCCGCTCCGGCTTTTTCCTACCTCTGGGGCTGCTCCATCCATTTCAGATTATCCTTCAGCCGCTGGTTGTCCGGTTCCAGCGCCAAGGCTTTTTTCACCTCCTCCACCGCCTCTGCGTAAGCTCCAGTGTGGTAGAACGCAATGGACCGCAGATCGTGGGGCAGACTGCCCCATGCGGCGGCCTCACAGATATAGCTCCGCGGCCGGATGGTGATGGCCAGGGCGCAGGCGGTAAAATAGAGCACCCCCTCCCATTCCTCCTGGACATAGAGCATGAGGGCCAGATCCATGTAGGGCTCCCGCAGATGGGGAGCCTCCGTAATAGCCCGCAGATACCAGTCCCGGGCTTGGGTGGTATCCCCCTTTTCCCAATAGGATTTGGCTATGTACCGCATAGACGCCGCCCGTTCGTCCCGCCACACAGCGGTGGGCATCTTTAGGTGCTCCTTCAAGGTACGGATACAGTCGTCCCACCGGCCCCGGTACATATACTCCCGGCCCAAATAGTGGACATTGCGGTCGTCCTCCGGCTCCTCCTGTATGGACAGCTCCAGCAACGGCAGGTACTGTCCTCTGGACTTTTTGGGGTCCGGGTGGTGATCCAGCTGTACCCCCTCTGCATTTACCATCGGGCCGGGGCTTCCCTCCCCTGTCCATCTCAGTACCTCATGGACAGGATGAACCCATTGATAGCCCTTCCGGGCATGAATTTTCTCATACCAGAACACCACCCCCTCCGCCCCATTGGCCTGGAAGGACCACGTATACCGGTAAGAAGCCTGCCCGGCTCCCGGCACCCAGGCGGCTTCCAACGCCTTGCGCCACCCTGGGTGAAACACCTCGTCCAAGTCGGTGCAGACACAGATATCTGTGTCCTCCGGTACCAGTTCCAACGAGCGGTTTCGGGCAGTATCAAACCGCCATGGTGCAATAACCTCCACCGTCACCTCTGCCCCCCGGGCACGCAGCCGCTCCACCGTCTTGTCTTCGGACCCAGTGTCCAGCACCACCACCCTGTCCGCCTCTCCCATAGAATCCATCCACCGGTCCACAAACGATTCTTCATTTTTGCAGATGGCATAGACACATACATAATACTTTCCCATGAAAACCTCCTCCTTAAAAAGACCGGCGCTCCCGATTGGGAGCGCCGGCATCGTTGGGCTGAAATCTGATTAGGTTGCGATAACGCCAGCAGTCCTCAGAGCGGCCAGCAGTTCATTGATCTTGGCCACAATCTCCGGAATTCCAGCGCTTGTGTCCAGATCTGCCACAGCAGGGCCAGGGGTGATAGCAGGACCGGCAGGGCCGGTGGGACCTGTGGGGCCAACCGCACCAGTCGCGCCGGTGGCACCGGTAGCCCCAGCGGGGCCAGCAGGGCCGGTGGGACCCTGAGCGCCAGTGGCGCCGGTCGCCCCAGCAGGGCCGGTGGGACCCTGAGCGCCGGTGGCACCGGTCGCACCAGCAGGGCCAGCAGGGCCGGTGGGACCCTGAGCGCCGGTGGCACCGGTTGCACCAGTAGCACCAGCAGGGCCAGCGGGGCCGGTGGGACCCTGAGCACCGGTTGCACCGGTCGCACCAGCAGGGCCAGCGGGGCCGGTGGGACCCTGAGCGCCGGTGGCACCGGTTGCACCAGTAGCACCAGCAGGGCCAGCGGGGCCGGTGGG
>CAMWBA010000132.1 GCA_947172355.1 uncultured Bacillota bacterium
CCCCTATCACGTGTGGGTATCCGAAATCATGCTCCAGCAGACCCGCGTGGCTGCGGTGCTGGACTACTACCGCCGCTTTTTAGAGGCGGCCCCCGATATAGCCTCTCTGGCCGCCATGCCCCAGGACCAGCTGATGAAACTGTGGCAGGGGCTGGGCTATTACAGCCGGGCCCGCAATCTGCAAAAAGCAGCCAATCAGATTCTGGACTGTTACGGCGGGGTATTTCCAAATACTTATAAGGACATCCGCGCTCTGGCCGGTGTGGGGGACTATACCGCAGGCGCCATCTCCTCCATCGCCTTTGGCCTGCCTGTTCCGGCGGTGGACGGCAACGTCCTCCGGGTGGCAGCCCGTCTCACCGGCGACAGCGGGGATATCACCACCCCCGCCATGAAGAAAAAGGTGACTCAGGCCCTGACCCGAGTCATTCCGCTGGACCTTCCCGGGGACTTTAACCAGGCCCTGATGGAGCTGGGCGCCACCATCTGCCTGCCCAACGGCACTCCTTTGTGCGAGAAATGTCCCGCCGCCGGGTTCTGCCGGGCCTTTCAAGAGGGCCGCACCGGTGAACTGCCCGTCAAAGCGGCCAAAAAGGCCCGACGGGTGGAGGTGCGCACCGTCTACCTCCTCTTCCACGAAAACCGAATCGCCCTCCGCCGCCGCCCGGATCGGGGCCTGCTGGCCGGGCTGTGGGAATATCCCAACGAGCGGACGGATGGCACCGACTGGCTGAACCGGTGGGGGCTGTCCGCCGCCGCCTTGGAACAGGCCGGGAGCGGAAAGCATGTGTTCAGCCACATCGAGTGGCATATGACCGCCCTGACGGCGGAGCTGGAGGGAACGGACCTGCCTGCTGGCTGGGTGTGGGCCGACCGGGCCGCTCTGCGGGATGTCTACGCCCTCCCCAACGCCTTCCAGAACTTCGGCTGGCTGGTTGCCGACCGGCTGGGCCACTTTTAAAGGAGCACCGATGGATATTTTTGAAGTCAGGTCCCAGAAAAAGCAATACCTTCCTCTGCTCCTTCTGGCCGACGAACAGGAGAGCATGATTGACCGATATCTGGATCGCGGAACCATGTTTGTTCTGGCGGAAGGCCAGGCAATAGCGGTCTGTGTGGTCATCGACGAGGGGGAGGGGGTGCTGGAGCTGAAAAACATTGCCGTCGCCCCAGGCTGCCAGCGTATGGGGTATGGCAGAGCGCTGGTGGATTTTCTGGTCACACGATATGCCGGGAGCTTTCAAACCCTGCGGGTGGGAACCGGAGACAGCCCCCTTACCATCCCCTTCTATGAGTCCTGCGGCTTTCGCCGGGCCTATGTGGTGAAGAACTTTTTTCTGGACCATTACGATCACCCAATTTGGGAGTGCGGCCGCCGTTTGCGCGATATGGTCTATCTGGAGCGGCCCTTTGTGCTGGAGGTGGCCCCATGATTTGCCGTCTATGCCCCCGGAACTGCGGGGCGGAACGCACCGGGACTGTCGGAAAAGGGTACTGCCGGATGCCTGCCCTCCCCGTACTGGCCCGGGCCGCCCTCCACCACTGGGAGGAACCCCCCATCTCCGGCACGCAGGGGTCGGGGACCCTCTTCTTCTCCGGATGTTCTCTGGGCTGTGTGTTCTGCCAAAACGAGAAAATCAGCCATCAGGATTTTGGCCGGGCGGTCACACTGCCCCGCCTGCGGGAAATCTGTAAAACGCTCATCCGCCAGGGGGCCCACAACCTAAACTTTGTCAACCCCACCCACTATGTCCATATTCTCGCTGAACTGCTGGAGGAGTGGCATCCTCCAGTCCCCGTTGTATTCAACACCGGAGGGTATGACAACACGGATACCCTTCAACGGCTGGAGGGGAAGGTCAATATTTATCTCCCCGACTTGAAGTATCTGGATCGTGAGACCGCCCGGCGGTACTCCGGCGCCTCCAACTACCCCGAGACCGCCCAGGCGGCCATACGGGAGATGGTCCGCCAGACCGGGCCCTGCCAGTTTGACGATAACGGGCTGTTATTAAGCGGCACAATCATACGCCACCTCATCCTACCCAGCCAGGTGAACCAGGCCAAGGCGGTGATGGACTGGGTCGCCGGCGAATTTCCGCCGGGGACGGTGCTGTTCTCCCTGATGAGCCAGTACACCCCCTGGGGGAACCTGTCCGCCGTTCCGGAACTGAACCGCCGCCTGCGCCCCGGCGAGATCCGGGCCGCCCGGGAATATATGGAGAACCTGGGCCTGCCCGGATTCACCCAGGAGCGGACCTCTGCCAAGGAGGAGTACACGCCGCCCTTTGATTTGACGGGAATTTAGGCAAAAAACCCAATGGCAACCAATAGTTGCCGGATAGTTGGTAGATTTTTGGCGCAAATCCGGTATACTGGCCACAGAGGTGATGACAATGACATTAGGTGAAAAAATCAAGGAACAGCGGACCGCCCACGGGCTGTCCCAGGAGACGCTGGCGGAGCAGATGGGGGTCAGCCGCCAGGCGGTGACCAAGTGGGAGGCGGACCAGTCCGCCCCCAGCTCCGAAAAGCTGATCGCCCTTGCCAAGCTCTTCCAAATCTCGCTGGACGAACTGATTGGCAATGAATCGGTCCCGGCCAATCCAGCCAAAAAGCCCAACCCCATTCTGCGGACCAATCTGACACGGATCGCGATCACCCTCCATGCCGCTTTCGGCTATGCCGCCGCACAGCACCTCTGGTATACGAGGGTCCTCAACCGCTCATACATGGCGCCGGCTGTTTTCTCGATTGTCCTTCTGTTTCTGTGTTCCGTTTGGATGGTATCCAATCACCGCTTTGAGCCCGACCTGAAGCAGAGAAGAAAGAACATCCGGATCGAGCTGCTCTACTGCCTGGTACAGCTGAGCTTTGCCTATCTCATCATTTATCCCGGAATCGGCCTGATCGGGGCGCTGCTGATGATGGTCACAGTGTTTGTCTATATCATCATTATCAACCCCAAGTATATGAACCGGAAACTGACAAAATAAAGTGAGAGCCTGACAGCACGCCGTCAGGCTCTTACTTATGATAGCTAGACCCCTCCTGAATTTTAAAGGACCGATAAATCTGCTCCAGCAGCATGACCCGGGCCAGGTGGTGGGGGAAGGTCATGGGAGACATGGACAGCTGGACGTTGGCCTCCGCCTTGACGGAGGGGTGCAGGCCGTAGCTGCCCCCGATGAGAAAGACCATGTGCTTCTCCCGGCTGACCCCGGGGACGGGGAACATCTGCGGAAGCTCCTCGCTGGAGCGCAGCCGCCCCTCGATACACAGCGCGCACACCCGGGAGCCGGGAGGGATCTTGGCCCGGATGGCGTCCCCCTCTTTGTTCAAGGCGTTGGTGATCTCCCCCAGGGTGGGGTCCTTGGACAGCTTGGCCTCGGGAATCTCGATGACGGTCAGCTTGCAGAAGGGGGACAGCCGCTTGATATACTCCGCGCAGGCGTCCTTGTAAAATTTTTCTTTCAGCTTGCCCACACAGATGAGGTAGACGCTCAGCACACCGCCGCCTCCCTTCCCAGGGAAACCGTGGGCCCCAGTCCGCCGGCAGGTGCCACCGACAGGGAGATGTCCCGCTCCGGGTCGCAGTCCATAGCCAGCAGCCGCAGCGACACCGTGTCGTAAGCCCGGGCGGGGGTGTTGTTGGTCTGGGACAGGTGGGCCAGGACCACGGTTTTCGTCCCGTTCTCCACCGCGAAAGCGGCCAGCTCCGCCCCCGCCTCGTTGGACAGGTGGCCGTAGTTCCCCAAAATGCGCTGCTTTAAGTAGTAGGTGTAGGGCCCCGACTTGACCCAGTCCACGTCGTGGTTCGTCTCACACACCAGCAGGTCACAGCCCTCCACCGCCCGGCGGACCTCATCGGTGACATAGCCCAGATCGGTACACAGCACCATCCGCCCCCCCTCGCCGGCGATGGAGTAGCCCACGCTGCAAGCCGCGTCATGGGGGGTGGGGAAAGATTCCGCCCACAGGGAGCCGATCTGTACCCCGGTCCCCGCTTCCTGGGGGCAAAACAGGTCTTTTACCTCGTCGCACCGGTTCTTTTTATACCACTCCCGGCAGGTGGGGCCGGTGGCATAGATGGGTGCCCCCGCCTTTTTGGTCAGCACCCGCAGGCCGGACACATGGTCGCTATGCTCGTGGGTAAGCAGGATGGCGGACAGCTGGTGGGGCTTCACCCCCAACGCCGCCAGTCCGGCGGAGATGCGTTTGGCGGAGATGCCCGCATCCAGCAGAATATGGGTATCTCCGCAGGACACCAGGGCGGCATTGCCCAAAGAACCGCTGGCCAGGGTGGTAAAGGTCATATATGTGCTCCTCTCAGCCGGAAAACGGACGGCCAAAGGGCCGCCCGTTGGGTATCTCTTATCCCACCTGGGATTGGTCCTCCTCGCCGGGAACGGTAACCGACCGGATATTGGCCCCCAGGCTGGCCAGCTTCTCCACAATGGTCTCATAGCCCCGTTCAATATGATAAACGCCGTCGATCTCCGTGGTCCCCTGGGCAGCCAGACCCGCAATAATCATCGCGGCCCCCGCCCGCAGGTCACAGGCATGGACTGGCGCTCCCGTCAGATGGTCCACCCCTTCGATCACGGCTACCTTGCCGTCTACCTGGATATGGGCCCCCATACGCCGGAACTCGTCCACATAGCGATAGCGGTTATCCCACACCCCCTCGGTAAGAACGCTGGTCCCCCGGGCAACGCACAGCACAGCGGCAATCTGGGGCTGCATATCGGTGGGAAAGCCGGGGTATGGCATGGTCTTCACATTCACCCGGGTCATGGCCCCCTCCCGGCGCAGAAGGATGGCGTCGTCCTGCTCCTCCACGTCCACCCCCATCTCCACCAGCTTGGCGGTGATGCAGTCCAAGTGCTTAGGGATGACATTTTTGATGAGCACCTCGCCCCCGGCGGCGGCTACAGCTGCCATATAGGTCCCCGCCTCGATCTGGTCGGGGATAATGGAGTAGGTGCCGCCCCGCAGGCGGGACACCCCATGAATTTTGATGACATCGGTTCCGGCGCCCCGGATATCCGCCCCCATGGAGTTGAGGAAGTTGGCCAGGTCTACAATATGGGGCTCTTTGGCGGCGTTTTCAATGATGGTCATGCCATCCGCCAGGGTGGCGGCCAGCATAATATTCATGGTGGCCCCCACAGACACAATGTCCAAATATACCTGTCCTCCGGACAGCCGGGCCCCGCCGGGCACACGGGCGCAGATCAGTCCGCTGCGCACGTCCACCTCGGCCCCCATGGCCACAAAGCCCTTAATGTGCTGGTCCACAGGCCGGCCGCCCAGGTCGCAGCCGCCGGGCAGAGGCACCTCCGCCCAGCCGAACCGGCTGAGCAGGGCACCCACCAGATAGTAGCTGGCACGGATTCTTCGAGCAAGTTCATAGGGAACCTGCCGGTTGCGGATATGGGAACAGTCCACCTCTACGGTGGTGCGGTTGACGGTGCGCACATCCGCGCCCAGTTCCCGCAGAATTTGCAGAATCAAGGTGACATCACTGATTTGGGGCACATTTTCAATCCGGCATACCCCGTCCACCAGCAGTGCAGCGGGAATAATGGCCACAGCGGCATTTTTGGCGCCGCTGATTTGAATAGCGCCATGAAGGGGATTGCCCCCTTGAATCAGATACTTGGTCAAAGAATACACCCTCTTTTCCATGTCTTGGAATCTATAAGAATAATACGGCGGATCCGCCATATGTAATATCAATGAATTCCCTGCCGGCGGCAGGGCGCAACAAACCGCATATATTATAGCACTATTATAACCACCCTGCAACAAAAATTGCGGCGTATGTGAACAAATTGTAAAAAAAGACGGACAGCGCAGGAAAAACCTTCCCTGCGCTGTCCGAAGCTCAAAAAATTTATGGTAAAATTTGTTATTTTTTGGGGGCACGGCCTTGAAACCGGGCTCTGGCCCGCGGCAGCACTTCCGACAGCCGCGCCCGTTCCTGCCGCTCCATCAACTCGCCAATCAGCTGGTTTGAAACCAAAAATCCCCTTGGCGTCAGCCGCCAGCGGCCCTCCTCCGTCCGTTCCGCCCAGCCCTGGGCCGCAAAAAAGGCCAGCCGCTCCTCAATGGGGGAAAAATCCATGAAATACCGTCCCCGGTACTCCCACTCCTCAATCCCCTGCGTTGTACGCAGGCCCAGCATCAGGTATTCGCTGCCCCGCTCGTCCTGAGGGATCAGGTCCTCACTGTCCAGCAGCGCGCCCCCCTCCAAAACGCCCTGAATGTAGCCCTCCAAATCCCGAATCCAGGAGTACCGCCGGCCTCCAAAATCGGAGTGAGCCCCCGGCCCAAAGCCAACATAGGGCTCCATACGCCAGTAACGCAGGTTGTGCCGGGACTCATACCCAGGTTTGGCAAAATTGGATATCTCATACTGGACATAGCCCGCCCGAGCCAGCCGTTCCACCGTCCACAAATACATATCCGCCTGGGCATCATCATCAGGCAGTACCTCCCCAGCTGCCGTCCGGGCGGCGAGGGGGGTGCCCTCCTCCACCTTCAGACCATAGCAGGACAGATGCTCCGGCCCTAAGGACAAGGCGTGTTCCACCGTGTTCCGCCAGCTGTCCATGGTCTGGCCGGGCAGGCCATAGATCAGGTCCAGCGACAGGTTTTTCAGCTTGGCCTTCCGGGCAGCAGCAACCGCCGCATCCCCCTGTTCTGCTGTGTGCGGCCTATGTATCCGCTCCAACTCCCCTGGACATGCGGACTGAAACCCTAGGGAGATCCGATTGAACCCCGCCCGGCGCAGAGCCCGCAGCGCCTGAAAAGAGGCGCTGTCCGGGTTGGCCTCAAAGGTAACCTCCCCATGCTTCTCCACACGATAGTATTTCTTGATGGCAGCCAACAGCTCCTTTAAGCGTTTCTCGCCATAAAAGCTGGGGGTTCCGCCGCCGAAATAGATGGTATCCACACAAAAGCTCTCTGCGGCTAGGGCGGACTCCTTTAGGTGGAGCAGCAAAGCCTTTTGGTAGTCGTCCATTCGGTCCTCCCGCCCCGCCTGAGAGTAAAAATCGCAGTAATCACATTTGCTGCGGCAAAACGGGATATGAATATAAATGCCCAGCTTGTCTCCACGCGGTCCCTTTCCCATGGTCGGGCCCCCCTCTGTTTTGATAATATTTCTTTGTTTCCAGGCGCAAATTCCCCAAAATTGGTTCCGGTTCGCAGGACACAGCACCGGGGAATTGCCCTATTATAGCAAAAAAAATCGGGCGGCGCTACCCCCATTTCCGTCCGCTTTTGTCGGGCACCCTCCATATCTTCCGTTCTAAGGGAGCCTTGAATCCAGCCTGTGAAAAAAGGGAAACAGAGTTTTGTATTTTTTAGGAAGAACCCCAAAGATAAATCAGCAAAAAAAGTCTTTACATTTCTGAAAAATCTGCTATAATGAAGAAGCTGTCTTTCAATCAGCATGCAATTGGGCCTGTAGCTCAGCTGGGAGAGCGCACGGTTCGCATCCGTGAGGTTCGAGGGT
>CAMWBA010000133.1 GCA_947172355.1 uncultured Bacillota bacterium
CCGGTATACCACACGCCAGCCGCCTACCCTCAGCCGCATCCGGCCATCACTATATTCTTGCATGGGTTTGATATCACCCTTCGGAGGCTTTTCTGTCAGCCCGGCTATAGCAGCCCGGATCCTCTCTACAGACCTCAAATCCAACTTGCTCAGGAATTTCAGCGACTTTCTGGAATACCGAACTTTCACGCCGCACACCCTTTCAAGGGGATACTATCTATTTTATACTATTTTACCAGACTGCGCCCAGATATGCAAATAGAATTTCTTCAGACATCCGCAGAAGGCTCACTTCCCTTTTCTCTCACCTCCGCCTGTCTCACCAGCAATTCCACAACCTCAAATATCTCACGTTTGTCACGGGCAGACAGCGCCGCCACCATCTCGGAAAGTTCAGAAGCCCGCTGCTCGGCAGCGTAGTCGAGCACGTCACGGAGCACCGCGTCGGCGGAAACGTCCAGGATGTTGAGGATACGGACAAGCCGGTTATAAGCTGGGAAGTTGATGCCGCGTTCTATCACGGAGATGTACTGCTCCGTGCAGCCAACTTTTCCGGCCAGTTCTGCCTGGGTGGGTTCGGCCTTCTCCCTGCACTCCTTGAACCTGCGCCCTACCATTTTATTGCCCATGGCCGTACCCGCTCCCTGTTTCTAAAAGTTGTGCTATTAGTATACAGGCTTTGCTTTGAGTTAAACAGCGAGTAAAACTTTTCTTATAATTGTATTACTGTGTGTGGGAAGAAAATTTCAAAAGGGAAGGACACCAGCGAACTGGTGCCCTTCCTGCAAGACTTTTCTTTACATTGTGTAACTGCACAACGATCTGATTTACTATCGTCAGAACAAATCGCTATGCGTTCCTGTCCGGATCAGTTTTAGGATGAGTATATCTTTCACTACCTTATAGACTAACAGCCAATCCGGCTCAATGTGGCACTCTCGCATGTCCATGTAATTTCTGGAATTTGCCAAAGCATGATCCCGGTATGAGGCCGGCAGCGGCTCTTCACTGCAAAGCAAGGAAATGACCTTCTCTAACTTTTTGGGGTCACATCCGCGCTTTACAGCCAGCTTGTAGTCTTTCTTAAACTGCCCTGTAAACTCCGGTTTAAGCATCAAGGGCCTCCATCAAGCTTTTCACACTGTCAAAGGGCCCATACAGGTCTTCCTCTTTTTCCGCACTTTCCATGGCCGCATAGGTGGTCTCATTGGGCTCATCCAGTCTCACCTCAAAAGGCAGGCCATGGTGACGCAGTGCCTGCCGATAAAAAATCCCCGTTGCTGTGCTCAGATCCATACCAAGCGATTTGAAAAGCGCGGCTGCCTGTTCTTTCAGTTCCGGCTCAATCCGAAGCGTCATATTTTGTTTGTTTGCCATGTTGAGCCTCCCCTTTCTCCATTGTTCATTTTCATTATACGCAATATTCATTTGCTTTGCAAGTGTATTGCACGCTTTTTTGTAAATTAGGCTTATCCACATGGAGAGAGGGCACCAGCGAACCGGTGCCCCAAAATAAGATAAACTGTAGATAGCTGACTTATCATTCTACCCAATTTTCAACCTTCAGCCCTGGAACCCGCTCAAATTCCCGGACATTGTTCGTAACGAGAACCAGACCCTCTGCCCTGGCATGGCTGGCTATGAGAGTATCCAAGGGGCCGATGGGCGTTCCCCGCTTCTCCAGGTAAGCCCGGACTCCTCCGTACTCCATGGAGGCCCGGTCATCAAAAGGCAAGACTTCCAGAACCAGGAGCATCTGCATGATAGCGGCTTGGTTTTTCGGTGGGTTGGAGCTTTTTGCCGCGCCATATTCCAGCTCTGACAAAGTTATGGTGGAAATACACAAGCCATTTTGCTGGTTTTCCTTGAGCCTTTGCAGTACCTGTTCCGGCTTGTTCTTGATGGCATAGATGCAGATATTGGTGTCCAGCATATACTTCATAAGGATTCGCGCTCCTGCTGTACCGTCTGTTCCCTGCCGCCTTCGTAAAAATCGTCGGTAAAACTGTTCAAGCCTTCCAGGAACACATTCCATGCCGCCTCTTTCGGCGCCAGCAGCACCACGTCACCCAGGCGCTGGATCAAGACCTCACTATCGTTAAACCGGAACTTTTTCGGCAGCCGTACAGCCTGGCTCCTGCCTGTTTCAAAAATTTTTGCGACTTCCATGGCGCTCACCTCCTACAAATAGGATATATCATGATATGTATTTTGTCAACCTAAAAGGAAGGACATCGGCGAACCGATGCCCTTCCACAGAACAGAACAAATAGGTTTATTGTTTGTTGTGGACAAGCGCCTCCAGCCCATCCATGCCTGTGCCGCCGTCACGGGTTCGCCGCTTACGGCAGCGTGCCAGCGCCATATCGTAGTCGTAGCCCATGGCTCTCGCGTATTTCCGGCTGATTTTCCGGCATCTTTCCGCATGAATTTGGTAAGTGGCCTCATGATATCCGGTCAGCCCCCAGGCGGAAACAGCGCTTTCCAGAAGGTTTGCGTAGTCCCGCAGGGCATTCACGATCACATAAAGGTCGCCCATCGTGGTCTTGACCTCCCTCGTGGAACACGGTTTGCTAGGCCCGCCTAAATCCATATATCGGAGGACGGCTCCGTGCTCCATGCCGTCAAGTTCGGTCATTTCTACAGTCTCTGTTGTGCTCTCTGTATAAGGGATATTTTTCACACTCATAATTTTCCCCCTATATCCGTATATGCTTTTTCACCACCGCTGTCAGTTTGGCGGGCAGCTTCTCCAGATCGGTGATATCCAGGAAAGAGTCCCCGTATATCCGCTGGATGTTGGGCTTGTCGTCGCCGATGGCAGCGGCCACAAAAGCTATTCCTTTGCGCTGGTACTCCTGTTTGATGCCCCGCAGGTCTTCCTCGGCGGCAGTACCGCTGTAGCCCAGGTCGGCGGGCTGGCCGTCGGACACCAGGATCAGCAGCTTCACGGCCTCGGGACGCCGGGACAGCCGCTCGGCCACATAGCGCAGGGCCGCGCCGTCCCGGTTGCTGCTGCGGGCAGAGATGTCCATCAGGCGGTATTTGTCATCCCGGTCAAAGCCGTCAAATTCGGCATAAGAGTACATTTCCACTGTGTTTCCCTGGTTGCCGCTGCCCGTTGAATGACCGTAGACCATCACGGGGATCTCCAGGCCCTCGCAGAAGTCATAGAGAATAATAGCGGCGGCCCGGGCGTAAGTGGCTCGGTCAGCATCACTCATGGAGCCGGATTCGTCCACCAGCAAGCCCACGGCCAGTTCGGGGATCTCGTTGGGCAGGGCAGTCTTGTAGAACACCTTGCCGTCGCCCCTGCACAGGGCGTGGGAATCCAGCCTGCGGCCCATGATAAGGCCGGTCTGCTTGCCGCCGCGCTGGTGCTCCTTCAGTTCCTTTTGGATGCTCCGCTGAAGTTGCCGGGAGATAGTGAGAAGCTGGGACGCGATGGAATCATACTGCTCCACCAGATTTTCGTCCACGCTGGCCATGCGGTTGATGCGCATATGGACGCCTTTGTGGATGTCCCCATAGGAGATATTGTTGGCCATTTCGTTAAGCTCCGCAAGCCGCTCATTTTCCAGCTGCTCACAGGCGGCGCGTTCCGCCATCTTGTCCAGTACCCGCTCGATATCAGAGGCAGCTTTTTCATACTGCTCCCGTTCATAATCGGCGTTGTACTCGGTGGTGCCGCCTACAGGTTCGTATACGGAATCTGTCTGGTGGTAAGGGATGCGCCCCCCTTCTTCAGTGGACACATCCTGTTTGCCGGCGTCCATGGAGCCGCCCATCAGCATTGCAGGATGCTGTCCAGGATATGGCAGCGGCCATCCTCCTCGGCCTCCTTCATCTGGGTGACGGTGGGCATCTCATTCTGCTGCCTTGCCCGCACGGCCTCCAGCGCAAAGCCCAGGGTGCCGGGGAAATGGAGCAGCATACGGTTCTCCACATAGCCGTCCTCCAGCACGTTCAGGATAGTATGGGCCACGGTTTGCACGGCCTCTTGGTTTTTCTCATCTGCCTTGACGTAGGCCCACAGAGCCTTTTCGTTCCCAAACTCTGCGAATGTGCGCAGGGCGGGCGGCTCCGGGTACCAAAGGCCCCGGCCCAAGAAATTTAACTGGGTCTGGGGCGCGAGGAAATCCGTATAGAGCACATGGCCCAGCTCGTGGGCGTACAGGCCGCAGACGGCCTAATAACGGTTTTGCCGGCCTTTCTCTCGGGTCACCATGGGATGGCCCGCATAAGGTCTCGCCCCTTTCATCATCCTGTGTACTGGCCCCCGGCGATCAGCGGCTGTAAATACGCCACAATGAACCCCAATGAATTTAGCGTGATCCACGTCACTACAATGCGCTTGAGCCAGCTTGTAGCCTCATCCACCGCCCGCTGGTTCCGGGAGATCATCCGCACCAGCAGGGCGATGGCAGCTGCCGTTACCGCCACGATGGTGCTGATAGCCACCAACTGCCCGTACACGTCTTTCATGATGGTCGAAAACCGGTTCCAGATGGTGTCCGCGTACACTTGATGAAGCGACACCAGCACCGCCGCCCCGGCTCCTACCAACGACCAGTAGGCTGTGACCAGCTTCCGGCCTTTTCTCTTTGGCTTTGTCATAAAATACCTCCAGAATATTAAATTTGGGCAGCAAAAAAGCCGCTTCAAGCTGCTGCTCGAAACGGCTTTCAACGTTTGTTTTACAAACGTTTTGTCTGGCCCCAATTTGGTACGATATCATTATAGCACTTTTCCTTTTTCGTGTCATCGGCTATGGAGCGCAAATTTTGTGCAAATTTTGTGCCATGCATTTTAGAGCGTCTTGTACTTTTTCTCAAGAAACAGTTTTACCTCTCGCAAAAAGCATTCTGCTCCTGCCAGAAGCTCTTCCGTATCAGAAACAGAGCAGATATAAAAATCTTCATAATCACTTCGGTTGCGGATGAGTGAAGCATTTGTGATAAGTTTCCCAAACTCCTTAGAGAAGATTTCTGTTTTGAGATACCGCAGGGTAAACTGTGATATGACTGCGGAGTGTTTCTTGAAATCCAGGCCATCCAAGGCCAGTACCGCACGCATTGCGTGAAATATGCAATAATAAGCCCGGTTGTTTGCAGAGGCGTAGTCTCCCGCTTCTATGTCGCGTCTGGCGGATACCAGCATTTCCCCGGCTTTGTGCAGCCGGTATTGGGAAAGGTCTGCAATGGTTATATCAGGCACTGAGCGGCACCCCCTCAGCAGAGATATTTCGGAACAAAGGAAGCAGTTGGGAATTGGATTGGAAATACTGGCGGTTTTCCACAATGGGAGACAGCAAAACACCATAATTCAAAAGCAATTCCGCAGCCGCCCCGCCTATCTGCCAGCTTTTCTCCGAGATCGTTTCCCTGGAGGAATCCACAAGCAGGAGAAGGTCTATGTCTGAGCCCTCCTCCGCATCGCCGCGCGCGTAAGACCCAAATAAAACCGCGTCTATACGTTCCTGCGGGAAAATTTTGGAAACCAGTCGGCACATCTCCCCGGCTATCCTTTTCACTTCCTGCATGGCAAGCATACGATCCCTCCTTTCTTCTCGATTCTATTATACCTGAAATATTGTATCTTTGCAACCGGAGCCGACCACAGAAAAAGTTACTCCATTTTCTCCAAGAACTCCAACATTTCCAGCCAAAAGTCCACATCTGTCGAAGGGGCTGACCACAGCCGAATAGAAAGAATGGTAATGGCCTGCTGACGAAGCCGGTAGTAATTGCGGGAGGACATCTCCAGCCGGTAAAGTATCTCCGCATGGCTCAGGGGCTCAGGCATTATGTATGTCAGGTAGAGGATCTGGTACAAGCGCTTCCCATCTCCCGGTTTCTTTTTCAGCACGGTCAGAGCCTCGTTGATCCGATCCAGCAGGATGCGGGTCTTTTTAGTGCCCTCCAGCCGGTTTTCCATCCTGCGATTTCCCATGGCCAAAGTCAAGTCCATCTGCTCCAGCAGCTCGTCAATGCCTTGAAACGGCTGATCCAGCTCCTCCGCCACGGTTTCCGGGAAACACTCCATGAGCCAGACCAACGTCCGGTACTGCTGCAAAAGCAGCAGCGTGTTATGATAGCTGTTACGGGCCTTTTCCTGCTTTTGAACGCGCATATCTTCATTTTTTATCTTTTTATCGCCTAAAATGCCTCGAATGGTGAGCAAATCAATAAATTCTCTGGCTTTTTCGTCGTGGTTCTTCATAATCAAACCAATCCTTTCCAATTTCCGTGAAGCCAAGGGGCACACTTCCCCCAGGGCTCCCGTAGCTCCTGATTTTCGCAAGGGCAGGGATATAACCACCACCCTTGCAGTCCTCATTAAAGTTCTTCCAATTCTTGGGTGAAGAAATATACGCGCGTATTATAGAAGCCGAAACTGCAACGCGGCTGATTTTCCTGCTGAACCATGCAACCAGCTTTCCAAACCGCGTTTGTCCTTTGTTCCCGTTAGGCGTATTTTCCCCCATTGTGCGTATTTCCTTAAAAATGCGCACAACTTCCCTCTGGTCGGGCAATGAAACCTCCGTACCGATTGGGTACGCTTTATTAAAAATGAGGCAGCCATACGAGCCGGGCAAGCGGTACAGAGCGAAGGCATCCCCGTGCTTTTTCAGAAATCTCCATACCTTGGTCTTTTCCCAGCCCCATCGCTGCCCTAGGGTTTCCAAAGTCAAGTTAGCGCCATACTTTCCATACTGGATAACAGGCGCAAAAAAAGAGAACCCGTTGTCCGGATCCTCCCATACTGTGTGACACCATAGGTCTAACCAGGCGTCTGTTTCTTCAAATTTGTAGTGCTGCCTGGCCAGGCGTTCTGTTATGTTCCGGGGTACGCACAGAAAGCCTTACCCGTCGGTCGTGTATACGACGCCTTTCATGCAGGCCGTGCCAGAGCATTTTACCACCCAGTCCGTGATTTGGTAGGTAAGTTTCTTGGTTTCTTTGTCCAGGCCATAGGTCAGGTAGCCGAGCTGAGCCAGCTTATCAAGCGTTTCCAGAGCTTTGGAGCGGCTTCTTACGCCCAGGATACTCTTTAGCCCAACAACGCCCCCGGCCCACATACCGGGCTCTACGGGGTTATTATGGCCGCAATAGGAGGCTACTCCTTTACGGAAAGCCGCACGGGAAGCAAGCTTCGCCCAGGCGGACAGGATGCCTTTGCCCTGTGGCAGGGACTTGCGGGGCAATTTGACCCAGTGATATTTTTGCAGGCATTTCACGACGGGAACCTCCTATCATAACAAAAAGGACAGCTTCTCTTTTGAAACTACCCCTAAAAACTTATAAACAATTGAATCGGCACGTAAAAAATGGCTCTCCCATTTCCATGTCGTACCTCTGTATATTTATTCAAGGGCAATCAATACCACGCCCAAAGGACGTGGTATGAATGATAAGCCCTAAAAGGGCATG
>CAMWBA010000134.1 GCA_947172355.1 uncultured Bacillota bacterium
CCATCCCTGTCCCCTCCTTTTGTACCGCACTTTGCGCCTCCGGTGGAAGCCTGTGCCAACCGCCGGATATTCCACCTAACTATACTGCCCCAGAATAGCACAGAATCGGTGAATAAAATGTAAAATCCCGCCCCGTCCCACGCGGAAGGACCGAGACAGGACCGTCCTGGCAAAGCGGTTTTATTCGGGGGGCTCTCGCAGGAGGCGGGGAAAAACCATCCATAGACCTTCGCTGCGGACATACCCGGGGGAAAATCCCCTCTTGACAGAGGGCGGCAAATGCGCTACAATACTTTAACGGTTAAAACCAATAAAGCGGCGGGCCCTCGGCCCCGGAAAGGAACGAGCACAATGCCTATCACCGACCTGTTGGAGCGCAACAGCAAACTGTATGGCGATGAGGTCGCCCTGGTAGAGATCAACCCCGAGGTCCGGGAGGAACAGCGGGTGTCCTGGAAGGAATACGAACTGATCCAGCCCACCGGCGACGCCCCGTACCGCCGGGAGATCACCTGGTCCATCTTTGACGAAAAGGCCAACCGGGTGGCCAACATGCTGCTGGGCCGGGGCATCCGCAAGGGGCAGAAGGTGGCCATTCTGATGATGAACTGTCTGGAGTGGCTGCCCATCTACTTCGGCATTTTAAAGACGGGGGCCATCGCCGTCCCCCTGAACTTTCGCTATACCAGCGACGAGATTGACTACTGCCTGCGGCTGGCCGACGCCGACGTGCTCTTTTTCGGTCCGGAATTTACCGAGCGGATGGAGGCCATCGTGCCCAAAATTTCCAGGCAGATGCTGCTGTTTTTCGTGGGGGAGACCTGTCCCGCCTTTGCAGAGGACTATCTGCACGCCACCGCCAACTGCTCCAGCCGGGCCCCGAAAATCCTGGTGGACGACGAGGACGAGGGGGCCATCTACTACTCCTCCGGCACCACCGGCTTCCCCAAGGCCATCCTCTTAAAGCACACCGCCCTGATGCAGTCGGCCCGGATGGAGGCCATCCACCACGAGACCACCCATGAGGATGTGTTCCTGTGCATTCCGCCCCTGTACCACACCGGAGCCAAAATGCACTGGTTCGGCTCCCTGTTCACCGGGAGCAAGGCGGTCCTGCTCAAAGGCAATTCCCCCTCGGCCATCCTTCAGGCGGCCAGTCAGGAGCGGTGTACCATCGTCTGGCTGCTGGTGCCCTGGGCCCAGGATATCCTGGCCGCCCTGGACCGGAGGGAGCTGAAACCGGAACAGTTTCAGCTGTCCCAATGGCGGCTGATGCACATTGGAGCCCAGCCGGTGCCCCCCTCCCTCATCCGCCACTGGCTGGAGTACTTCCCCCACCACAAGTACGACACCAACTACGGCCTGTCCGAGTCCACCGGTCCGGGCTGCGTCCACCTGGGGGTGAACAACGTCCACAAGGTGGGGGCTATCGGCGTCCCCGGCTACGGCTGGAAGATTAAAATTGTGGACGAGCAGAACCAGCCCGTCCAGCCAGGGGAGGTGGGCGAGCTGTGCGTCAAGGGCGCCGGCGTGATGGTGTGCTACTATCACAACGAAGAGGCTACCGCCGAGGTGCTGGAAAACGGCTGGCTCCACACCGGCGACATGGCCCGCCAGGACGAGGACGGCTTCGTCTTTTTGGTGGACCGGAAGAAGGACGTGATCATTTCCGGCGGCGAGAACCTCTACCCGGTGCAGATTGAGGACTTTTTGTCCGCCTATCCCAAGGTCCACGATGTGGCGGTCATCGGTCTGCCCGACAAGCGGCTGGGCGAAATTGCCGCCGCCATCATCCAGGTCAAAGAGGGGATGAGCTGTACCGAGAGCGAGATCAACCAGTTCTGCATGGACCTGCCCCGGTACAAGCGCCCTCGGAAGATCATCTTTGCCCCTGTCCCCCGCAACCCCACCGGCAAGATTGAAAAACCCAAGCTGCGGGAGCAGTACTGCGGCGTGCGCTTGGTGGAGGCGCAAAATCAGGGATAACACAGACCGGACCCGCCTTGGCTCTGCGGGTCCGGTCTCGTTCTTTCCGGAACCAACCGCTTTCCTCTCGGGCACGTTCAGCCGGTATGGGGCCTGCGCAGCAGCGGCTCCACCTCCGGCCGTCTGGCCAGCTCCCGCTCCAAACAGTCCAGAAAGGCCCGGGTGAGACTTGTCTCCCGCTGGGGCCCCTGGAGGCAGTATATGATCTCGTCGGCAGGTCCGTCCTCCAGGGGACGGACGGTCAGGTCCAGCTTTCGGGCCAGCGGGATGGCGGCTATGGCCGGAACGATGGCCCAGCTGTCCGGCCAGCGGTCCCGCCAGGAGAAAAACTCCTCCAGCAGCGACATCTGGTCCAGCACCGCCCTTGGAACCGCCGCCGGGCTGAACCAGAAGGAGTGCCAAAGGTCGTATTCCGGATTCCAGGGCAGACGCAGTTCCTTGGCGGGGTCCAGACAGGAGGGGGCAACCCGATCCGGCCAGTCCAGCCCCGGTCCGGTGACCAGCACCATGGCGGAGCGGAACACCGGGATGGTCTCCACCTGGGGGTGGTACATGTGGTCCGAGATGAGGGCGAGGTCCACCAGCCCCTGGGCCACATAGTCATAGGCTTCCCGGGAGTGATAGTTGTGAAAGGTGAGCGCCCGGCCGGGGGCGAGAAAGTCCCGAAACACCGGGGGGAGCAGATAGGTGGACAGACTGCCCACCGAGGCAACCCTCAGCGCCTGGGTCCGGCCCGGCCCGGTCAGCGTCCGGGTCTCCTGCCACAGCAGGCGCCACTTTTCCGCCACCGGAACAAAGTCCCGGCCCTGGGGAGTGAGTTCCACCTGCCGCCTCCCTCTGCCCCGCACGAACAGGGTACAGCCCAGGTCCTCCTCCAACGTGCGCAGGTGCCGGCTGACCGCCGGCTGGGTGATATAGAGGGCCTGGGCAGCAGCCGAGACGCTGCCCAGCTTTGCCACCGCAAAAAAGACTTCAATGCCCTGCTGAGTCATGGTATCACATCCTTCGCGCAAGGTGCGGGCCTGCAAAGGCAGGCTCCGCTTCTTCCGGGGGCGGAACCCAAACGGAACGCTGGTATTCGGTTCCGGAACCGCTAAAATATAACCGGCAGATTATATTATATCGAAATAATCGGCATTTTACAAGGGATATTTGGACTGTTATACTGTAGAAAATCCACCCTCCGCCCTGGCGGAGACGGCGGACCATTCCGTCCCAAAGGAGCGCTTTCCTGGGGACATACAAACGGAGGGAGCCCTATGGCCTATGCCCAGCTCACCCATGGACCGATCGGCCGGCAGCTGATCGCCCTGTCCGTCCCGCTGCTGGCGGGCAATATTCTTCAGCAGCTTTACAACACGGTGGACGCGGTGATTGTAGGCCGTTTTGTGGGGGACGCCGCCTTTGGGGCGGTTGGGGTGGCCGGTTCGGTGATGAATCTGTTCCTGTTTCTTATCAGCGGCGGGTGCGACGGGGTGGGGACCCTCCTGTCCCAGTTCTATGGGGCGGGGGACGGCCGGACCTTCCGCCGGGACTTCTATCTGTCCGGTGTGTTCGGCGCCGGCGTGTCGCTGGCCCTCACCGGACTGGGACTGCTGGCGCTGCCCGCCCTGCTGGCCCTGCTGCACACGCCGGACAATGTGGCAGCCCACGCGCTGAGCTATCTGCGGATCATTGTTTTGGGCTTTCCCGCCGCCTTTGCCTACCATCTGTTCTCCGGTGTACTGCGGGCGGTGGGCAACACCCGGGCGGCCCTGTTCTTTCTGGCCCTGTCTATGGGAGCAAATCTGGCGCTGGATGTATGGTTTGTGGCCGGACGGTCCATGGGGGTGTCCGGCGCAGCCCTGGCTACCGTTCTGGCCCAGGCGCTGGCGGCTGGGCTGTGCGCAGTGTATCTGCGCGTTTGCTTCCCGACACTGATGTTCCACCGGGCGGACATGGTGATGGACCTGCCCCTGCTCCGGCGGACCGCCCGGTTCAGCTTTGTCACCGCCCTGCACATGTGCAGTCTGTATATCGGAAAGCTGCTGGTCCAGGGGACGGTCAATTCCCTGGGGGAAGACGCCATCATCGCCTTTACCGCCGCCACCCGGGTGGAGGGCTTTGCCAATTCCTTCGGCGACAGCGGCGCGGCGGCGGTGGCCGTGTTTACCGGACAGAATACCGGCGCGGGGGAGGACCAGCGGGTGCGGGAAGGATTTCTTCAGGGAGAAAAGCTGCTGCTGGTCTTCGGCCTGTTTATGGCCCTGGTGATGGCGGCGGGGGCAGCGCCCTGCTTGGCACTGGTGCTCCCAAAGGGGAACCAGGCCGCCCTAACGCCCGCTATGGACTATCTGCGCCTGGTGGCCTGCTTCTATGTGTTTAACTTTTTGGGCAGCGGCTTGGCCGGCTATTTCCGGGGCCGGGGCCGGGTCGATCTTCCGGTCATCGGGGCCACCGGACATATCTCCCTGCGGGTGATTCTGTCCGCCCTCCTGGCCCATGGAATGGGGCTGCCCGCCGTCGCTCTGGCCACCGGGCTGGGTTGGGCCGGCGTGGTCTCCTTCTGGTCGCTGCTGGTCCGCAGAGAGCTGCCGCAAAAGTCCTAACCCATACCCGGACTGCCGGTCGGGGGAGCGCGCGGATCTTCTCTGCGGCGGCCCTATTTTTCCCTTGACACAGCCTCTTTTTTTCGATATACTGAGCCTGTCTGTATGAAACAGGCTCCGGAACGCCAAGCGTTCCACTTGGCGGCTCCCGAACCTGCATCCATTGGAATTGATATGCTAAGAAGGCATATGGCCCTTTCTGAAGAAGGACCATATGCCTTTTTGTGTCCGACCGGAGGTAATGTATGAAAAAATTGGTTTTCCATCTGGCAGCCCTGGCCGTTCTCCTTTCCCTGGCTGCCTGCGGCGCACCCCAGCCCTCCGTGGGAGGGGAGGGCTCTACCCTTGTTTACGGCAGCGCGGACTACACC
Organism: uncultured Bacillota bacterium; assembly: GCA_947172355.1. Classification (GTDB taxonomy): domain Bacteria; phylum Bacillota; class Clostridia; order Oscillospirales; family Oscillospiraceae; genus Lawsonibacter. The sequence goes on from CAMWBA010000134.1 coordinate 4,946, forward strand.
CGCATCAACCCCGCCATGGACGAGCACGGCGAGATCAACCTGCTGCTCTTCAACGGCCTTACCGCCCATGACGGCGAGAACCAGATCGTTCCCGGCCTGGCGGAGCGCTGGGACTATGATCCGGAGGCCTGCACCTATACCTTTTTCCTCCGGGAAGGGATCCGGTGGCACGACGGCCAGCCCCTCACCGCCCGGGATGTGAAATTTACCATTGCGGCCATTATGGACCCGGAGAATGGGTCGGAAAACGCACCCAACTATGAGGATGTGGAGGAAATTTCCGTTCTGGACGACAGGACGGTGGCCTTCCGGCTCTCCGCTCCCAACGCGGCCTTTTTGGAGTACATGACCATGGCCGTCCTGCCCAGCCACTTGCTGGAGGGCGAGGACATGCAGCTGTCCGACTTCTTCCGCTCCCCTGTGGGCACCGGCCCTTACAAGCTGGAACATTGGGACCCGGGCCAGTCCATTGTGCTGGTGAAGAACGAGGACTACTATCTGGGCGCGCCCCAGATTGACCGCATTATCTTTAAAATTGTGGGCGACGACAACGCCCAGGCCCTCCAGCTGGAGTCCGGCGAGCTGGACCTGGCCCTGCTGGACCCCCGAAACGCACAAAATTTCCAGGACCGGGCGGGCTTTGTCCGCTATGACATGACCACCGCGGACTACCGGGGCATCCTCTTCAATTTCCGCCACCCCTACTGGTCCGAAAACCGGGACCTGATCCCTGCCATCTGCTGCGCCGTCGACCGCCAGGCCATCATTGACTCGGTTCTTCTGGGCCAGGGCATGGCCGCCTATGGCCCCCTCCAGCGCAACCGCTACAACAACCCGGAGGTGGAGCGCTACGACTATGACCCCGCCCGGGCCAGAGCCTTGCTGGAGGCGGCGGGCTGCACCATGGGGGCGGAGGGCTTTTATGAGCGGGCGGGGCAGGAGGTCGGCTTTGTCATCAGCGTAATGGCCGGAGAGCAGGACCGCATCGACATCGCCCAGGCCGCCGCCCAACAGCTCCGGGAAGCGGGCATCCGCTGCACAGTGGACCTGCCCGCCCGGATGGACTGGAGCGGACAGATGGCCTGCCTCATCGGCTGGGGCAGCCCCTTCGACGCCGACGACCACACCTATAAAGTGTTCGGCACCGGGAAGGGGGCCAACTACAATGGCTACTCCAATCCCAAGGTGGATGAATGCCTGACGCTGGCCCGCCAGTCTGCGGACCCCGCCGTCCGCGGGATGTACTACGACCGGTTCCAGGAGGAGCTGGCCGGCGACCCGCCCTACGTCTTTCTCTGCTACATCGACGCAAACTATGTGGCCAAATCCACCCTCCGGGGCATCGCCGGAGATACGGTGATGGGACACCACGGGGTGGGTATCTTCTGGAATGTCCACCAGTGGACCATCGACAGCTAGGGCTTTGTTTAAACTCTGGCTGCACATCAAACAGGAGGAACTATGCCGGAACTGCTCAAAGTAGACCACCTCTCCGTCCGCTTTTCCACCCCCGCCGGAGAGGTTCAGGCGGTGCGGAACGTCAGCTTTTCCCTGGCGCCCGGGGAGGTGCTGGCTATTGTGGGGGAGTCGGGCTGCGGTAAGAGCGTGCTGTGCAAAAGCATTCTGAAGCTGCTCCCCAAGTCGGCGCGAATCCACTCGGGCCGCATCGCCGTCAACGGCACGGACATCACCCATTGTTCCCAACAGGACATGTGCGCCCTGCGGGGCAGACTCTTCTCCATGATCTTTCAGGACCCTATGACCGTTCTTAACCCCACCATGACCATCGGGGCCCAGATCGTTGAGGCGGTGCGGGTGAGCCAGCCCCGCATGTCCCGCCCGGACCTCCGGGCCAGGGCGGCGGAGCTGATGACTCTGGTGGGGATCCTTTGCCCGGAGGAGCGAATGGCCCTCTATCCCCACAGCTTCTCCGGCGGGATGCGCCAGCGGGCCGTGATGGCCATTGCCCTGGCGGGAAACCCCAGCATCCTCTTCGCGGACGAGCCCACCACCGCCTTGGATGTGACCATCCAGGCCCAGATTTTGGACCTGCTCCGGGAGATCCAGGGCCGGCTGGGGACCGCCTGTGTCTTTGTCACCCACGACCTGGGGGTGGTGGCCCGGGTGGCGGACCGGGTGGCGGTGATGTACGCTGGAAAGATTGTGGAGATCGGTACGGCGGAGGAAATTTTCTACGACCCCCGGCACCCCTACACCTGGGGGCTGCTGCGGGCGCTGCCCGCCCTGGCCCGAGGGCGGGACCGCCTGTACACCATACCCGGAATGCCTCCCAGCCTGCTCCATCCCCCTAAAGGGGACCCCTTCGCCCCCCGGAACGAATACGCCCTGGCCATCGACTATGAGGAGGA
>CAMWBA010000135.1 GCA_947172355.1 uncultured Bacillota bacterium
GACCTCATCCTTACCAATGGGATTAGGTCGCTTTTTTATTGCCTAAAAGTGTTGAAAAGCGTACAATTCCATGAGAATCCCATCCAATGCCGTAAGGTTACTTGAGACTGGATAAGCATTGTTTCGTAGCGTTAGTAGTCAAATAGTAGTCAGCCCCGTCCGCCGCAATTTTCCGCAGAATGTTTTTCCAACCTTGCTTCAAGTTCAGCCGAAGGCAATCGTACCGAACCGCCATTCTGCTGTTTCAGCCTCTGAAGACATTCCACATACTCCGCTTCGCTGACCAACTCTCTTTCTAACAGTCGATCCATGATCCCGATTGTCCCTATCACGCACACTCCTTCTTCTCGGCTTGCCCTTCGTAATGCTCCATCGCCTGTCAGCAATGTAATGTTCCGATTCTTTGCAATCGAAAGGGCTATCCTATCGTAAATAGAAAGTTTTATATACTTCTCACCATAAGATTGAGCCAGTTCAAACTCCTCGATAGAGATTTCAACCGGTTTTAAGCCGTGCGATATCAGTTCCTGCCCAAGCTCCGGCGGGGACAGCAGTTCATCGGCTATGGCATCTTCGCTCATAATGTATGTATAGGGCAGCCTGAATGGCAACTCTATTTTCTGGATGACGGAGAAATCAATCCAGATATTTGTATCGCTGCTGACGTACTCCATAGATCATACCTCATTCAAGCGACACATACTGATCACTTCATCAAAGGATCGTTGTAAAAGCTCTGCACCACGCTGAACGCTGATCTCCTGTTCATTCACTGCCCTGTAGACAAGCTGTTCAAATAGCAAGGGATGTTCTGCCGCAATGCGGCTTGGTTCCGCAGTCCTCCACCCCTTTTGGGATGCCCTGATATAAAAGTTACGCGCTACGGAGGCCGAAATGATCTTGACGATTTCGCTTCGCTTTACCAAAAGCATCATAGAGATACCATATTCTTTTGCAACCAGGGTCATATCCTGAGTAATTGAAGAACGCTTGACCCCCAACTCACGAAGCGCATCAGACTTTGGAAACAGGAACGATCCACTGATTGCAGTTGCTTTGTCTTCAATCTCTTTTTCAGGCATATTTTCAGGCCAAATAAACATCAAATGAGACAATTCATGTGCAATAGTAGATCGAATCCGTTCTGGACTCATGCGGGGGTTGATTACAACGTATGGCCGGTCATTGACAAAACCATTCATCCCTGAAAAGCTTCTGTTGTCAACATCGCATTCATAAATCAGAACACCCTTGTTTTCCAGCTTCCCAATCAACTCCTCGATTGGACCGTCCTTTGAAAAGCCCAAATGCTCCCGAAGCAGAGCGGCATTCCCTTCGTCGTCAGCAGAAAGCTCTAACACATGGCAGGACGGAGCGTCCGGCAACACCTCTCCGCCCAGGATATCCACAGCGGTCATAAACCGGTCGAAGTATTCCTCTACGCTTTCACGCACAAATTCTTGCTGAGATTGAGACAAGGTCAAATTTTTCCGAAATTCACCGTGGCTGAATTTTATAGTTTCGCTCCTCATTACAAGGAAGTCAGAAACTCGGACCTCCAGTGCCTCAGCCAAACTTTTCAAGGTATCCATATCCGGTTTTCTCTTGCCGCTCTCATAGTTCGTAATCGCCATTGGGGAGACATTCGCTTTGTCAGCAAGAGCTTTTTTCGTAAGCCCCTTCTTGAGGCGATAGTATTTTAGATTCTTGCTAAACATTCCTCACACCTCCCTGTTTATATTTTACTCATTTTTCTCAAAAAGTAAACACTCAAATGAAAAATTCTATTTCTTCATGTCGTATCTCCAGATCTCCCCACTTATAATTGTACCACAATTTCCCTATGTTGTCAAACAAATGTTTCACTCCAAAATAGTGCAAGCAATCCTAGTTACTCAATAAATCGCTGGATAATGCCATCCACATCCGCCACGTTATAGGACACATCATTGCACCATTCACCATACTCACCGAGACCATTGACCGCCTCAACCCACTCAGTCAAAGCCTTGCGCTTCTCTTTATCCCGACGGGTCTCCTGCCCCTTCGTCTCCAGCACAAGAATCTTTCCGTTATCCAGCCGGAGAAGGAAATCCGGAAGATACTTTCGGACAACACCATCAAAGACATAGGTAATCTCAAATCCGAGGTGATCGTTTTTGGCCCAAGCGACAACGTGAGGATTCTTTTCAATGACATAGCTTTCTGTGGATTCCCACGCACTGTCAAAAACACAGTGGCTGATATGGGAGCGTTGGGTAATAAAGCAGGGTTTGCTAGTAAACCAAGTGGGCATATCTCTAGTAGAGCGAATTTTCTTGTTGGAATCAAATATCGGCACAATTTTTTCGGTCTGCTCCAATTTGATATAGGACCACAGGTGCTGCACGATTTTATTCATGCTCATCATATAGATGATTCGCTGCCGGACTGGATCGGTATTGAATAGTGGCGGATTGACAATAATCGACCCGGATTTTAGATATTCCTCCACCAAACGGATGACTTGTCCTAACAGGGCAAATTTTGTCCCCTCACTTTGCCAGGATGCTTTCATCAGATCGTAGACCTGACCGGATACCTCAAAGACGATGCGCTGCATCCGAAGCTCCGCATCCAGCTTTTGCAGATCAATCTCCGTACATTTCGTGAGGTCCGTTTTTCCATCGACAACAGGAGCGAGATCGGCACGCAATCTGGTATCCGCCGCATTTAGCTCCAGTGTGTCTATCTGTTGAAGGTCAACGGAGAGCTTTGGCTTAAACACACGGTCCAGCCGGATGACATCGGGCCAGCTAATCTCGTATTCCGCCCGCTCCTTGACCACTTCAACCTGAGTTTTAGGCGGTGTAACAGGTGGCGTTCCCTGTTCATCGGACTCGTGAGGCAGGAACGAGAAGGGGATACCAAAGATATTCACATATTCCGGCGTAAACATATCGCTGCCCTCGGCGAGATCATAGCTTGTCCGCCGCAGACCACGCCCAACGACCTGCTCACAGAGCAACTGGCTGGAAAAAGCCCGCAGTCCAAGGATATGCGTCACCGTTTTGGCGTCCCAGCCCTCGGAAAGCATACCAACGGAAATCACATTTCGGATCTGCTCTCCACGTTTCCCTCTCTGCCCAACAGTATCTACCGTCTCTCGCAGGATAGCAACGGCGTCTTTTTTGCTGAGTTTCCGTTCGCTTTCATCATCACTGGGACTTGCTGCTTGGGGAACTACACTTTCCGCCTCATCCATGGTTTTAGAGTCGATATGCACTGTCAGCTCCGGCACACATAGCTCCGGCACAGGAATCCTCCCATGGTCGAAAGCATATTTGATACGGGCGGCAGTCTCCGTGCGATTGGCCACTGTAATCATCACCGGCGGCACAACGGCTCCGGCATCCTGCCACGCTTGGTACAGGACCTGCCAGTCCTTGCCCAGCAGATAATACGCCTGTGTCAGCAAATCCGGCAGCGGCTCTTCCGGCTGAGCGGCCCGGTTGATGTCGTCTTTCACGGTGTCGTCCGCATAAATGTGGTACAGTTTGGAACGAAAACTTTCCGCATCCGGCACACCGTCATCCCGCACCACAACACGGGGCGTCTTCACCAGCCCAGACTCAATGCCGTCGTTTAGACCAAAATCGCTCACAATCCAGCCAAACAGAGCTTCCTCGTCGTTCTTCTTGCCAGAGGGGGCAAAAGGCGTGGCAGAGAAATCATAGCAAGTCAGGATATGCCGGGTCTTATGGATGCGATCCAGGCCGCTGATCCAGATGGTGGCCTGCTGCTCCGCCTCCTTCTGCTCCTTTGTCAGCTTTCCTTTGTTCTCAGGATTTTTGCGCCAGGCATGGTGGGCCTCGTCGTTGATGACAAGGATATTCTGCGTGTTTGCCAGCTCGCCCAGCACCTCACGGGTATAGGCTTCATCGCTTTTGACACCGCGCTTGTCAACACTGCGGCGCTTCTGCACAGCTTCCTCGCTGTCCCAGGCCAATGCCTGCCAGTTAGTAATCAATACCTTGCCCTGGCGCAGCTTGTCCATCAGGCCAACCGGCACCACACCAAACTGCGTGTAATAATTGTCCTCGCCTCCGGTTTGCAACACCTGGAGGCGGCTTTTGACTGTCAGGCCGGGGGCGACGATGAACACATACTTGGAAAACCGCTTATCCTGGGGATAAGTGGCTTTATTACAGACCATCCACGCAATCAGCATGGCCATGACGGTCGTCTTTCCGCCACCGGTGCAGAGCTTGGTGCAGATGCGCCGGAATGCGCCGCCGTCGCCGGGAATATCAACGCCGACACGGTCTGCCTCCGGCGCTTCCGTCAGCCAGATCAGAGTTTCCATAGCGTCCATCTGGCAGAAAAAGAACTGGTACTGCCGAACATCCTTGTCATTCCAGTGCTCCAACAGCTTTTTGGTCACGCCGGTGACTCCTGGATACCCCGCCTCCCGCCATGCCTTGACGCGGGGCCGGATCATATTCACCAGCGGCAGCTCCATGAACTGCCCGATATCGTTGTACTGATTGGACCCCTGCCCAGCCACAAAATAGCCCGCTGGACGGCGGCCCGGCTCTCTCTGGAATGTCTGGCCGTTGAGATCGTACTTCCAGTGATGGGTCGGCTCACGATAGGCCGAATTGATAATAAGCTGATCAATTCCCGCCATCAGTCTTCACCTACCCTTATCACCTTCAGGCTTTCAATTCCCCGGTCGTCAATGATCTTCACCGCGATTCGGGAGTTGGGCTGCACGGTAAACCACAGGGACTCATTCCCAGCAAATTTTTCGATCAGGTCCGGGTCGATCTCTGCCCGCAGTGTTTTCGCCAGCTTGTTCCAGCCGTCCTTTTTTCCTCCCATGGGGAAGAAAACCTGCTTGGGCACGATGCACATTCCATCGTAATCCGTATCCAGCATCCACATGGCGATACGGGAGGTACTGCCGGACTCTACAGTGCCCTTTTTCACATCATAGTAGTCGAACCCATTGACCCGCACCTTATATCGGGTTTTACTGCGACCATCCCGGATCAACTCCACGTCCGGCTGGCCCACCAGCCAGAAGGACTGGTCAGAGGAACGCTTCTTTTTCAGATCCTCGGTCATCAGGTCCGTATTCATCTGCGTTTGCAGCAGCGTCACGCCAGGCCAATTTGTTTCCGAAATATCCTTTGCGGCCTCCGGGTCAAACTGGAACGCGGCAAAGATGATCAGTTTTGGGGCGGGGCGCAGTGCCTCTGCCTCGTCCAGCGCCATGGCTACCATGCGGGAATCCAGCGGCTTGGACTCCCCGGCGAAGCAGATCACCGCCCGGCGGGGCGTGTCCTCCTTTGTCTCGGCCTCGGCTTGCAGGAATTTCGTGCCGGACAGCGGTTCCACCCGGCTGAACTCCAGCTTCGCGCCGCCCCGACCCAGGATGCCGGTGGCCAGAAGCTGATCCCGCCAGTCGGTCTGCTTGGCGCTGACGTCCTCCTCCATGTCGCCTAGATCGTCCAGCGGCTTGACCACGGGAGCGGGAAGGGCCTCCACGGTAAACGGCCCGGTCACACGGATCTTGGTCTTGTCGATTTCCGGCTGGTCGTAAAGGGTTTCGGTGGCGGGCGGCTCGTTGTTGGCAATGGATTTCAACGTAATATGGGGAACAGTTTTGTAGATGAAACCGCTGCCCACACCCTGTTCCGGGTGAGCCAGCTTGTAGTAGTCAAAGGTGGCGGTCATCAGCCGCTGCTTGGCCAGGGTGATGGCAACCCGGGAGGTGTCGCAGGTGATCCAACGGCGGCCCCACTGCTCGGCCACATAGGCGGTGGTGCCGCTGCCGCAGGTGATGTCCAGCACCAGGTCGCCAGGGTCGGTGGTCATGAGCATACAGCGTTGGATTGCTTTTAACGCAGTTTGCACCACATATATCTTATCAGCCATTCCGCAATCATCCCATAAATTTGTAATTGGCATACATGGGAAGTCATCAAAATAGCGGACATAACGAATATCGTTTCTTGATGTGGCCATTACGCGATTTGCCTTGAGTAAATTATCCATACCCTGCTGGCTTGTTTTCCACACACCTTTATCTGGTGTATATACCTTACCACCCAGATGTACAGGGTATTTAGTTTTTTCTACTCCGCTTTGAGATGTCATGCAACTTAATGTAAATAATTTGGCACCTTCAGGGATAGATTGACTGGTCAATGCCATACCAGACTGCTTTTCCCATTCTGATACTGACATACGGCGTTTATCATATAACTCTATCCGAGTATAAGATTCACTGCCACTACCATCTGGTATTTTATTCTTAAAAAGTGTGTGAAATTTATACGATGCTCTATTTTTAGCATACCATACTATGTAATCACCCACAGCGGCAGGTGCGGAAAGCTCATTGGGGCTACCCGCGCCAGTGGTCTTTTTGTATAAAATTTGTGTAACAAAATTTTCCACACCAAAAACGTCATCGCAGACGCAGCGAATCAGATGCACATTCTCATCACTAATCTGCACAAACACGCTCCCGCTGTCGGTCAACAGTTCCCGCGCCAGCAGCAGGCGGTTGCGCAGATAGGTCAGGTAGGAATGGATGCCCAGTTCCCAGGTGTCCCGGAAAGCTTTGATCATCTCCGGCTCTTGGGTCAGGTCCTCGTCCTTTTTATCCTTCACATCCCGCTTGTCCACAAAGGGCTGGAAGTTAGAGCCGTACTTGATGCCGTAGGGCGGGTCGATGTAGACCATCTGCACCTGTCCGGCCATGCCCTCCTTCTCCAGCAGGGAATTCATGATGACCAGGCTGTCTCCCGCAATCAGCCGGTTCGTCCAGTCAACGCCGTGCTGATAAAACTCGATGGCCTCCCTGCGGCGGCGCATCCGCTCCGCCGGAGTCTCGGCGGCAAATAAGCCGACCTGTCCCTCAAGCTGGTCCTCCTCCGCCTCCGAGTATGCCTTTGTGATCTGCGCAATGATATTGAAGGGCTTGATGGACTCGTGGATGTGGATGGAGGAAGTGGGTACGTCAAAGCTCATCCCCTCCGCCTTGCCCGCCCATTGCAGGGAGGGGGAAAGGTGAGGGTCGAACTGGTAGGTTTTCACTTTCTCCTTCGCTTTGTCGTGCTGGGCCATGCCCACCGGCGGGTTGTTGGCCCGCTTTTTATCATCATGGGTATAGGCTTCGATGTCGCGCATTTTGGCGGCGTCTGTCTCTGACTCGGCGTTCTTTCTTGGACGGGGCATTTAGGTGGCCTCCTTTGCTGTTCCATGAGTCACTTCACCAGGTTTAGGCGTGAAGAGTTTA
>CAMWBA010000136.1 GCA_947172355.1 uncultured Bacillota bacterium
GCTGAAGGCCGGGGCGGAGGGGGAGTCCCCCTGCGTACTGGGCACCGTTCAGGAGCGGGACGGAGACGGCCCGCTGAAGCCGGGGGAGGTGCGGCTGAAGGGCGGGAACTGTTCTGTCTATCTGGGACAGGAGCGGCTGGAGCTGACCGGGAATCTGTATCTGAACGGCCAGACGCTTTACCAGGTGGTTCTGGAAATGGTCAAAGCGATTTTATCGTCATAAGGGGGGAGCGGAATGGAGCGGAAGCTGGTGGATGGGGAGTATATCCCCGATGGAACGGGAGGGCTGACCGTTTTGTCGGAAGGGGAGGAGGTGCTGGCCCGGGTGCTCTTCCGGCTGACCGCACGTCGGGGGATGCTGCCCTTTTTGCCGCAGCTGGGCAGCAGGCTGTATCAGCTGAGCCGGGAACGGCCCTCCGCCCGGCAGGCGCTGGCGGTGCAGTATGTGGCGGAGGCCCTGCGGGAAGAACCGGAACTAAAGGTGGAGGCGGTGGAATTGGAGCAGACCGGGGAGTTGGGACGGCTTACCGTCCGGCTGGAGTGGCAGGGAGAGCAGCTGGCCGTTCAGTTGACGGTGTGAACCGGGAAGGAGGGAAGGGATGAAAACGGTGGACGAGATTTATCAGGAGATGCTGGCATGCTTTGGAGAGCGGACCGGACTGGAGCCCCGGGAGGGGTGCGACCTGTCTGCGCGGCTGTATGCGGTGGCGGCGCAGGTCTGGTCGCTGTATGTCCAGGCGGAATGGGTGGTCCGGCAGGCATTTCCCCAAACGGCAGAGGGGGAATATCTGGATTGCCACGCCCAGCTGCGGGGGCTGGAGCGCAAGCCGCCGGTGGCGGCGGAGGGGATGGTCCGCTTTGCTGCGGACGAGACGGCGGAATCTTCCAGAGAGATTCCTCTGGGGACGGTGTGTATGACCGCCGGGCTGGTGCGGTTTGAGACCACAAAACCCGCTGTGCTGGGGGCGGGAAAACAGACGGTGGACGTGCCGGTCCGGGCGCTGGAGCCGGGAACGGCGGGCAATGTGTCTGCGGGAGCCATCGTGTCAATGGCGGTGGCCCCGATGGGGGTTGCGGGCTGCAGCAATCCCGCGCCCTGCGCCGGCGGGGCGGACGGCGAAACGGACGAGGGACTGCGGGAGCGGGTGCTGGAGAGCTTCCGGCGCCTGCCCAACGGGGCCAACGCGGCCTTTTATCAGCAAGGGGCGCTGTCCTTTGACCAGGTGGCGGCAGCGGCGGTGGTATCCCGGCCCCGAGGGGTGGGATCGGTGGACATTGTGCCCGCCACCCTCTCCGGCCTGCCCGACGAGGACCTGCTGGAACAGCTGCGGGTTTACTTTGAGGCGCGCCGGGAGATTGCGGTGGATCTGGTGGTCCGGGCACCGGAGACGGTGACGGTGAACCTGGCGGTCCAGGTGGAGGCCGAGGAGGGCTGGAACAAGGCGCAGGTGCTGGAACAGGTGGAAAAAAAGCTGAGAGATTGGTTTACCGGGAAACTGCTGGGACAGGATATCCTGCGGGCCCGGTTGGGCAGCTTGGTTTTTGGCTGCGATGGAGTGAAAAACTATGCGATTGCCGCCCCGGCGGCGGATGTGAAGGTGGCCGCTGATGTGCTGCCTGTGCTGGGGATACTGCGTGTGGAGGAGAAAGGATGAGCTACGCCCAATATCTGAAAGAGCTGCTGCGGCCTTTGGGCGTCTATCGCCTGGAGGGCACATTCGGCGGCGGAGAGCTGGAGGTGCAGGGAGCGGCCCTGGACGGTGCGATGGGGCGGATGGAGGAGGTACAGCGGGAGAGCTCGCTGCTGACGGCAGAGAGCTGGGGACTGGAAAGGACCGCCAGACTCTTTGCCCGCCGGCCGGTGGCTTCGGACCCCAAAAGGCTGGCCGCCGCTTTGGCCGCCTTGCTGCGCATCGGCGGAGACAGCTTTACACAGGAGGCGATCAACGACACCGTGATTGGCTGCGGCATTCCCGCAGTGGTAAAGGAGCGGGGAAGGGGAGAGGTTGCAGTCTCCTTTCCCGGGGTGGCCGGAGAGCCGAGGGACTTTCCGGAACTGAAAAAAATTATTGAGGATATCCTGCCCGCCCATCTGGGAATTACCTATGATTTTTGGTTTCTCACCTGGCAGGAGCTGGAGGCCAATTTTTCCAGCTGGAACGCAATCGAGGACCAGAACCTTTCTTGGGCTGAGCTGGAGACCTATGTGGAGTATCTGTAGCTGTGCTGAGCTGCCCCAACTTTGTAAAATGGACCGGCGGAACGGAATCCGCCGGTCCATTTTTTATACAGCCGGGACAGGACAAATGAAGATATTTTACAAGCCAGCGGAGGGGGTGTCTGGTATAATACTGGTGTAGACAAGGAGGAAGGCCGCATGAAACAAGAGGTGCGAACGGTGGTCTATGACGCGCAGCTGCGTATGGAGGCTTACCGTCTCAAAGGGAGTGTCCAACCCTTTCCCAACCATTTCCATGAATACTATGTGATTGGATGGATGGAGGATGGGGAGCGGGCGCTGTCCTGCAAAGATCGAGAGTATACCGTACAAAAAGGCAGCATTCTCCTGTTCAATCCCGGTGATACCCACGCCTGCGTGCAGAAAGACGGCGGAACATTGGATTATTGGGGACTTAATGCGGCAAAGGCTGTCATGCTGGACTTGGCAGAGGAGGTGACCGGCAGGCGGGAACTTCCCAGGTTTTCGCAAAACGTCATCTTGGACGAAGAAGCTGCCCGCTGTCTGCGCTCCCTCCATACTTGGATGATGCACGGCACCGATGCTTTCGGCAAGGAAGAATGTCTGCTGCTTTTGATTGGACGGCTTGTCCAAACATACGGCCAGCCCTTTGAATACGGTGTGCCAGCGTGCCGGGAGGAAATTGAGCGAGCCTGTGCTTTTATGGAACGGCACTATGCAGAACACATCGGGTTAGAACAGATTTGCCGCTGTGCCGGCTTGAGTAGGTCCACCCTGCTCCGGGCGTTTGCAAAGGCAAAGGGAGTCACGCCATACAGCTACTTGGAAAACATTCGGATTGGGGAGGCGAAACGGCTGCTGGAACAAGGCGTCCCCCCGGTTGAGGCGGCGCTGCGCACCGGTTTTTCGGATCAAAGCCATTTTACCAACTATTTTCACCGCTTGATTGGCCTGGCCCCTGGAGCTTACCGGCGAAACACGGAGAACGAATCAGGGGGAGTGACTTGAAGCCCGCGGTGTTTTGTCCGGAGTTCCGGCAAGATTCCGGTTTGCACACACTATTTTTGAGAAAAGAGGCAGAACAGTATGGATTGGAACGATGAGAAATGTGTCATGGTGATTGACGAAAGCCTGCCGCGGGGGCTGATTGCAAATACAGCGGCCATTCTGGGTATCACCCTGGGGAAAAATATCCCAGAGGTGGTGGGGGCGGATGTTGTCGACCAGGACGGCGGGGCGCACGCCGGTATTATCGAATTTCCTGTGTCGATATTGCAGGGTTCGGCTGAGACCATCCGGAAGATACGGGAAAAACTCCGCCAGACAGAGTTTCAGGATGTGACGGCGGTGGATTTTTCTGAGCTGGCCCAAGGCTGCAAGACCTATGACGAATTTGTGGAAAAAATGGGGCATGCTCCGGAACATACGCTGCGGTATTTCGGCATCGGAATTTGCGGCGCAAAGAAGAAGGTGAATCAGCTCACCGGCAGTATGCCATTGTTGCGGTAGAAGCGGCTTCCCACGCGGTTCTGCGTCTGGAATCAGAAACGCTTCCTGTCCCTGGCTGCGGTGAACCGCCGGGGTGAAACAGGAAGCGTTTTGCGCCGTATGCCTTCTGCATGGCGGCGGTGACAAAGGTTTTGCGGAAGTCACGTTGCGGAGGAGTACTCAAAGCTGGCATTGGGGTCGGTATGCTGAAACAGAAGATTGTCTCCATGCCAGAAGCGGTAGCGTACCTCCGCACAGAGGCTTTCGTGGATGGTGCGCTCCATGCGGCCCTCTACCGGGGCGCGAAGAGTCTGCCTCCGCTGGTTCAGCAGCTGCACATCCAGGCGGTACTTCCCCTGGCGGATCACCGCGCCGGAGGAGGACCACGCCTCAGGTTTGGCGCCCCGGTAGGTAGCCAGACGGTACTCCCGGCCGCCATAAAAAACGGAGCAGATACAGCCAGTGAAGCTGCCCACGGGCAAGGGAACTGCTGCAACCGCAAGCATCAGACTGCCAGCCCCCGGCCCATCCCAAATGCACTGGGTCCAGAGGTACGCGCTGGGAAAGGAACGGCCCCGGTCGGTCTCGATATATCCGATCCCATTGGAGAAATCCAAACGTTTGCCGTTCAGCTCCAGCGCTCCCGTCAGGGAATGCCCCATGCTGATGACGCCGTGGGAACACTGCATCCCTGGGAAAAATCGGAATGGTCCCATGATATCGGACCGCAGGATGGTAAACGGGCCATAGTGCACAGCGCCGCGGAGAGAAAGACCATCCTGCTGAATGTGGAGGTCAATCCCCTGATTGCTGAAGCTGGATTGCCCGATTTGAATCCGAGATGGCTGTCGGGAGAGTTGCAGCTGCGCCTCTGGGTACTCCAGCCACCAGGACGCATCGCTTGAAATGACCTGGAGGGAGGCGGTTCGGCGCCCTCCGCCGTCGATATGAAACGCGGGAATCAGCGCAAGGGTCTGCCCCTGCGGATTTTGGTGCTTGAAGTAGCACCCTTCAAAATAGGGCCCTGTCCTGCTTGCGCCAAGAAAAAATCCCATAATAATCATCACCCCAGATCCAGTTTTCCCGGAATCTGGGGATTTTATATGGAATCGTTTTGACCAAGAAGCGGCTCAACCCTTGGAGGACTGTATCCAAAGAAATACAGTGTGGTTCGACACCGAAGCGGAACGGCAGAATTGATAGCCCAACTGGTCAAAGGCCCGGAGGTCCTCCGGGCTTTTGATTTGGTTCTCCGCCAGCCAGCGCACCATTTGCCCGCGAGCCATTTTACATTTGGTACCCGTTTCAACGATCTTGCCGTCTTTCAGCGCTCCGAAGACACAGGAGACGAACCGGACGGTTTTGGGCAGATAAGTCTCCACCGCCTTGCTGTACTCCTTGGAAGCCAGATTCAGCACTACGTCTGTCTCCGAGACCAGCTGCCGGGCCAGCCGGTTGCCCCAGAACTGATACAGATCCCGGCAGCCGTCCACCGCCAGCTTTGCCTGCATCTCAAGCCGGTAGGCAGTCACGCCGTCGAAGGGCCGCAGCAGGCCGTAGAAGCCGGAGAGGATGCGCAGATGCTCCCGGAGGTAGTCCAGGTGGGCTGTCTCCATCACGCCGGGGGCCATGTAGCGGTACTGGATGCCCTCGTAGGAGAGGATTGCTGGAGTAAGATTACGGTACAGGTCCATCTGCTCCAGCCGCTCCACATTCAGCTTTGCGATGGAGTCGTTGCACTTCCACAGGGCCTGCAAGTCCTTGGGGGACATGCTCTGGAGGACAGCCTTTAACCGCTCCGACTGCTCCAGAAAGTGAGGCAGGCCGTCCACGGCAAAGCTGTCTGTATCCACCACCATTTTCTTAGACGGGGCAATGATGATGCGCATGGATCAAGCCTCCCGATTTCCCGATGTCCTGATTTTTTCCAGTGCCGCAATGATATCCTTCAAAACAAGGGGCTGCATACTGTCCGGATAACCGCTCAGGTCAGCCTGTTCCAATGCCGTCCGGATGCGGGGAATGAGTTCCGGTTTTGCCTCCGCGATTTCCGGAAGCGCCGCCACGCACTGAC
This sequence comes from uncultured Bacillota bacterium, assembly GCA_947172355.1. Classification (GTDB taxonomy): domain Bacteria; phylum Bacillota; class Clostridia; order Oscillospirales; family Oscillospiraceae; genus Lawsonibacter. The sequence continues at coordinate 5,763 of CAMWBA010000136.1, forward strand.
GGGCCGTGATGGGCTTTGCATCGGTGATATGGGACAAAAATTCATCCAGCAGCGCGTCAAATTTCCCCTCCCTGTCCCAACGGGCATTGGCCGCAAGGATGGAAATAGCCCGGTTGCGGACCAGAGAGTTTTTGTGGGACAGGAGAGAGGCAAACTCATCAAAGTGAGAATACCAGGCGTCGGAAGCTCTGCTTTCCTCTGTGATCTGCTGAGCAAGGGAATAGGCGGCCTTGGCATCTTTTCCTGTCAGACAGGCAATATAGGCATCGAAGTCCATGTCAAATCAGCACCCCCTCGCAGTGGTCAATCTCGTGCTGGATAATTTGGGCCGTCCAGCCGGTAAAGGTCTTAAAGCGAACCTGAAACTTCTCGTTCTGATACTGCACCTTGATCGACTGCCAGCGTTTGGCCTTCCGAGTACCGGTGAGGGAGAGACAGCCCTCCTCTGCCTGGTAGGGACCGGACTTTTTGATGATTTCCGGGTTTAACATCACCATATATTTGCCCTCGTTGTCAAAGACGATGATCCGCTTGCTGACACCAATCATATTGGCCGCCATGCCCACGCAGCCGTCCTTGTGGGCAGCCAGGGTGTCCAGCAGGTCCTGAGCAACAGGCAGATCCTCCAGGATGGCCGGTTCGGCTTTTTGAGAGAGGAACGCTTCGTCCCGCATAATCTCGCGTACCATGGCATTACACCTCCGTTGCACACTTCCCCCAGCGGGAAATTTGTGGTATACTCATAAAATAGCACAGATAGGGGAAAAAGGCAACTTGTGCTGAGGATGGTGGGTAGCATGGAGAAGAAAGTGACCGAGGTTGTAGCAGCGTTGATTTGGGACGGAGACAGGTTTCTGGTTTGCCAGCGTCCGGCTCATAAGGCGCAAGGTTTGCTGTGGGAGTTTGTGGGAGGCAAGGTGGAGCTGGGAGAATCAAAAGAGCAGGCACTGGCGAGGGAATGCCGGGAGGAACTGGCTGTCACTATTTCAGTGGGCGAAGTGTTCACGGAGGTGAACCACGATTACCCAGATCTGAATGTGCATCTGACACTGTTTAATGCGGCAATCATCGAGGGAACGCCCCAGCTGCTGGAGCACAATGATATGCGCTGGATCACTCCAGAGGAAATACCACAGTATGAATTTTGCCCGGCGGATGAGGATATTTTGAGAGGACTTCAAATAAAAGCGCAATAGGGGAGAAAGATACGAAAGCCCTTTTCGATGAAGATAATACCATGGAGCAAATGATAGTCTCCATTTTAAAAAAGAATGGCTATAACATCGTTTCGCTTATCAACAATGACGTAATCAGTAGGAAAGACCTCGAGGGTTTTAGCGATGAGTTAAAGGAAACGGTATGAGCCCTCCTTGCGCAGCAGACCTGGGACTATTCAGATGGAGAGTAACTTCGGGCAGCAGAGTGCGAGCCGGATTGCTTTTATTGGAACAAAAAATGAAAAGGGAGTTTTATTGGACACCTCCTGCTGTAAGCTGGAAGCACAATGCGAGAC